>JAKAZT010000033.1:196-19447 GCA_021815695.1 Pseudomonadota bacterium
CGGTGGCAGATCGCGCGGCGTCGAACGCCCGAGGCAGGATGCCGAGGGCCGGGTTGCGGGGCGAGCGCATGATGCGCGAGCCCGCAACAGTCCGCGCGTAGCGCGGCAGCCGCGTTTGCGATCTGCCGGTGGCAGATCGCGCGGCGTCGAACGCCCGAGGCAGGATGCCGAGGGCCGGGTTGCGGGGCGAGCGCATGATGCGCGAGCCCGCAACAGTCCGCGCGTAGCGCGGCAGCCGCGTTTGCGATCTGCCAGTGGTATCGCGCGCGCCGATGACGAAGCGTGCAGGAGCGCGCTCGAACGCCGCAGGCGGCCCGCAGGGCGAGCGCCAGGGATGGTGCCGGCAGCACCATCGGCGTGATGCCGATGGCAGGAGCGGAGGGAGGAATACATGAAGGTGTGAGTTCGCCGCCGGGCCCGGGCGGATCATGCCGCGCGGCATCGGCGAGTCGGACATCATCGTCGTGGTGCGCGGATAGCAGGGTGCCGGCTCGCGCAACCGGGCTCCCTGCGCCACAATCGTCGCCATGACGCGAGCGCCGAAGATCACCCACCTCGATGCCTCCGGCCATCCGCGCATGGTGGATGTCGGCGCCAAGCGCGCCAGCCGTCGCAGCGCGGTCGCGGAGGCGCGGGTGCATTTCCCGCTGGCGGTTGCGGCCGCACTGCGCGCCAATGGGCTGCGTGCGGCCAAGGGACCGGTGCTGGATACCGCGATCATCGCGGGAACCCTGGCCGTCAAGCGCACCCACGAGCTGATTCCGTTCTGCCATCCGCTGGCGATCGAGCGTTGTGTGATCAGTGCCGAGTTCGTCGGCGCTGCCGACCTGGCGATCCGCTGCGAGGTTGCGGTGACCCACAAGACCGGCGTCGAGATGGAGGCGCTGGTCGGGGCGACGGTGGCTGCGCTCACGGTCTATGACATGTGCAAGGCGCTCAGTCACGCCATCGTGATCGGTCCGGTACACCTGCTCGACAAGGCCGGTGGCAAGCGCCGCATCAGCGCCGGTCGGGAGCTGCGCCGATGAAGATCCGGCTGCTCTATTTCGCGGTACTGGCAAGCGCGGCCGGATGCGATGCCGAATCGGTGCAGACAACCTGCGACAACGCCGCCGAGCTGTATGACGAGCTTGCCGTGCGCCATGGGTTCACCCTGGAGCGCAGCCGCCTGCGGGTGGCCGTCAATGGCGTGTTCGCACCCTGGGAGCAGTGCCTTCGCGAAGGCGACGAGGTCGCCCTGCTGCCGCCGGTGTCGGGCGGATGAGTCGGTTTGCGCTCAGTGACGGGCCGATCGATGGCGCCGCTCTCGAGCGTTTGCTGCGGTCGCCAGCGGCCGGTGCGGTGGTCAGCTTTGCCGGCTGCGTCCGTGATCACAACGATGGGCGCGAGGTGCGCGCCCTGACCTACCAGACCTACGTGCCACTGGCTGTCAGCGAGGGGAATGCGATCCTTGACGAGGCGCGGCAGCGATTTGCCGTACTTGATGCGCGCTGCGTGCACCGTGTCGGCGACCTCGTGCTCGGAGACTGCGCCGTGTGGGTTGGTGCGAGCGCGGCCCATCGCGATGTCGCGTTTGCCGCCTGCCGCTGGATCATCGACGAGATCAAGCGGCGGGTGCCGATCTGGAAAAACGAGCACTACGCCGATGGCGAATCAGGCTGGCTGCATCCCGACGGCATGCCGCGCGACTGAGTCCCGGCGGCCAGCAGGCCGCCTGCGGTTTGCGCACTGGTTGCGCGCTGCATGCCACGGTTGCGGGCGACTACGCGCTTGACGGAGCGGGGTGGCACGGGCACCATGACGGGCTTGTTTCGCTCGCGTTGCGCCGGATCGGAGGCCGGTGCGCGTGAAGTCCGCGGGTCTCGACCGATTGACGCTTTGCGAGGGCGACCGTACCATCCCCGATCTTCGGATTGCCGTATCGCCGAGGGTTGCAAATGTCGGGGTATAGCTCAGTCTGGTAGAGCGCCAGCTTTGGGAGCTGGATGTCGGGGGTTCGAATCCCTCTACCCCGACCAAAGCGCGTTCGCCGAGTCTGCGCCTGTAGCTCAACCGGATAGAGCACCGGCCTTCTAAGCCGGCGGTTGCAGGTTCGAGTCCTGTCGGGCGCGCTAACGTTTGATGGTGGGCGTAGCTCAGCTGGTTAGAGTACCGGATTGTGATTCCGGGTGTCGTGGGTTCGAGTCCCATCGTCCACCCCAGCTCAGTACAATGACAACGTGGGCCGTTAGCTCAATTGGTAGAGCAGCGGACTCTTAATCCGTAGGTTCTAGGTTCGAGTCCTAGACGGCCCACCACCTTGGTTGCACGGCTCTCGCAATGTTCCCCGAAGGCGTTCCGGCGGTGGCCGGTCTGGCGAAAGTGGCGGAACTGGTAGACGCGCTGGATTTAGGTTCCAGTGGGGTAACCCGTGAGAGTTCGAGTCTCTCCTTTCGCACCACAGTAGAGCGACTGCCGCACGCGTTGCGGTGGCGCAGGCAGGAGTATGCATGCACGCTTCGCTTGAAAACGTGGGCGCTCTCGAGCGCCGGCTGACCATCCGCTTCCCGGCGACGAATCTGGATGCGCGCGTGCATCAGCGCATGGCCGAGCTCGGACGCACCGTGCGCCTGAACGGCTTTCGCCCGGGCAAGGTGCCGTCGAAAGTGATCGAGCAGCGGTTCGGCGCGCAGGTTCGCGGCGAAGCGCTGTCGGAGCTGATCGGCAAGACGTTCGAGGAGGCGGCGACACAGCATCAACTGCGACCGGTGGCCAATCCGTCGATCAGCACCTCCGGTGCGCCCGAAGATGGCGAGATCGCCTACACCGCGACCTTCGAGGTGATGCCGGAGCTGCCGGCCGTCGATGTTTCCGTGCTCGAGATCGAGCGCGTTCGCGCCGAGGCTTCCGATGCCGACGTCGACCGCATGATCGAAACCCTGCGCCAGCAGCGTCGCCGCTTCGAGCCGGTCGGGCGTCCGGCCGGCGAAGGCGATTTCGTCGCTTTCGACTTCAGCGCGCAGACCAGTGAAGGGCGCTATCCCGAGCAAGGCAGCGAGCGCGCCGGCAGCGTACTGGGCAGCGGCAGCCTGATGCAGGAGATGGACGCTGCGATGGCCGGGCATGGAGCGGGTGAAGCGCTCGAACTGGATGTCGCTTTCCCGTCCGAGTTCCGCAACCCGGCGCTGGCCGGCAAGCTCGCCCAGGTGCGGCTGAACATCGCCGAAGTGCGCGAGCCGGTGCTGCCGGAACTGGATGCCGATTTCATCCGCGGCTTCGGCGTCGCCGATGGCGAGATCGAGAAATTCCGGTCCGAGGTGCGCGCCAATCTGGAGCGTGAGCTGCATGGCGCGCTGCTGGCGCGCTTGAAGGGCGAGGTTGCGCAGAAGCTCGCCGCAGCCCATCCGGATCTCGAGCTGCCGAAGGTGATGGTCGAGGCCGAGGCACGCGCCATCGCCCGCATGGGTCTGCCTCAGGGCAGCGAGCCGGGCGCCGAGATGGTGGTTGCGGCATACGCCCCTGCGCGTCTGCGCGTCGCGGCGGCGCTTCTGATGGGTGAAATAGCCCGTCGCAACGGCATTGCCGCCGACAGCAAGCGCATTGCCGAAATGCTCGCGGCGATCGCATCGACGTACGAAGAACCGCAGCGGGTGGTTGAACTGTATCGCAATGACCCCCAATTGATGGAAGGGTTGCGCAACCGCGTACTCGAGGACCAGGTGGCGGAGTGGGTGGCCGAGCATGCCCGCGTCACCGACAAGCCGATGAGCTTCGACGAACTGTTGCGACCGGGCCGTGCCGGCTGAGGAAGAACCGGATCATTTCAGGTTTGCCGCAGGCCATCGCGGCTCGTCGCGCATCAGGCACGCAGGTGCCTGATGCGGCGTAGCCGGGTCCGGATCTGCACCGGACCCGGTGCCCTCCGACATGTCCTGGATGGGCCTGTCCGGAGGTTCACTGAGCGGCGTCATCCGAGGAAGCAGCGCATGTCCAAGATCGTGCAGCCGGCGCAGGGCCTGAACCTGGTGCCGATGGTGGTGGAGCAGACCGCTCGCGGCGAGCGTGCCTACGACATCTATTCCCGTCTGCTGAAAGAGCGGGTGGTGTTCCTGGTCGGCCCGATCGATGATTTCATGGCCAACGTGGTGGTGGCGCAGCTGTTGTTCCTCGAATCCGAGAATCCGGACAAGGACATCAGCCTGTACATCAACAGCCCCGGCGGCTCGGTGACCGCGGGGCTGGCGATCTACGACACCATGCAGTTTCTCAAGCCCGACATCAGCACCATGTGCATCGGCCAGGCGGCGAGCATGGGTGCGTTCCTGCTGGCCGCCGGCGCCAAGGGCAAACGCTATGCCCTGCCCAATTCACGGGTAATGATCCACCAGCCGTCCGGAGGTACCCAGGGCCAGGCCAGCGACATCGCGATCCAGGCCAGGGAAATCCTCTACCTGCGGCAGCGTCTGAATGACGCACTGGCGCGCAATACCGGGCAGCCGGTCGAAAAGATCGAGCGCGACGTCGAGCGTGATTACTTCATGGGTGCCGATGACGCCAAGGTCTATGGCCTGATCGACGCCGTCCTCGAGCGTCGTCCGCTGGAAACGGTCAAGACCGCCTGATTCCTTTCATTTCGTGACCCGCCGCGATCCGGTCCGCTTGCACAGCGGGTCCCGGACGCTATGCTATGGTCGCGACGCACGCAGAAAGCGCGGATACCAGTCAGCATGAGCGACGAGCGGCAAGGCCGATCCAGCGACACCGGCAAGATTCTTTATTGCTCCTTCTGCGGCAAGAGCCAGCATGAAGTGCGCAAGCTGATCGCCGGCCCGTCGGTGTTCATCTGCGACGAATGCGTGCAGCTCTGCAACGACATCATCCGCGAGGAGCTGGAGGAGAAGGCCGCCGGCACGCGCAATCACCTGCCCAAGCCGCGCGAGATCATGGACGCGCTCGATCAGTACGTGATCGGGCAGACGCGCGCCAAGAAGGCGCTTTCGGTGGCGGTCTACAACCACTACAAGCGTCTCGAGTCGCGGCAGAAGAACGACGAGATCGAGCTGGCCAAGTCCAACATCCTGCTGATCGGACCGACCGGTTCCGGCAAGACGCTGCTGGCCGAGACGCTGGCGCGTCTGCTCAATGTGCCGTTCACGATCGCCGATGCCACCACGCTGACCGAGGCGGGCTACGTCGGCGAAGACGTCGAGAACATCATCCAGAAGCTGCTGCAGAAATGCGACTACGACGTCGAGAAGGCGCAGTCGGGCATTGTCTACATCGACGAAATCGACAAGATCTCGCGCAAGAGCGAGAACCCTTCGATCACCCGTGACGTGTCGGGCGAGGGCGTGCAGCAGGCGCTGTTGAAGCTGATCGAGGGCACCATCGCCTCGGTGCCGCCGCAGGGTGGACGCAAGCATCCGCAGCAGGAATTCCTGCAGGTCGACACCCGCAACATCCTGTTCCTGTGCGGCGGTGCCTTTGCCGGCCTCGAGAAGATCATCCAGCAGCGCTCGGAGACCACGGGGATCGGTTTCAGCGCCGAGATCCGCAGCAAGAACCGCACCCAGAACATCGGCAAGCAGCTCGCCGACGTCGAGCCGGAGGATCTGGTCAAGTTCGGCCTGATCCCCGAATTCGTCGGCCGCCTGCCGGTGGTCGCGACACTCGAGGAGCTCGACGAGCCGGCGCTGGTGCGCATCCTCACCGAGCCGAAGAACGCGATCACCAAGCAGTTCAAGAAACTGTTCGAGATGGAGGGCGTCGAGCTCGAGTTCCGGCCCGAGGCGCTGGCCGCCGTCGCGCACAAGGCGCTCAAGCGCAAGACCGGCGCGCGCGGACTGCGCACCATCCTCGAGCACGTCCTTCTGGACACCATGTACGAGCTGCCTTCGCTCGAACATGTCAGCAAGGTCGTGGTCGACGACGCCGTGATCAACGGTCAGGCCGAGCCCTACCTGATTTATCGCGGCAACCTGCAGCCGCGTCTCGGCGAGAGCGCCGGCGGCGCCGCCTGAACCCCTTGCGGGACCACGGTCCCGCCTCCACTTGACCCTCCGAGGGCACGGGCGCAGGCTCGTGCCGCACTCCTTTGCCGATGCCGGAATGACGATGCCCGAGACGACTGTCGCCCCCGCCGCCTTGCCCGTGTTGCCGCTGCGCGACGTGGTGGTGTATCCGTACATGGTGATTCCGCTGTTCGTCGGCCGCGAGAAATCGATGCGCGCGCTGGAGGCGGCGATGGACGGCGAGCGCCAGATTCTGCTGATCGCGCAGAAGAGTCCCGACATCGACGACCCCGGCGAGGACGACCTCTACCGAACCGGCACGCTGGCCAGCGTGCTGCAACTGCTGAAATTGCCGGATGGCACGGTCAAGGTGCTGGCCGAAGGGCGCGGTCGCGCGGTGGTGCGCGCCTTCCATCGTGAAGGCGACATGCTGATGGCCGACTACACCGTGATCGAACCGGTGTACTCGCGCGAGGAGCGCGAACTGGACGTGGTTTCGCGTACCCTGGTCAGCCTGTTCGAGCAGTTGGTCAAGCAGAGCCGCAAGCTGCCGCCCGAGGTGTTGTCCACGCTCGGCGGCATCGATGATTCCAGTCGTCTCGCCGATACCATCGCCGCGCACCTGTCGGTGCGCATCGCCGACAAGCAGAAGCTGCTGGAGACCGCCGACGTCGGCGCGCGCCTGGAGCAGCTGATCGGACTGGTCGACAGCGAGATCGATCTGCAGCAGATCGAGAAGCGCATCCGCGGCCGGGTCAAGTCGCAGATGGAGAAGAGCCAGCGCGAGTACTACCTCAACGAGCAGATGAAGGCGATCCAGAAGGAACTGGGCGAAGGCGAGGACGGCGGCAACGAGATCGACGCGCTGGGAAAGAAGATCGAACTGGCCGGCATGCCCAAGGCCACCCTGACCAAGGCACGCCAGGAACTGGGCAAGCTCAAGCAGATGTCGCCGATGTCGGCCGAGGCGACGGTCGTGCGCAATTACCTCGACTGGATGGTCGGGGTGCCGTGGAAAAAGCGCAGCAAGGTGCGCAAGGACCTGCGACTGGCGCAGCAGGTGCTGGACACCGATCACTATGGCCTGGAGAAGGTCAAGGAGCGCATCCTCGAATACCTCGCCGTGCAGCAGCGCGTCGACAAGATGAAGGGCCCCATTCTCTGTCTGGTGGGACCGCCCGGTGTGGGCAAGACCTCGCTTGGCCAGTCGATCGCCAAGGCGACCAACCGCCAGTTCGTGCGCATGAGCCTCGGCGGCGTGCGCGACGAGGCCGAGATCCGCGGTCATCGGCGCACCTACATCGGCTCGATGCCCGGACGCATCCTGCAGAACATGTCCAAGGTCGGCGTGAAGAACCCGCTGTTCGTTCTCGACGAGATCGACAAGATGTCGATGGACTTTCGCGGCGATCCTTCCTCGGCCCTGCTCGAGGTGCTCGATCCCGAGCAGAATCATGCATTCACCGATCATTATCTCGAGGTCGATTTCGACCTCTCCGAGGTGATGTGGGTCGCGACCGCCAATTCGCTCAACATCCCGAGTCCGTTGCTGGACCGCATGGAGGTGATCCGCATACCGGGTTACACCGAGGACGAAAAACTGGCGATCGCGGAGCGCTATCTGCTGCCCAAGCAGATCAGGGCCAATGGCCTCAAGCCCGAGGAATTGAGCGTGTCCGAGGGTTCGCTGCGCGACATCGTGCGTTATTACACGCGCGAATCGGGAGTGCGCAATCTCGAGCGCGAGATCGCCAAGATCAGCCGCAAGGTGGTCAAGGAACTTACGCTCGCGGAGAAGCCAAGGGTTGCCGCGACGCCACGCAAGCCGCTGCCCAAGGCCGCTGTCAAGGCGTCGCCACCGCATGTCCAGGTCGGCACCCGCAATCTCGAGCATTACCTCGGTGTGCGCCAGTTCGCCTTCGGCCGCGCTGAACAGCAGAACGAAGTCGGTCTCGTCACGGGTCTGGCCTGGACCCAGGTCGGTGGCGATCTGCTCAGCATCGAGGCCTCGGTCGTGCCCGGCAAGGGCAAGCTGATCCACACGGGCCAGTTGGGCGACGTGATGCAGGAGTCGATCCAGGCGGCGTTGTCGGTGGTGCGCGCGCGCGCCGCGCGCCTCGGCATCGATCCCGAGTTCCACCAGAAGCACGACCTGCACGTGCACGTGCCCGAAGGCGCCACGCCCAAGGACGGACCGAGCGCGGGCATCGCGATGTGCACCGCGCTGGTGTCCGCACTGACGCGGATTCCCGTGCGTGCCGATGTGGCGATGACCGGCGAGATCACCCTGCGCGGGCGCGTGTTGCCGATCGGCGGCCTGAAGGAGAAGCTGCTCGCCGCGCATCGCGGAGGCATCAGCACCGTGCTGATTCCCGAGGAAAACCGCAAGGATCTCGCCGAGATCCCGGCCAACATCACCCGTTCGCTGCAGATCAAGCCGGTGAAGTGGATCGACGAAGTGCTTGATCTGGCTCTGGAGCGTCCGCCGCAGGCGACCGAGCCGCGCGAGCAGCCGGAGCCCGTCGAGGCGACGGTGCATGAGGATGGCGGCGACGGCGTGCCGGTGCGCCCGCACTGAGCGCGTTGTCGATGCTGTCCATTCGCTGCGATTCGGCATCGCGATCAGCGTGATGACGGCAGCGCGGCATCCTGCCGGAACCCTTGTGCCGCCTTGTATTGCGGATGCTCTTGCAGCGCTGGTATAAAGACCGCACCGCGGCGGGCATGCAACGCCCAGGCCGACGGAAATCCGGAGCGCGACCCGATTGGGGGGCCCGATACAGCAGGCGGGCGCCGCTCCGATTCGAATCTCAGCAGCGGGCCGCCGAACTTTTCGAGGGAGTCATTCAATGAACAAAACCGATTTCGTCAACGCGGTTGCCGACCAGGCGGAACTGACCAAGACCGATGCCGGTCGCGCGGTCGACGCCATGGTCGAGGTCATCAAGAAGGCGCTGAAGAAGGGCGACAGCGTGTCGCTGGTCGGCTTCGGCACCTACACCGTGCGCAAGCGCGCGGCACGCACCGGGCGCAACCCGCGCACCGGTCAGACCATCAAGATCAAGGCTTCGAAGGCGGCTGCCTTCAAGGCCGGCAAAGCCCTCAAGGACGCCATCAACTGAAGCATCCCGCCGCGGGTGCTTAGCTCAGTGGTAGAGCGTCGCCCTTACAAGGCGAGGGTCGGGGGTTCGAACCCCTCAGCACCCACCAGAGCCGCGGAGTGGTAGTTCAGACGGTTAGAATACCGGCCTGTCACGCCGGGGGTCGCGGGTTCGAGTCCCGTCCACTCCGCCACCTGCAGCGAGGGCGCCCGCGCGGCGCCCTCGCCATTTACGCTCACGCCGCGTGTCGCGGCCCCAGTGGTACCCAAGCATGTTGACGACGCTGCGCGAAAAACTTTCCGGATGGGTGGCCAAGGTGATCTTCGGCCTCCTGATCTTCGTGTTCTCGTTCTTCGGTATCGAGTCGTACTTCATGGCGCGCACGGCGACCTATGTCGCCAAGGTGGGCAAGAGCGAGATCAGTCAGCAGCAGTTGCAGGACGCGCTCAACCGTGCGCGCCAGCAGATGGTGCAGTCGGGGCAGAAGCTCGATCCGACCGTGCTGGAGAGCCCCGCATTCAAGCTCCGGGTGCTCGACACCCTGGTCGATCGTGATCTGCTGCAGCAGGCCGGCAGCCAGCTCGGGGTGATGATTTCAGACGCGCAGTTGCGCCAGACGATCGCCGCGCTGCCCTATTTCCAGGTCGACGGTCATTTCGATCCGGCGACTTACCAGGCCACGCTCGGTGGCATGGGCATGACCGCGGAGGCCTTCCAGGACAGCGTACGCAGCGATCTTGCCGTGCAGTTCCTGCCGCAGGCGATCAGCGCCAGCGCCATCGCCACGCCGGTCGATCTCGATGAATTCATCCGCATCGCGATGCAGACACGTGACTTCCGCTATGCGCTGTTGCCGACGCCGGCGCCGACCGATACCAGCGTCAGCGCGGCCGAGATCAAGTCGTACTATGTCGCGCACAGCGCCGCATTCATGACTCCGGAACAGGTCGCGGTGCACTACATCGAGGTCAGCGCGGCGACCCTGCCGCCGCCGCCGGTTCCCGACGACGCCAGCCTGCGGGCGCTTTACGCCAGGCAGAAGAACCGTTTCGTGCTGCCCGAGCAGCGTCTGGCCTCGCACATCCTGATCGCGCTGCCGGCCAATGCCACGCCGGCACAGCAGAAGGCGGCGCTGGCCAAGGCCGAGAAGATCGACGCCCTGGCCAGGGCGCCGGGCGCCGACTTCGCCAAGCTGGCCGAGCGGTACTCCGATGATCTCGGCTCGAAACGTCAGGGCGGTGACCTCGGCTGGATCCGCAAGGGCGATACCGACAGGGCTTTCCAGAGCGCGCTGTTCGCGATGCACAAGGGCGAGATTTCGCCCCCGGTACTGAGCCCCGAGGGCTATCACATCATCGACCTGCGCGACATCCGGGCGGGCCGTGCCAAGGTCTTCTCCGAGGCGCGGCCGGAGCTGCTGGTCCAGGCGGAGAAGGATGCGCGCGATCACGCCTTCAGCCGCGTGGCCGGCAAGCTCACCGACCTGATCTACCAGGATCCGACCTCGCTCGATACCGCGGCGAAGACGCTGAACCTGCCGATCCAGACCACGCCGCTGTTCGGCCGCAAGGGCGGCGCCGGGATCGCGGCGAACCCGAAAGTGATCGAGGCGGCGTTCTCCAGCCAGGTACTGAAGGATCGCAACACGTCCGATCCGATCAATCTGGGCAAGGACGATGTCGTGGTCGTGCATCTGGCGGAATTCAGGCCGGCCGCGCCGCAACCGCTGGCGACGGTCAGTGATCAGATTCGCAGCGACATCCTCGCCGCGCGCGCGGCCGCGGCGGCGCGTGCGCAGGCGCAGAAACTGGAGGCCGCCTTGGCCAGGGGCGGTGATCTGGCCACGCTGGCCGCCGAGGTCGGCGCCGGCGTGCAGAGCGCCAGCGATGTCGGCCGCAACGGCGGCGACCCGGCCAGCGCCAGGCTGGATCCCGTGCTGCTGAAGCAGGTGTTCCTGATGCCGCGGCCGGCGGCGGGCAAGCCGAGCGTGGCGCAGATGGATCTCGGGCAGGGCCGCTATGCGCTGGTGGCGCTCGATGCGGTGCATCCCGGTGATCCGGCCAAGCTGCCGGCGCAGCTGCGGCAGATGTATCTCGACCAGCTCAGGCAGGTTTACGCGCAGGCGGCCGCGAGCGGTTTCATTGCGGCTCTGCGCCAGCACACCGACATCAAGATCGACGCCAGTCGCATGTGAGAAGCGGCCGCAGGCCGCGGGGCAGACTGCTCCGCGGCGCTTCCGCGGCCGCTCAGAGTCCGGTCATGCCGAGGATGTTGTAGCCGGCATCGACGTAGGTAATTTCGCCGGTGATGCCGGAGGCCAGGTCCGAGCACAGGAACGCGCCGACATTGCCGACCTCGTCGATGCTGACGTTGCGGCGCAGCGGGGCCTTTTCGGCGACGTGGTCCAGCATCTTGCGCAGATTGGCCACGCCGGAGGCGGCGAGGGTGCGGATGGGTCCGGCCGAGATGGCATTGACGCGCGTGCCTTCGGGTCCGAGGTTGTAGGCGAGATAGCGCACGTTCGATTCGAGGCTGGCCTTGGCCAGGCCCATCACGTTGTAGCTGGCCAGCGCGCGCTCGGCGCCCAGATAGGTGAGCGTCAGGATCGAACCGTTGCGGCCCTTCATCAGCGGCCGCGCGGCCCTGGCCAGCGCGGCCAGGCTGTAGCTCGAGATGTCGTGGGCGATATGGAAGCCCTCGCGCGTCAGGCCATCGAGGAACTCTCCGGCCAGCGCCTCGCGCGGAGCGAAGCCGATCGAGTGCACCAGAATATCGAGTCCGTCCCAGTGCTGCGCCAGCGCGGGAAACAGCGCTTCGATCTGCGCGTCGTCGGCCACGTCGCAGGGCAGGACGATGTTCGAGTCGAAGGCCGTGGCGGCCTCGTCGACACGATCCTTGAGCTTGTCGTTGACGTAGGTAAACGCCAGTTCGGCGCCCTCGCGGTGCATGGCGCTGGCGATGCCCCAGGCGATCGAGCGGTGATTGAGCACACCGGTGATCAGTGCGCGTTTGCCGTGCAGAAAACCCATGAGTCCTCCGAGACCGTGGCCCACGTCGAGCGTGACGTGGCGCAGTGTAGCGCCTCAGTCCGGCGCGGTCAGGCGCAGCCACTGGCCAGGATGCAGGGTGCTGCCGCGCAGGTGATTCCACTGCTCCAACTCGCGTACGCCGACGCGATTGGCGCGGGCGATCGTCCACAGCGTTTCGCCGCTGCGTACGCGATGCCGCAACTCGGCACGGTGCGCGGCGTGCACCCGGGCCAGGCCGGTCGCCTTGAGGTTCCCCGGCAACCACAGCACGTGTCGTGCCGGCAGGCGTGCATCGGCGTCGATGGCATTGACCTGCGCCAGCGCCTCGATCCGCGGATCGCCGACGGGCAGCAGGTCGTCCAGGCGCACCGGCCGTTGCAGCCGATAGGGCCGCAGCGCGGCCCATGTGGCAGCCGGCAGGCGTGCATAGCGAGCCGCGAATCGTGCCTGCGCCGGCAGCGGCAGCAGCAGGTGATGCGGCGCTGCCTCCGGCATCCGCGCGCCCCGATAGCCCGGATTGAGCGCACGCAGGACGCCCGGAGCGAGGCCGGCAAGACGTGCAGCCAGGTCGAGATCGATCGGCTGCGGAAGCTCCACCACGACCAGCACGCGGCGCGGGTCGGCAGCGGGCAGGCGCACGTTGAAACGCTGTGGATCGCGCACGATGCAGGCCAGGCCCAGCAGCTGGGTCAGATGCGAGCGCGAGATGGCACCCACCGGCCAGTCGGGGATCACCGGCTCGGCGGGCGGCGTGCCGCGCCGAGCCAGCATGCCGCGGATGCGGTACTCGCCCTGGTTGAACGCCCAGTCCACCAGACGCCAGTCGCCGAGATCGCGGCCGTAGCCGGCCAGCAAGCGGGCCGCGGCCTGCGTCGAGGCGATCGGGTCGAGGCGGCCGTCGTAGCCCGGTTCGATCAGCAGCCCGGCGCCGCGAGCGGTCGTGGCCATGAACTGCCACATCCCGGCCGGACCTGCGCGACTGTCGACATCGGTACGGTAATTGCTCTCGACCCACGGCAGCAGGGCAAATTCGGCGGGTACGCCAAGTGCGGTCATTTTCGCTTGCGCCAGCGCGATCAGCGGGCGGTATTCGGCCGCCATGGCCTCGAAGCGATGGCCGCCGGCCGCGTAGCGACGAGCCCAATCAGCGATGACCGGATCGGCATCGCAGCCGGGCATGGCGAAGCCTGTGCGCAGGCGATCCCAGAGGTCTGGCGCGGCGATCACCGGCGGCGCGATGGCCGGAGGCTGCGGCGGGATCGCGGGCGGCACCGATGCGCCGGTCGCCAATGGCGGTGGTGGCGTCGGTCGGGGCGATGGCGTGGCGCAGGCTGCCAGCCCAAGGATCAGCAGCGCGAGGCCGGCAGAGCGCAGCATGCTCATGCGCGGAAACCGTCTTTGGCCCGTCGCAATGCGGCAAACCGCGCGGTGCGATCGTCGGCGATGCCATCGCGGGCGCACCACGCACGCACGGCGCGGCTGTCGACGCGCAGGAAGGGGTTGCTGGCGCGCTCCTCGCCCAGGGTGACCGGAAGGGTCGACTGCCGACCTTCGCGCAACGCCCGCACCGCACCGGCGCGGGCGATCAGCGCGGGATTGTCGCTATCGACGCTCAAGGCGAAGGCGGCGTTGGACTGGGTGTACTCGTGTGCCGGGCACAACCGGATGGAGTCCGGCAGTGCGGCGATGCGGTCGAGCGAGGCCAGCATGGTTTCAGGCGTGCCCTCGAACAGGCGTCCGCAGCCGAGACTGAACAGGGTGTCGCCGCAGAACAGCAGGTCTCCGACGCGGTAGGCCACATGGCTCGCGGTATGGCCCGGAACGGCCATCACCTCGACTGGCGTCGCCGGCGCGGCCAGTTCGATGCGCTCGCCATCGGCGACCCGGCGCGTGGCCAGCGGGATACGGTCGTCCTGCGGGGCGAGGATGACCGGGTGGTGGCGTGCGGCCAGTGCGGCGACGCCGCCGATGTGGTCGGCATGGTGATGGGTCAGCAGCAGCGCGCGCAGCCGCAGGCCCGCGTGTTGCAGGGCCGCTTCCAGTGGCGCCGCGTCACCCGGGTCCACCGCCAGGGCATCGCCGGACGCGTCGGCCAGCAGCCAGATGTAATTGTCTTCAAATGCAGCAACCGGCGTCAGCCGCATCGGGGTTCTCCATCGAGCGCGCGACTATAAGCGGCCCGCCGGGCCCCGCTGTTAGCCCGGAGTTAACAGCGGCCGGTGGAATCACGCACAATGGTGCGTCGATCACAGGTTGCCCATGCCGCTACGCATTGCCGAGCCCTACGATCATCCGCGTCTGCGCGCACTGCTCGCGGACGAGATCGATCTGTTGGCACCGCAACTGGCGGGGCAAGCAGCCGCCAATGCGCTGGAGATCGTCGCCGGTCCGGCGCTGCCGGCGCTGCCGGACACGCCGCTGATCGCCCACTGGACGCGACTGCGTGCCGATGGCGAAGGCTGGGGCGGTGCCCTGCGCGGACATCTCGACGACGGCCTGCCGTTTGCCGATGACAGCTTTCGCGTGGTTCTTCTGCGCCATGCGACGGATGGCGTGCGGCAATCGGCACGCCTGTATGCCGAGGCGGCACGCGTGCTCGAACCCGAAGGCCTGCTGCTGGTGCTGGGGTTCCATCCGCTCAGTCTGTGGGCGCCGTGGCTGGCGTGGCGGCGCCGGCATGCAGCCGGGGCTTTGCAGTGGCTGGTGCCGACGTCGATCGACCGCACCCTGGCGCGTGCCGGCGTCGAGGTGTTCGCGCGCCAGCGTGGCGGTGCCGTGCTGCCCGGCATGCACCTGCGCCAGGCCGCTGCCGTCTGCGGCCCGTGCGCCCTGCTGCTGGCACGCAAGCGCCGCAGCTCGCTGCGGGCATTGCGGCTGGACGCGCGCGGCCGGGTGGCGCCGGTCGGGGCCTCGCTGGCTTCCGGCGTGTTGCGCAACGCCGCATGAGCGCCGACAGTCCCGTGCAGATCTGGACCGATGGCGCCTGTCTGGGCAATCCCGGCCCGGGCGGCTGGGCGGCGCTGCTGCGCTGGCAGGACCATGAGCGCCTGCTCAGCGGCGCCGAAGCGGCCTCGACCAACAACCGGATGGAACTGGCCGCCGCCATCGCCGCGCTGGAGAGCCTGAAGCGACCCTGCCAGGTCAGCCTGACCACCGATTCGCAATACGTCCGCCAGGGCGTGCTGGACTGGCTGCCGCGCTGGCAGGCCAACGGCTGGCGTACTGCCGACCGCAAGCCGGTGCGGAATCAGGATCTCTGGCAGCGTCTGGCCGCGGCCGCCGCGACCCACCGCGTGGACTGGCACTGGGTGCGCGGGCACAGCGGACATCCCGAAAACGAGCGCGTCGACCGCGCCGCCCGCGAAGCCGCGATCGCCGTGCAGGAGGCTCCATGAGTCGCATCGTCGTGCTGGATACCGAAACCACCGGCCTCGAAGTCACTCAGGGCCACCGCATCATCGAGATCGGCTGCATCGAACTGTGCGAGCGGCGACGCAGCGGACGCACCTTTCATCGCTATCTGAATCCCGAGCGGCGCGTGGATGCCGGTGCGCTGGCGGTGCACGGCCTCGATGACGCCTTCCTGGCCGACAAGCCGCGTTTCGCCGAGATCGTCGACGAACTGCTGGAACTGATCCGCGGGGCCGAACTGGTGATCCACAACGCCGCCTTCGACGTCGGCTTCCTGGATGCCGAGCTGGCGCGATTGAATCCGCCGCGCGGACGCGTGTCCGAGTCAGCCAGCGTGCTCGACACCCTGGCGCTGGCGCGCAAACGCTTTCCCGGCCAGCGCAATTCGCTCGATGCCCTGTGCAAGCGGCTGGGTGTGGACAACTCCGCACGGGAGCTGCACGGTGCCTTGCTGGATGCCGAGCTGCTGACCGAGGTCTTCATCAGCCTGACCGCAGGCCAGACCGCGCTCAATCTCGATCTCGAGGATGCGCGCCCGGTCGCGACGCAGGCGGTGGCCGGGTCGCCGCTGGCCCGACGCCCGCGCGTTCTGCGTGCCGATGCCGTCGAGCTGGCGGCGCACCAGGCGCGGCTGGACACCCTGGACCATCAGTGCAAGGCGCGCAGCCTGTGGCGGCGACAATCGCCGGTCGATTAACGGATGCGCACCAGCAGCGCCGTGAGATTGTCGCGGGCGCCGTTGTCCAGCGCCGCCAGCAGCAGATGATCGACGCACTCCTGCGGTGACAGGTCGTTGCGCGCCAGCACCGCCGCGATGCGATCCGTCTCGACGTGTTCGCCCAGGCCATCGGTGCACAGCAACACGGACTGCCCGGATGCGCAGCGTCCGCTGCGCGTGCAGATGGTGAGCGAGTCCGCAGCGGTCAGGCCCAGTGCCTGCGTCGCCGAAGCACGACATGGTGCCGTGTCGTCGGCTGCCGGCAATGCGGCCGCTTCGATCATCGTGGTCCCTGCGGGGGCATCGACGAACAACGTCGCCGGGGCGCCCAGGATCCTGCAGCCGCCGATCCAGGCCAGTTCGAAGGCGCCATCGCGTATCCGCAGCACCGCGGCAGAGGCGCCGATCGGCGCGCGACCCGGGTGCGCCTCGGCATGCGTGCGAATGGACTGGCTGGCTGCCTGCAGCGCGGCGACGAGGGCCGTGCCGGCGCGCAGATCCTGGTGCAGACGGTCGCGCGCCAGTGCCGCCGCCGCCTCGCCATGTCCGGGCCCGCCCATGCCATCGACCACCACGAACACCGCCTGCGCCGCGTCGGCGCAATAGGTGTCCTCGTTGTGATGCCGGTGCATGCCGGCGTGGCTGGCGTATCCGTACTCGATCATGCGCAGTGATTCCTCGGTCGCGCAGCATGCCGAATGGGCGCGCGGTTGTCACCGCGAAGCGTGCACCGTATGATGCGCGCCCCTTGCGGGCCGATGCCCGCACGCCTCCGGAGAGGTGCCAGAGTGGTCGAATGGGCCGGACTCGAAATCCGGTGAACAGCTTGCTGTTCCGTGGGTTCGAATCCCACCCTCTCCGCCAGACCTGCCGAAAGCGTCGAAGCCCCGGTCGCCGGCTTCGGCGTTTTCGCGATGCCCGACAGTTCAGCCGGCACTGCCGAACAGGCGGTCCCAGAGCGATGTGGTGACGCCGTAGTGGCGATCGGGCGTGTGATGGTGGATCGCATGCAGCCGCTTGCGCTGTCGCATCCAGGCGCCGCGCGGTCGCCAGTGATGCACGGCATGATGGGTGACGCCGTAGGCGAAGTACCCGGTAATCACCCCCAGCGTCAGGCCGCCGCCCAGCCAGATGTTGCCGAGCAGTGTTGCCGGCAGGAAAAAGATGAGCACGACCAGGATCGTGCTCAGCGCGGTGGGGGTCGCGATCAGCGCCTGCGGTCGCCGGTGATGTTCGGCATGCAGTCGCCGAAACGGTTCGATGCCGTGGAACACGAACCGGTGCATGGCGTATTCGATCAGGCTCCAGCTCAGCAGGCCGATGGCGACGGCAGCAAGGGTCGCGGCCCAGGCGGGCGGTGGCGTCGCATGCAGGAGATAGCCGCCGAGCAGCACGATGGCCGCCAGATAGACGGCAAAGTCGGCGGCGTAGGCCAGTCGCGAGTGATCAATGGCAAAGGCTTTCATCGGGCAGATCACAGGCCATGCAGGCAGACGGATGCGGCGGCGACGCTTGCGGGGATGACGCCGTCCGGATCATAGCGCCGCAGCGCTCTCGCCATGATCATTGTTCGCTCGTTGCCGTGCTGCCGCAGGTTTGTCGGCGCCGCCTGACGGCGAGTGCGGGGCGCAGGCCAAGCCGCTCGCGGGGACGATGCGAGCGGCGAACAGTTGGCGCAGCATGACGAGTCTGGCCGAGATTACTTCGGTGGTGGCGGTGGTGGTGGCGGCGGCGGTGGCGGTGGCGCCTGTCGGACCACGTACACCGGTGGGCCGAATCCGTAGCCGAACGGACCGCCCCACCAGGGGTTGTACCAAGGACCCCAGAACGGATCGTAGAACGGGTCAGGCTGCCGGGCGTAGCGCATGCGTACCGGCCACAGGTGGACGGCGTCGGCGACCACGCGCGGATAGGGGTAGTCGTAGTCCCCGACCTTTTTCACCACGGTGCCTTGCAAAACGCCGGTGACGGTCAATTCGCGGCCCTTGGCATACACCTCGGGGTCATAGAATCCCTGGCGGCAGGCGACGAAGCGGCCGATCGAGTCGGCGTGGGCGACCGGTCGGGCGTCACTGGTGTCGAGCGGTTTGCCGAGCACATAGAAGCATGTCTGATCGCGCGCCGGCTCGGTCTGGATGATCTCGCCGCCCCAGCGCACGCGGGCGCCGGAAGTACCACCGTTGCCGGCCTGCTGCGGCGTCAGCGGGCTGAACTGGCCGGTCAGATCCCCGGGTACGGTGGCGCAGGCGGACAGTCCGGCGACGGCCAGGGCGATTGCAAGCGGTTTGAGGTTGTGCAGACGCATGGTCCTGCTCCTTGATGCGTTGCGACTTGCGCAGCGCGGGCGGTTAGGAGATGGCATCCGATTGGACCACAGGACGCGGTCGGAATTTCGTAACGGCCTGTATCCAGTCATGTACGGTTTTGACAGGCGGTTGCAGCGAGCCATAACGCAGTTGCAGATAGCCTGCCATCAAGGCCGACAGTTGCGCCGCATCGGCGGCGTCGAGATGTTCGGCGGCGCGCAGCAGATAGTCGCGCGGCCCCTCGCCGGGGCGCCGCGGCAGGCCGCAGCGTTCCAGCCGCCGCTGCAGGCGGGCAAAGCCGCGCGTCAGCGCGTCGCCGCGGGGTCGCTCGTACAGCGCCAGCGCCAACCCGATTGCCATCAGCACGCCGGTGCTGCCGGCCAGCAGTCCGGCAAGCGAGCGCCAATCGCTGCCATCGACCCCGAGGCGCGTCAGCAGTCCACGCTGGCGCAGCGCATTGAATCCGATAACGGCCTGGTCCCACAGCCGGTTGACGATGTCGATGCGATTGCGCAGCCCGCGCAGCCAGTCGGCCTGATACCAGGCCCCGCTGCCGGCGTCGGCGGCGCCGGCGCCCAGGCTGATGCGGTCCGGACGCACCGCCGCCGTGGGGTCGATGCGCGTCCAGCCGCGCCCGGGAAGCCAGACTTCGGACCAGGCGTGGGCATCGGACTGGCGCACCAGAAGGTAGTGGCC
>JAKAZT010000001.1 GCA_021815695.1 Pseudomonadota bacterium
CGACGCCGATGGTCTTGAGCATCGCGCGGACATCGGCTTCGGAGTGCGGAATGAAGGGCATGGGTACGAAAGTCGGAAGTAGAGAGTAGGAAGCGGGAAGCGGGAAGCGGGAAGCGGGAAGCGGGAGGAGAGCTAGCGGCAAGGAGCAGAAAAACAAGCTGTCATCCCTTGGGGATTTCCGTTGGTCATCCTGAGGGCACAGCCCGAAGGATCTGACCAGCAACGGTGCAGGACGGGGCCATCGGCACCAAACTTCCCTGCGCCGGTATCCCCGGCCCCATCTTCTCCGGCGTAGCGTTCATGGGCGGGCGGTGCCCTCACCCTTTCGCTGCGCTGCGGATGCCAGCCTGCGCTCCCTACTCCCTACTCTCCACTTTCGCTGCTAGTGCTCTTCGCTGTCGAGCAGTTCGGCGTAGGCGTCGGGATCGAGCAGGTCCTCGAGCTCGTCCTTGTTGGACGGCCGCACCGCGAAGATCCAGCCCTCGCCGTAGGCATCCTCGTTGATCGTCTCGGGCTTGTCGCCGAGCGCCGCGTTGATCTCGACCACTTCGCCGGACACCGGCGCGTAGACGTCCGACGCCGCCTTGACCGACTCGACCACCGCGCACGCGTTGCCGGCCTGCACGCTGTCGCCCACGGCGGGCAGTTCGACGTAGACGAGGTCGCCGAGCAGGCCCTGGGCATGATCGGAAATGCCGACGCGGATCAGGCCGTCGTCCTCGACGCGGGCCCACTCGTGGGACTTCATGAATTTGAGGTCGCCGGGAATCTCGCTCATGACTTCAATCCTGTGCAGGTCGCCCGGTCATTCTAACCAAGGCGGTGGATGAATGCGGTGTGTGCGGCATTGCGGATCAGATGCCGGGGCAGGCCCGCCCGTCGCGCACGAACGGATATTTGACCACGCGCACCGGCAGTTCGCGGCCACGGATGTCGACGCGCACCGCGCCCGGATCCCCGGCGGGAATGCGGGCAAAGGCGATCGCCTTGCCCAGCGTCGGCGAGAACGTGCCGGAGAGGATCTCGCCCGCGCCCGACGCCGTCAGCACCTTCTGGCCGTGGCGCAGCACGCCCTTGTCGTCCAGGACCAGTCCGACCATCTGTTGCGGCGCGCCGGCGGTCCGCTGCGCCTCCAGCACGGCACGTCCGGTGAAATCGCGGCCGGCGTCCAGCGCCACCGTCCAGGCCAGACCGGCCTCATAGGGCGTGACCGTCTCGTCCATGTCCTGGCCGTAGAGGTTCATGCCCGCCTCGAGGCGCAGGGTGTCGCGCGCACCCAGACCGGCGGGGGTGACCCCGGCCTCGCGCAGCCGATTCCAGAAGGTCAGCGCGACGGTCTCGGGCACCATGATCTCGAATCCGTCCTCGCCGGTGTAGCCGGTGCGGGCAATGAACAGCCCGTCGCCCTCGCAGGCGGCGAACTTGCCCAGCGCCGCGGCAGCGGCGGCCGCGGCAGGCGACAACAGCGCCAGCACCCGGGTCCGCGCCTGCGGACCCTGCACCGCGATCATCACCAGATCGCGGCGCTCGCTGATGCTCACTCCGAACGCCGCCGCCTGCGCGGCGATCCAGGCAAGATCCTTGTCGCGGGTCGCGGCGTTGACCACGATGCGGAAGAAGTCCTCGCCGAGGTAATAGACGATCAGGTCGTCGATCACCCCGCCCTCGGCGTTGAGCATGCAGGTATACAGCGCCTTGCCCGACACTTTCAGCTTGTCGACGCTGTTGGCGACCAGTCGGCGCAGGAACGGCCTCACCCCGTCGCCGCGCAGATCGACCACGGTCATGTGCGAGACATCGAACATGCCGGCATCGCGGCGCACGGCGTGATGCTCCTCGATCTGCGAACCGTAGTTGAGCGGCATGTCCCAGCCGCCGAAGTCCACCATCTTCGCGCCCAGCGCGCGGTGGGTGGCGTTGAGAATCGTGGTCTTGCTCATGGGCAGGCTCGGGTGGGCGAAACGGCGATTATCCGCCGCCGCCGCGGATGCACCAAGCGGGCCCGGTCACGCATCGGATCGACGGTCGACCGCGTCTGCACGTCGCGGCAACAGGCAACTGGTAGCCTTGTGCACATGGACCAGACAGGCGCCCCGGGTCGCGTCGAGCTGTCTGCCGCGCCGGATGGCACCGCCATGGTGCGCGTCTCGGGCGCATGGACACTGCCGCACTTCGCCGCGATCGAACGCTCGATGCAGCCGGTCAGGACCGCGCTGCCCGCGCTGGCGCGGCTCGACCTCGACGGACTGAGCGCGCTGGATACCGCCGGCGCCGGTCTGCTCAGCGTGCTGCTGGGGCCGGAGCGTCTGCGGTCGATGCTGGACGCCCTGCCCGATCTCGCCCCGGAGCGCCGCGCCCTGCTCGAAACCGTCGGTTGCGCGGTGCACGACATTTTCGCGCATCCGCCGCCGCAGTCTTATGCGCTGGGATTCATCGGCCTGCTGGCACGCATCGGCACCGCGGTCGAGGCCATCTGGCAACAGACACGCCTGCTGTTCGGCTTCGTCGGCCTGACCCTGGAAACCCTCGCGCGCAACCTGCTGCGCCCGCAACGCTGGCGCATGGCCGCGCTGGTGACGCAGATCGAACAGACCACGCTCGACGCGCTGCCGATCGTGTCATTGCTGTCGCTGATGGTCGGCGCGGTGATCGCGTTCCTCGGCGCAACCGTGCTCAAGGACTACGGTGCCAGCGTGTTCACCGTGGATCTGGTGTCGTTCGCCTTCCTGCGCGAGTTCGGCGTGCTGTTGGCGGCGATCCTGCTGGCCGGACGCACCGCCAGCGCGTTCACCGCCCAGATCGGCGCGATGCAGGCACACGAGGAAATCGACGCCATCCGCACGCTGGGCCTGGACCCGATCGAGGTGCTGGTGCTGCCGCGCGTGCTGGCGCTGGTGCTGGGCCTGCCGATGCTGACCTTCGTGGCGATGCTGGCGGGCATGCTCGGCGGCGCGCTGGTGTGCGTGCTGGCGATCGGCATCCCGCCGGCGATGTTCCTGTCGCTGTTTCACGCCGATACCCCGCTGCGCTATTTCTGGGTCGGCATGAGCAAGGCCCCGGTGCTGGCCTTCCTGATCGCGATCATCGGTTGTCTCGAGGGCTTCAAGGTCACCGGCAGCGCCGAGTCGGTGGGCGAGCGCACCACCTCCAGCGTGGTGCAGGCGATCTTCGTGGTGATCCTGGTCGACGCCCTTGCCGCGCTGTTTTTCATGGAGATGGGCTGGTGAGCGCGACGCCGGTTGCGCCCGTATCCGCGCCCGTCGCTGCGCCGGTGATCGCGGTGCAGGACCTGACCACGCGTTTCGGCACGCAGCTGGTCCACGAACATCTCGATCTTGACGTGCCGCGCGGCGCGATTCTCGGCGTGGTCGGCGGCTCCGGCACCGGCAAGTCGGTGCTGCTGCGCACGATCATCGGTCTGCGCCGGCCCGATGCCGGCCGTATCCAGCTGCTGGGCGAAGACGTCTATGCGGCATCGACGGTGCAGCGCGTCGCCGTCGAGCGCCGCATCGGCGTGCTGTTCCAGGACGGAGCGCTGTTTTCGTCGATGACCGTGGCCGATAACATCTGCGTGCCGCTGCTGGAGCACACCGCGCTCGGTGCGCGCGATGCCCGTCGCCTGGCGACCCTGAAGATTGCGCTGGCCGGGCTGCCGCAGGACGCACGCGACAAATATCCCTCCGAACTCTCCGGCGGCATGCGCAAACGCGCCGCGCTGGCGCGCGCGCTGGCGCTGGATCCGGAAATCCTGTTCCTCGACGAACCGACCTCCGGCCTGGATCCGATCACCGCCGCCGGCTTCGATCGCCTGCTGCGCACGCTGCGCGACGCGCTGGGGCTGACGGTCTACATGAATACCCACGATCTCGACTCGATCCACACCGTCTGTGATCGCGTTGCCGTGCTGGCCGACCGGCGCGTGCTGGTCGCTGCCGATCTGGCCACGGTCGAGCGTTTCGATCACCCGTGGGTGCAGGATTATTTCCGCGGACCGCGCGGCCGCATCGCCGGCGCGGCCTATGCCGACGTCGTCCAGGAGACCTGAGATGGAAACCCGCGCGCATCACGTGCTGATCGGCGCCTTCACCCTGATGGTCGTGCTGGCGGCATTATTGTTCGTGCTGTGGCTGGGCAAGAGCAGCGTCGACCATGCCTACGCCTACTACGATGTGGTCTTCAACGAATCGGTCACCGGCCTGTCCAAGGGCGGCATGGTGCAATACAACGGCATCAAGGTCGGCCAGGTGGCGGAGCTCAAGCTCGATCCGCGCGACCCGCGCAAGGTGATCGCGCGCATCCAGGTCGAAGGGGACACGCCGGTCAAGCGCGACACGCACGCCAAGCTCGGCCTGCTGGGCCTGACCGGTATCGCCTTCATCCAGCTCAGCGGCGGCTCGCCCGGCAGCCCGCCACTGCGTGCCGTCGATGGCGAACACGTGCCGGTCATCGTTGCCGACAACTCCGAACTGTCCAGGCTGCTCAACTCCAGCGAGGACATCGCCACCAGCGCCAATGACATTCTGCAGCGCATCGAGACCCTGCTTTCCGAGCAGAACGTGGCGCACATCAGCGCCACCCTCAGGCATCTTGACGAGACCACGTCGGCGATCGCAGCCGAGCGCGCGCCGATGCAGCAGGCGATCGTGCAACTGGCCGCCTCCAGTGCGCAGCTCAACGAAGCGCTGGGCAAGATCAATCATCTCGCCGGCAGCACGGATGCGCTGGTCAATGACCAGGGCCGCGCCACGCTCGACAGTGCGCGCGCCAGTCTCGCCTCGTTCCGGCAGATGAGCGCCCAGCTGCAGTCGCTGATCGCCGAGAACCGCGGCGCCCTGGCCGCCGGCAGCCAGGGCGCCGCCGAACTGGGGCCCACGCTGCGCCAGCTGCAGGCGACGCTGCGCAACATCAACGCGCTCAGCGAGCGCCTGCAGCACGCCCCCGCGGCCTATCTGCTCGGTCGTGACGCCCCCAAGGAGTACCAGCCGCGATGAAACGCCTCTCCCTGATGCTCGTGGCGCTGCTGGCTGGTTGCGCCTCCCTGATCGCGCCGCGCGGAAGCGAGGACGTATTCATCCTGCCCGCGGCGCCGACAGCGAGGCATGCAGCGACCCCCGCACCGTTGCCCTGGTCGCTCACGTTGGTGACGCCGACCGCGTCCGGGCCGCTCGGCAGTCGCGCACTGCTGGTCAGCCCGCAGCCGGATCTGCAGCAGGTGTATGCCGGCGCGCGCTGGGCGGAGTCGCCGCCGACGCTGTTGCGGCAACGCCTGCTCGCCGCATTTTCCGCCGACGGACGCCTGCCGCGCGTGGCCCCCGACAGCGTCGGCGCCTTGACCCGCTACACGCTGAGCAGTGATCTCGAGGATTTCCGGGTGATCATCAGCGGCGGGCGGGCGCGAGTGCGCGTCGCGCTGACGGTCCGTCTGCTCGACAATCACAGTCGTCAACTGCTGGCGCAACGGTCCTTCATCATCGAGGAGCCTGCTGCTGGCCGCAATGCATCGCAGGTGGTCGCCGCGTTCGGCGCGGCCTGCGACCGGCTCGCGCCGCAGGTGGTGGACTGGACGATCGCCAGCGCGGCATCGTCCGCGACCAGTACGCGCTGACCCGCTGCCCGGCCCGGTGCGGCGGAGCGCGATCGCCACCACGTCCGCGGTCAGAGGTTGTAACCGCGCTCGTCGTGCAGGGCCAGATCAAGGCCCTCGGTCTCGGCCTCGGCGCCGACGCGCAGCGGCACGATGCGATCGACCAGCCAGAGCAGGGCCGCGCTCATCAGCGCGCCGTAGACCAGCACCACGATCACGCCCAGCGCCTGCCGGCCGACCTGGTCGAGCACACTGACGCCCGCGGGCAGACCCGAGCCGCCCAGCGCGGCATCGACGAACACGCCGGTCAGCAGCGCACCGACGATGCCGCCGATGCCATGCACGCCGAACACGTCCAGCGCGTCGTCGTAGCCGAAACGGCGTTTCAGCCGCGACGAGGCGAAAAAGCACACCACGCCGGCGACGCCGCCGATCACGATCGCGCCCAGCGGCCCGCAGGTGCCGGCCGCCGGGGTGATCGCCACCAGTCCGGCCAACGCACCCGAGGCGATGCCCAGCACCGAGGGCTTGCGGTGCGTCCACCACTCCACGCCCATCCATGCCAGTGCCGCCGTCGCGGCGGCGATCTGCGTGACCAGCAGCGCCATGCCGGCGATGCCGTCGGCGGCCAGCGCGGAACCGGCGTTGAAACCGAACCAGCCCACCCACACCAGCGCCGCACCGGTGACGGTGTAGCCGAGGTTGTGCGGCGGCATCGGCTGCTGCGGCCAGCCGCGGCGGCGCCCGACCATCAGGCAGGCGACCAGACCGGCGATGCCGGCATTGATGTGCACCACGGTGCCGCCGGCGAAGTCGAGCACGCCGTGATCGGCCAGGAACGCGCCCGGCCCGCCCCAGACCATGTGCGCCACCGGCAGATAGACCAGGCTGAACCAGCCGCCGACGAACAGCAGCAGCGCCGAGAAGCGCATGCGCTCGGCAAAGGCGCCCACGATCAGCGCCGGGGTGATCACCGCGAAGGTCATCTGGAACGCCGCGTAGACCGTCTCGGGAATGCTGCCGACCAGCGCGGTGCGCCCGACCGCGACCAGCCCGACCTTGCCCAGTCCGCCGATGAAGGCGTGCAAGTCGACCGCACCGGGCACCATGCCGACGCTGTCGAAGGCGAGGCTGTAGCCGTACAGCACCCACAGCACGCTGACCAGCGCGACGATGGCCAGGCACTGCGCCATCACCGACAGCACGTTCTTGGCGCGCACCATGCCGGCGTAGAACAGCGCCAGACCGGGCAGGGTCATCAGCAGCACCAGCGCGGTCGAGGTCAGCATCCACGCGGTGTCGCCACGATCGAGCGCAGCCGGGGCCGCCTGTGCCGCGGCGGGCAGCAGGGCGATCGCGACGATCGCCAGCGAAGGAAGACGGCGGCGGCGAGCGGTGACGGACATGACCCAATCCCCGGGGCGGACGGCCCGAGCATGCCGCATCCGCGCCGGTTGATCACTCGGGACCGGGCATGGTCTGATTCCCGGCCAGGCCAATCATGCGCAAGCGGGGTCCGACGGCTCCATGCGCGCGCCGTGGACGTAGCGGAAGGTCAGGTTGATCCGCGGTGCGACCGCCGCCCGCGTTTTCGGCAGCTCATGGCGGTAAAGCCGCTGGGTCGCTCCGGCCATCAGCAGCAGGCTGCCGTGCGCCGGTTCAAGCGCGAGTTGCGCGCTGCCATCGCGCGCGCGCAGACGGAAGCGCCGCACGCCACCCAGGCTGATGCTCGCGATCAACGGCTCGGGACCAAGCTCCGGTTCGTCGTCACTGTGCCAGCCCATGCTGTCGCAACCATCACGGTACAGATTGGCCAATACGCTGTTGAAGCGCGCAGCGCAGGCGATTTCCAGGCGTGCGCGCAGGGTTGCCAGCGCCGGCGGCCAAGGCCGCGGGGCGAAGCGCGCACGCGAATAGGCATAGACCGCGCCGGGATCGCCGATCCAGCACGACAGTCGCGGCGCATCGATCTCACGCCCGAACAGACGCAGGCGATGCCGCTCCCAAGGGATCGTCGTCGCCGCCGCGGCGAACAGCGCATCGGCTTCGGCCTCGGGCAGCCAATCCGGCCGGTAACGCAATGACGCTCCCGGAAGCGGCAGCGCGACGGTCTCCACGTCCGCGGCGAACGACGACGTCACGGCGGTGAGGCCGCATGATCGACGTGCCGCATCGGCAGCGAAAATCCGTCCGGCATGCGCGGGGAACTCATTGCCGGTGGTTCGATGCGGATGATCCCAATCCATCCGTCGTGAACATCAAGCGCACGTGGTTCATCGTCACCCATGGCCCCGCGCCCCCTGCCGGCGCGGCCGCGCCGGCAGGGGTGGATAGAGGAGGAGTCGGCCCGTAAGCCGGGTTCTGTTCTAGACAGTCATTCCTCTAGGCCCGCCGTCACCGACGGGCTCCAGCAGCCAACCCGGGAGCGACGCGGGCCACGTCATGGCTCCCCTATTTGGCCTTGCTCCAGGTGGGGTTTGCCGTGCCGCGTGGCGTTGTCCCCACGCGCGGTGCGCTCTTACCGCACCGTTTCACCCTTGCCTGATCCCCTTGCGGGGCCATCGGCGGTTTGTTTTCTGTTGCACTGTCCGTCGGCTCGCGCCGCCCAGGCGTTACCTGGCACCCTGCCCTGCGGAGCCCGGACTTTCCTCGCCGCTTGCGCGCCGCGACTGTCCGGCCGACTCCGCTGGCGATTCTACGCGAGTGCGCGCAACAACGTCGGCGGCATCAACCGCCACCGACGGCATGGATGATCTCGACGCGATCGCCTTCCGCCAGCGCTTTTCGGATCTGCTGGCTGCGCGGCACGATCTCGCGGTTGACCTCGACCGCCACCCGGCGCTGCGCGTGACCGGTCTCTGCCAGCAACGCGGCCAGCGTGCTGCCGGCGACGCACTCGTGGGGCTGGCCATTGAGGATGATCTGCATCGGACTATTCTAGTGCGGTGCCCCGAAAATACGCATCCAGCATTCCCGCGTCTTTCGGCGCGACACGGCGTTGCGCCGGGTCCCGCACCGGAATCAAGCGGCAATCGCCGGCGCGTACTTCCGGGGCACCGCACTAGCGATGCGACAGATACCGGGCGCGGCGAAGGGGGTACCGTGAACGCAATCCAATCGGTCACGTTGAGCGGACGCATGCTGGATGGCGTCGCGGCGGAGACAGCATGGCCGCGGATCGCCGCGCTGCTGCGCATGAGCACCGAGGATTTTTCCACGCGGGTGCAGCCGCGACTGCCGCTGACGCTGAAGGCGACCACGACGGAATCCGCACAGCGCCAGGAGCAGGCGCTGCGCCGGATCGGCATCGAAGCCATCGCGCTGTCCGCGGACGGACCACGCGCCCTGTTGCGCGACGGCGAGGCCCAGCGCGGCCCGGTCAGCCGAGCCTGGCTGCAGCATGCGCTGGAAGCCGGAAGCATCCAGCCGGGCGCCGAAGTGCGCAGCGACGATGCCACGGAATGGCAGCGCGCTGACGTCTGGCTGGCGACTGTCGAGATCCCGTCCGATCTCGAGGACGCGCCTCGGGATTCCCTGACCGAGACCGCTCCCCGGGTCGAACCGGCATCCGCCGATGTCGCCCTGTCCGCCAGCACCGCTTCGCCAACGCTGTCGGCGCCATCACCCTCGCCTGCCGGCTTCTGGCGCCGGCTGGCCGCGCGGTTGAGCCGCGCGCGCTGATCGCCGGAGCCGCCGCCGCAATGCGGCGGCCGATCGGCGCGTCAGTTGTCGCGCATGCCGCCACCGTCATGATGCCCATCGGGCCGGGGCGCTGATCGCGAGGGCGCGACACGCTGTGCCGGTGCCGGATGGCTGACCGGCTGCGGCGCGTACGCCGGTTCGTGGCGATAGGCCGGCTGGACAGGCTCCGGTCGGTAGGCCGGCGCCGGCCGGTACGCCGGTTGCGGCGCATAGGCCGGCTCGGGGCGGTAGGCCTGACGCGGCACGTTGGCCGGCTCGGGGCGGTAGGCCGGCATCTGTTGCGAGGATGCGCGCCCGTTGTCCGTATTCCCGTATGCCGGCCGGTATGTCGGAACCTGCGGATACGACGGCTCGGGACGCGACTGCGGCGGTGCGTACCCTGTTTCGGGCCGGCCGTTCGACGGCGGATTGCCGCGCCACGGTGACGATGCCGGACGATCCGGTCGTATCGGCGTTCGCCCGTAGTCCGCAGACGGTCGGGATGGCGCCGCCGATGGCTGGCCGATGATCTCGCCGGGCGCCGGACGTCCATGCCCGGACTGCCAGGCATGAGGCGCCCAGCGCGCCGACGGCACCGCACCGGCCGGCAGACCGGCATCGTGCGACGGCGGTCCGCCCGCGCGACCCGTGACCGGCTCGGCCGGCTGCAGGCGCTGCGGCTGCGGCAGTGTCCGCGGTTCATTCCGGAACAACGGCTGCGGCTGCGAACGCGGCGTGCGCGCCATGTCGATGCCGCCCAGCACACGCACATTGCCCGTGACATGATCCTGCGAGCGCAACGCGACCGGCTCGCCCGGACGCGTACCGCCACGACCCGCGGCGAAGGCACCGCCCGCGGGCAGGCCGGCATGGAGTGCCGGCGGCGCCCGATGCGCCAGCACCTGGCGCTCGAACAGTCCCTGCGGCACCCGCGGCGCGGGATGGCTCGCGACACCGATCAGGCTCACCGGCAGTGGCCGTGGCGGCGTCACCTGGCGCAGCGAGCCGCGATCCGCGGTATTCAGCAGCCGATCGCCGTGCAGGAGGTGGCCGGCCACGGGTCGCGCACCGACGAACACGTCGTGCGGGACCGCCGTCAACCCGCGCGGGGGGATGGGCCGATCGCCGTGCCCGAAGCCCGGACCGGCGTGCGGCGGGCGGCCGTGTTGATAATCCTGGTAATCACGATCGACCCGCTGGATGACCGTCTGGTTGACGATGCGGATATTGGTGATGTTGACCTGCTGGAAGTAGCGCGGGCCGCCGTAATACCAGGGCCGGTAGATATCGTCGGGCCCGAGCGGATACCAGCCGATCGGCGGACCGCCGAGACTGACGCCGACGCTCCAGCCGCCGCCACCGACGAACGCCACCAGCGCGGGCGCATAGCACGGCCGCACGAAGCGCGGTCCCGGCAGCCAGCCCCAGGCGTCATCCGCCCAGACCCAGCGACCGTAATGGAACGGCGCGAAGCCCCACGGCGCATCGTCGACCCAGGTCCAGCCCCACGGCGCGACGTAGACCCAGTGACCGTCGCGATAGGGAGCCCAGCCCACCGGGACGTCGCGCGGGTACCACACGTTGCCGTAGTCGCCGACACTCTGCCAGTTGCCGTATTCGTCGAGATCGGCGCCGCCGATCACCCCCTCGGGGATGTAGTTGTCGGCGAGCGCGCGGTCGAGCCGGCGGTCGCGGGTGAAGCACCAGCGATCGAAGCTGTCTTCCTGCGGCATACCGAAGGTTTCCACGCTGGCCAGCGAGCTGTCCGCGAAGCGATAGCTCTGCCCGGCATACAGCGTCTGCCGGGCCTGATCGCGCCCGTACACGCGCGCTTCGCCGCGATAGACCGTCACCTGCGTGCCGTGCCCGCCGGGGCCGATGTCGATGCGGAACTCGCCGGTCTGGTCGGTGACGAACGCGAGGGTCGGGGTATCGATTTCGTAGCTCTGCCCCTGATACAGGCGGCGCACGCGCAGGTTGAGCGTGCCCTGGGTCAGCTGCGCCTGGGCGTGGTTGTTGCCGAGGTCGAGAAAGCTGAATCCGCTGTCGCCGTCGAGACGAATCTCGGCCCCTCCCAACTCCAGTTCGGCGCGGGCGTCGGCGGGAACCCACAGGCGATCGCCGGTGGTCAGTGGCCGATTCAGCTGGGCCTGGGTCCAGCCCTGCGTGCCGGCCGGCTGCAGGCCGACGTCGCCGTCGACCACGCTCATCCGCGCGACCCGATCGGGCGGGTCATTTTCGGCGCGCGCGACGACCGGCGCGCCCGCGATCCACAACGAGAAGGCACCCAGCAGGACGGCGCCAAGCAGGGAATGAGGTGCGCTGCGCATGGATCGGCTCCCGGGCCCCTGTCGGCGCCACCGCAATGGTGACGCCGGACGCGCGACGGCCACAGGCCCGCCGCCGCACGTTTTCATTCTGCCTACCCTACCCCTGAACCCTCACTGGACGCACGCGGCGTTGCCTGTCAACCGATCGCTGGCTAGGATGTCGACGCCGTCGCGGGTGTCGTCTAGTGGCAAGACAACAGCTTCCCAAGCTGTGAATGTGGGTTCGATTCCCATCACCCGCTCCACCCCGCATCCGTTGAGCGCCCAGGGTCCGGCCGGCAGGCGCCCCGCGCGGCCCCGGCGCATGAAACTCGCGGTCCTGTCGCGCAATCTCCGCCTCTATTCCACGCGCCGCCTGGTCGAGGCGGCACGTGCGCGCGGCCACACGGTGCGCGTGCTGGACCCCTTGCGTTGCTACATGCGCATCGCGCCCGCCGGATTCGCCCTGCATTACCGCGGCCGCGCGCTCAGCGGCTTCGACGCGGTGATCCCGCGCATCGGCGCATCGATCAGCTTCTACGGCACCGCCGTGCTGCGCCAGTTCGAGCTGATGGGCGTGGTCACGGCATCGCCTTCCGACGCGGTGCTGCGCGCGCGCGACAAACTGCGCTGCCTGCAACTGCTGGCCGGCGCAGGCGTGCCGATGCCGCAGACGGTGTTCGGCGACAATCCCGACGACACCGCCGATCTGCTGGCCATGCTCGGCGACGCGCCGCACGTGATCAAGCTCAACGAGGGCGCGCAGGGCCAGGGCGTGGTGCTGGCCGAAAAGCGCAGCGCGGCCCAGAGCGTGATCGAGGCCTTCCGCGGTCTCTATGCCAACTTCCTGGTGCAGGAGTTCATCGCCGAGGCGGATGGCCGTGATCTGCGCTGCTTCGTGGTCGGCGAGCGGGTGGTCGCGGCGATGGAGCGCTGCGCTGTCAGCGGTGATTTCCGCGCCAACCTGCACCGTGGCGGCAGCGCCAGCGCCGTGCGGCTGAGCACAGCCGAACGCCGCCTCGCCCTACATGCCGCCGCCGTGCTCGGACTCGGTGTCGCCGGGGTCGATCTGCTGCGCTCGGCGCGCGGCCCGCTGCTGCTCGAAGTCAATGCCTCGCCGGGACTGGAAGGCATCGAGGCCGCCAGCGGCGTCGATGTGGCGACAACGATCATCCGTCACGTCGAGCGCCTGGTGCGTGATCACCGCGGACCGTCGGCAAAAGCACGAAAAGCATAGTACGAAGGATTTCGTTGACAATTGCCGCAGGAGCCTTCTAGGATCGGCGCACACACGGCAAGGGCACCAGATCGGCGCCGGCGCCAATCCTGAAGGGGACATGCATCATGACTCGATCGCATCATGGCAAAGGCTGGGCACTGGCATTGACGATCCTGCTCGGAGCGTTCGCGCTGACGGCGCGGGCGGACACGCCCGAGCCGCCGATCACCCAGCCGCAGACCAAGGACCAGTTCGCGGCCGTCGTGGCGGCCATCCAGCAGCAAATGGACAAGGGTGGCCACTATCAGTACGTGCGCCCCGACGAACGCACCACCGTGCAGGGCAAGCTGGCCGACATGCAGTCGATCTTCGACAAATTCGGCACCGTCGCGCAGATGGACGTCGCGTCGAAGACGCAGCTTTACAATGATCAGGAGCAGATCAATTCGATCCTGACCCACAACGACAGCCGGCGCGTCATCTGCCAGCGCGAAATGCCCACGGGCTCGCATCTGCCAAAAACCGTATGCCGCACTTTCGGGCAATTGATGCAGGACCGGGCCAACGCTCAGTACACCATGGATACGCTCAATACCGGCAACCGTGTCCAGACCAAGGGCGGCGGCTGATCCGGCCCGCGGGAGCCGCCCGGCAGGACGGCTCCCGGCGCATTCGCGGCAATCGACCCCGATGACCAAGCGTCTTGACCCGACCAGGCCGACCGAAGCCGAACTGGAAATCCTGCATGTGCTGTGGGCACGCGGTCCCAGCACGGTGCGCGACGTGCACGACGCGCTCTATCGCGATCAGGGCGGCGGCTACACCAACGCGCTCAAGCTGCTGCAGGTGATGCATGCCAAGGGTCTGGTCGTGCGCGACGACGCGCAGCGCGCGCACATCTATCGCGCAGCCCACAGCAAGGGACGGACGCAGCGCCGGTTCCTCAACGATCTGGTCGCTCGCGTGTTCGATGGCTCGCGCGCCGAGCTCGTGCTGCAGGCGCTGGGCGGGCAACGGGCAAGCCGCGACGAAATCGAAGCCATTCGAACCCTGCTTGACCGTCTCGACAAGGAGTCGCCGCCATGAACACCTGGTCGGCAGCGCTCGCCACCGCGATCCATGTCTGTGGCTGGACCTTGCTGCACTCGCTGTGGCAAGGGGCGCTGATCGCGGCAGCCTACGCCGCATTGCGCGGCAGCATGCCCCGGGGCAACGCGCGTTACGCGCTGGGCCTGGCCGCGCTGCTCGCGCTTGCACTGATCCCCTTGTGGACGGCGTGGCAACTGGCGACCTCGACACTGCCGAAGGGCACCTCCGGCCTGCTGGCCGTCATGGGCGGGACTGCGGTGGCAGCGACCACGTCCGGCGATCGCCTGTCGCTGGCGGCGGTGACCAATGCCGCGTTGCCCTGGCTGGTGCTGACGTGGTGGGCCGGCGTCAGCTTGCAGGCTTGGCGCGCGCTGCGCGAGTGGCAGCGTCTGCGAGCCCTGCTGCGGCGCGCGGTGCCGCTGCCCGACTGGCAGGCACGATTTGCATCGTTGCACCGACGCCTCGGCCTGCGCGGCGAGGCTCTCCTGCTCGGATCCGGAGCTTCCATCGCGCCGCTCGTGATCGGCTGGCTGCGTCCGGTGGTACTGCTTCCGCTGGCCGTGGCGAGCGGGTTCCCGCCGGCCGAGGTCGAGTTGATTCTGGCCCACGAGCTGGCGCATATCCGCCGCCTCGATCCGCTGGTCAATCTGCTGCAGGTTGCCCTGGAAACGCTGCAGTTCTATCACCCCGCGGTGCACTGGATCTCGCGCGACGTGCGCCGCGAGCGCGAAGTCTGCTGCGATGCGCTGGCCCTGGCTGCCAGCGGCGCGGCACGCCGCAACTATCTCGCCGCCCTGTTGCGACTGGAGCAGTCGCAAAACACGCCCTTGGTGCTCGCCGCCAGCGGCGGCGTGCTGCTCGAGCGCGCGCAACTGATCGCCGGGTTCAGCGAGTCCAGGCGAACGTCCAGCGCTGCGCTGCGCATGACGCTGCCGCTGCTGCTCCTGCTCGCCGCAGCCGCGGTCCTGCAATGGCCGCATGATCGGCAGATCGCACAAACCGGCATCACCATCCCGGCCGCGCTGGCCGCACCTCCCCTGCCGGTCTGGAACTGGCCGCGCATCAGCATGGTGCAGGCACCGCCGCCACGACTGCACCTGAAAGCGGCCATGCTCGCGACCGTGGCAACGCCCGTTGCCGCGGCGCCGACGCCAGCCGCGGTGCCGGCCAGACCCGCTGCCACAGCCGAAACCGCATCAGCGCCGCCATCTCCACGGTCGCTGCCTGCAGCGGCGCCGGGAGACACCGTGTCGTCACCGATCACGCAGGCCGACACGGCGCCCGCCAACGCCACACCGGCAGCCCCGCCCCGCGTGCTGCACGTTCAGCAGCCGGTCTACCCGGACCTCGCCGCGCGACGCGGCATCCAGGGCACGGTGGTACTGGAATTCGCGCTCAGGACCGATGGCCGCATCCGCGACGCGCGCATTGTCAGCGCCGATCCCGCCGGGGTGTTCGATGCCGCGGCACTGGCCGCGCTGCGCGGCTGGCGTTTCGCCCCTCCGACGGCCGCGATGCTGCATGCGCGCTACCGTCAGGCCCTCGAATTCGCCCTGACTCCCGCCAGCATGGGCGCACAGCGCACGCTGCCGGCCGTCGCGAACTGCCGCATCGTGACCGGATCGCATATCTGCCGGGCGCCCGAAACCGATGCCGATGCCGGTCTCGCGCAGGACTTGCTGCACCACTGATGGCCGCAGGCCGCACGGCAGGACATGCTTTAACGCGAGCCTGAAACCCGCTTAACGTCCATTTAAAGACCGCCGGGTTACAACGTCTGCACTGTAGTCGTGCAGCTCGAGTCCTGCTCAGGTCTGGTGTCTGGCTGATTACGGTAATCGGGGCAGTAGCTTGAGCCCGGCGCGGTCGTCCCCCACGGTCCCCGCCGGGCTTTTTCTTGTCCGCGAAGCGCGCCGCGCACGCCGCCGCCACGGCACCATCGATAATCGCTACTCTTGCGCTGGCGCGGCCTGACTGCCGCGCGGAGAGATCTCATGCGTGTACTCGTGATCGAGGACCACAACGACATCGCCACCAACATCGGCGACTACCTCGAGGATCGCGGCCACGTGGTGGACTTCGCCGGCGACGGCGTCACCGGCCTGCATCTCGCCGTCGTCCACGACTTCGACGTGATCGTGCTCGATCTGACCCTGCCCGGCATGGACGGGCTCGAGGTCTGCCGCAAGCTGCGCCATGAAGCGCACAAGCAGACGCCGGTGCTGATGCTGACCGCGCGCGACGCGCTGGAGCAGAAGCTGACCGGCTTCGAGTCCGGCGCCGACGACTACATGACCAAGCCCTTCGCGCTGCAGGAACTCAGCGCCCGTCTCGAAGTGCTGGCGCGGCGCGGCAAGGGGCCGCAGAGCCGCGTGCTCAAGGTCGTCGATCTCACCTACAACCTCGACACGCTCACCGTCAGCCGTGCCGGCAAGGCCATCCAGCTCAACCCGATCGGCCTGAAGCTGCTGCAGGCGCTGATGGAAGCCAGCCCCTCGGTGGTCACCCGCCACGACCTCGAGCAGCGCGTCTGGGGCGAGGAACTGCCCGACAGCGATTCGCTGCGCGTACACATCCACGGCCTGCGCGCCGTCATCGACAAGCCGTTCGAGAAGCCGCTGATCCACACCCGGCACGGCATCGGCTACCGCATGGGCGATCCGGATGCAGACCTCACGGCGTAAGCTGCGCAGCCGCATCTTCATCTCGTTCGCGCTGTTTGGAATTGCCCTGACGTCGCTGTTTGCGGCGAGCGCGATTTATTTGCGCGACCGGCTCGAAAATCAGCTGCTGGGCAATTCGCTGGAGCGCAATCTCAACGGCTACGCCAAGGCGTTTTACGCCGACCCGGACGTGCCGATCCAGCTGCCGCTGGACAAGGTCAGCGGCATTGTCTACAGCCAGCGCAAGTTCTCCAACGTGCCGTTTGCCTGGCGAGACCTCGGCAACGGCGTCCACGACATCACCGAAGCGCGGCCGGACGGCAGCATCGAGGAATACAAGCTGGGCGTCCGCAAGGACCCGCATTACTGGTTTTTCGTCAAGTACGACAGCTCACAACTGCTGAAAAGCCAGCAGCGCCTCAAGTACGCGCTGATCGCAGTCGTGATCGTCTTCGCCGCACTGTCCGTGCTTATCGGCGCTTGGCTGTCCATGCGCGTGATCAGCCCGGTCACCAATCTCGCCCAGCGCCTGCGCACTTCGCGCCGCAGCGGCGCGCTGCAGCCGCTGGCGCCGCATTTCGCCGACGATGAGGTCGGCGAGCTGGCGCGCGCGCTGGACGACTATGCCGCGCGACTGACCGGGCTGGTGCAGCGCGACCGCGAATTCAACGCCGACGTCAGCCACGAACTGCGCACGCCGCTGGCGGTGATCGCCAGCACGGTCGAGCTGATGCTGTCCTCGCCCGACCTCAGCGACAAGCTGCGCGAGCGCCTCAAGCGCATCGAGCGCGCATCGCGGCAGGCGGCCGAGATGATCGAGGCGCTGCTGCTGCTGTCGCGCGCCGAACGCCAGGGCCCGGTGAACGGCGAGACCACCGACGTCGCCCGGGTGGTCGCCGACGTGATCGAGTTGCAGCGCCCGCAGCTGGGCAGCAAGGCCGTGCACGTGCGCTTCGAGATCGAGGCGCCGCTGGCGGTCAACGCGCCTTCCTCGGTGGTCTCGGTGGCACTGGCCAACCTGATCGGCAACGCCTTCAAGTACACCCAGGCCGGCGACGTGCGGGTTCGCGTGCAGGCCGAGCGCGTGATGGTCGAGGACTCCGGTCCCGGCATCAAGGCCGAGGATGCCGAACACCTGTTCGAGCGCGGCGTGCGCGGCGAAGGGGCCGCCGGCAAGGGTGCGGGCCTCGGCCTCGCCATCGTGCGACGCCTGTGCGACCTCTACGGCTGGGGCGTACGGCTGGCACCGCGGCCGGAGGGCGGCGCCGTGGCGATCCTCGACTTTGTTCCAGCCCCCGCGGCAGCCGCACGCGGCCCGTAGCGCGTCAGAGGACCACCGGCTCCAGCCAGCCCCAGCGGTCTTCGGTGCGGCCGTCGAACAGACCGAAGAACAGCGCCTGCAACTGCCGCGTCAACGGACCGGCCTTGCCCGCGCCGACCGTCTTGCCGTCCACCGAGCGGATCGGCGTGATCTCGGCAGCCGTACCGCACATGAACACCTCGTCGGCGAGGTAGAGGTATTCGCGCGGCAGGTCGCGTTCGACGACCTTGATGCCGGCCTGTTCGGCCAGCGTCATCAGCGTGTGTCGGGTGATGCCGTTGAGGATCGCGGCACTGATCGGCGAGGTGTGCAACGCGCCGTCGATCACCAGGAACAGATTCTCGCCGGCGCCCTCGCTGAGCAGACCGGTCGAGGCCAGCGCGATGCCCTCGCCGAAGCCGAGCCGCCGTGCCTCGCGCGCGATCAGCTGACCGGAAAGATAATTGCCGCCGGCCTTGGCGCCGGCCGGAATGGTGTTGGGCGCGAAACGCTGCCAGCTCGACACGCAGGCGTCGATGCCCTGCTCCAGCACGCCGTCGCCGAGATAGGCGCCCATCGGCCAGGCGGCGACCGCGACATCGGTCGGACATTCGGCGGACAGTCCGAAGCCGCCCAGACCACGGAAGGCGACCGGACGGATGTAGGCGGCGCCGAGACCGTTGGCCTGGATCACCGCGCGGCAGGCGGTGGCGATTTCTGCGCGCGAATACGGCATCGGAATGTCGTAGATGTGCGCCGAGTTGAACAGGCGCTTCACGTGTTCGGTCAGGCGGAAGATCATCGGTCCGCGCGGCGTGGCGTAACTGCGGATCCCCTCGAAGACCGACGACCCGTAGTGCAGCGCGTGCGCCATCACATGGGTGGTGGCTTCGGCCCAGGGCTTGATCGCACCGTTGTGCCAGATGTGCTCGGGGTACTGCTGCGCCATGGTCCGTGCTCCGCGGAAAACGCGCCATGATAGCGGCTCGTCGAGCGGTGGGCGGGGACCGGGGACCGGGGAGAGCGCAAATCCGTTCGGTCAAGGCGCAGGCTTCGTCCCGAGTTCCGGCTGCCGACTCTCGGCGATCAGGGCTGCAGCCACCAGCAGCCGTCGCTGTCGCTGAGCGCGAAGGCCGCGCTGCTGCCGTCCTCGGCAGTGATGTTCAATTGCAGCGGGCCATCGGAGACGCCGATCGTGCTCGCGGGCGCGGGCACGCTTGCCGACATCGGGACATTCACCAGGGCGGGCGCCAGCGCAAGGTCGTTGATCGGCTGCCGCACCAGGATCGTCAGGCGACGCAGGACATCCTCCGCGCCGCGCTGGGTATCTCCGTTCCACAGCATCAGGCCGGCGAGTTTGTTGACATCACGTTCCTGCAGAGCCGCAGCGACACGGTCACGCAGCTCCTGCGGCGACAGCGGGCAGACATGCATGGAGGGGCCCGCGAGCGCCGCCGATCCGGCCAGCGCCGGTGCCATCACCAGTGATTCGTCGGCGCAGGGCTTGGCGGTGAACACCGGCTCGCCGTCGCGGCCGATGCAGCGATGGATCGACTGCGGCTGCGGCTGCGCCGCCGTGGCCATCGCCATCGGCGCCCGGGACGGGATTGCCGACAGGCCGATGATGAACAGCACGGCAGGCAGCGTGCGCATGCCGCAAGCTTAGCCGGCCGGCCGCCATCCGGCGTTCTCAGCGCAGGCGCTCCAGTACCGCTTCGGTCGGCCTGGCAAGATTCAAGGTGTAGAAGTGCAGCTCGGGCGCGCCGCCCTCGAGCAGGCGTCGGCACATGGCGGCGACCACGTCGGCGGCAAACGCGCGGATCGCTGCGCCGTCATCGCCCCAGGCCTGCATGCGGCGCACGATCCAGCGCGGGATCTCGGCGCCGCACAGCTCGGAAAATCGGCGCAACTGGGTGAAGTTCGCGATCGGCATGATGCCGGGCACGATCGGCACGTCGACGCCCAGTTGCCGCGCCTCGTCGACGAAACGGAAATAGGCGTCGGCATTGAAAAAATACTGCGTGATCGCACCGTCGGCACCGGCCTCGACCTTGCCCTTGAAGTGGCGCAGGTCGATGTGCGCATCGTCGGCCTGGGGGTGGGTTTCGGGATACGCCGCGACCTCGATGCGGAAATGCCGGCCATGCTCGGCGCGGATGAAACGCACCAGGTCCGCGGCGTAGCGGAAATCGCCAGTCGTGGCCATGCCCGAGGGCAGGTCGCCGCGCAGCGCCACGACCCGGGTGCAGCCGACCGCGCGATAGCGCGCCAGCAGCTCCGCGATCTCCAGCCGCGTCCCGCCCATGCACGACAGATGCGGCACCGCATCGAGTCCGTGCTGCTCGCGCAGCAGGCGCACGGTGTCCGGCGTGTAGCTGAGTGTCGAACCGCCGGCACCAAAGGTCACCGAGACGAAACGCGGCGCATGCGCCTTCAACCGCACCAGCGTGCGCTCGAGCTGCTGCCGCTGCTCGTCGGTCTTGGGTGGGTAGAACTCGAAGGAAACGGGAGCCGGGAGCCGGGAGCCGGGAGCCGGAGAGCCTTGCAACAAATCACTCATGCCAGTCATTCCTGCCATGCCTTCGAAGTGACGAGAGCGCAGAGCATCGCCGCCAAGCGCTGGATGGATGCATGCAATTTCGCGGTCTGCCCGACAAAGCCCGGATCGCGCGCGATCCAGCAGCATTCGGCATCCGGAAATGCGGCTGGCACGCGATGGGTCTCGCGCGCCAGCCGCATGGATTCCTTCCACACATCGAGACCGTGGTGCAACGGCGGCGCGGCTTTCCCGCTACTCATTCCCGGCTACCGGCTGCCCGCTCAGTACCGATAATGCTCGGGCTTGTAAGGCCCCTCCACCGGCACGCCGAGGTAGGCCGCCTGCGCGGCGGTGAGCGTGGTCAGCCTGACGCCGATCTTCTGCAGATGCAGGCGCGCGACTTCCTCGTCGAGTTTCTTGGGCAGGATGTAGACCTTCGCCTCGTACCTGTCCTTGTTCGCCCACAGGTCGATCTGCGCCAGCGTCTGGTTGGAGAACGAGTTGGACATCACGAAACTGGGGTGCCCGGTGGCGCAGCCCAGGTTGACCAGGCGGCCCTCGGCCAGCAGGAAGATCGCGTTGCCCTTGGCGAACGTGTACTTGTCCACCTGCGGCTTGATGTTGAGCCGGACGGCGCCGGAGCTGTTGAGCCGGTCGACCTGGATCTCGTTGTCGAAGTGGCCGATGTTGCAGACGATCGCCTGGTCCTTCATCGCCTGCAGGTGCTCCAGCGTCAGCACGTCCTTGTTGCCGGTGGTGGTGACGTAGACATCGCCACGACCCAGCGTGCTCTCGACGGTGTTGACCTCGAAGCCCTCCATCGCCGCCTGCAGTGCGTTGATCGGATCGATCTCGGTGACCACCACGCGCGAACCGTAGGCGCGCAGCGAGTGCGCGCAACCCTTGCCGACGTCGCCGTATCCGCAGACCACGGCGACCTTGCCGGCCAGCATCACGTCCATCGCACGCTTGAGTCCGTCGGCCAGCGACTCGCGGCAGCCATACAGGTTGTCGAACTTGCTCTTGGTCACCGAGTCGTTGACATTGATCGCCGGCACCAGCAGCGAGCCGGCCTCGGCCAGCTGGTACAGGCGATGCACGCCGGTGGTGGTCTCCTCGGAGACGCCCTTCCAGTCCTTGACCACGGCGTGCCAGTAGCCCGGACGCTCGGCGGCGACGCGCTTGAGCAGGTTCTTGATGACCTGCTCCTCGTGGCTGCCCGACGGGCCGTTGACCCAGTCCGAACCGTTCTCGAGTTCAAAGCCCTTGTGGATCAGCAGGGTGACGTCGCCGCCGTCATCCACCACCAGCTGCGGGCCCTGCGTGCCGCGGGCAAAGCTCAGCGCGTCGAGCGTGCAGTCCCAGTATTCCTCCAGGGTCTCGCCCTTCCAGGCGAACACCGGTACGCCGCTGGCGGCGATCGCCGCAGCGGCGTGGTCCTGGGTGCTGAAGATGTTGCACGAGGCCCAGCGCACGTCGGCGCCGAGATCCTTCAGCGTCTCGATCAGCACCGCGGTCTGGATCGTCATGTGCAGCGAGCCGGTCACGCGCACGCCCTGGAGCGGCTGCGTGGCGGCGTATTTCTCGCGGATCGACATCAGGCCGGGCATTTCCTGCTCGGCGATGTCGATTTCCCGGCGCCCGAAGTCGGCCAGGGCAAGGTCGGCGACCTTGAAATCCTGACCGGCGGAGGGTGTTGTCTTGACGGCATGCATGGCGGGGTCTCCGGTGAGGTGGAACGCCCGGCCCTGGGGGGACGGACGGCGGCGAGGAACTCGCCTCTGCCGGGCGCCGTTGCAGTCGGGCGTCCGCCGAGCCTGGCTCCGGCTTGCACGGAGTCGCAGCGCCCCTCGGCAGGCGCGGTGCGGCAGACGCAGGCGCGGCTGCCGCGTACAGCGTTACTTGCGTCGCGTGAGCCCGGCGTCGGCGCGCAGCGCGTCGGCGCGGTCGGTCTTCTCCCACGAGAATGCGGTGAAGGTCTCGCCGTTGGCGTGCTTGACCTCGTAAGGTGCGCGGCCGAAATGGCCGTAGGAAGCGGTGGCCTGGTACATCGGATGCACGAGATCGAGCATCTGGATGATGCCGTAGGGGCGCAGGTCGAAGTGCTTGCGGATCAGCTTCTCGATCTTGTCGTCGCTGATCTTGCCGGTGCCGAAGGTGGTCACCGAAATCGAGGTCGGGTGGGCGACGCCGATGGCATAGCTGACCTGGATCTCGCAGCGGTCGGCGATGCCGGCGGCGACGAGGTTCTTGGCCACGTAGCGCGCGGCGTAAGCCGCCGAGCGGTCGACCTTGGACGGGTCCTTGCCGGAAAACGCGCCGCCGCCATGCCGGGCCCAGCCGCCGTAGCTGTCGACAATGATCTTGCGCCCGGTCAGGCCGCAGTCGCCCACCGGCCCGCCGATCACGAACTTGCCGGTCGGGTTGATGTGGATGCGCTTGGCCGGAACCTCGTCCAGCCAGGCCTTGGGCAGCACCGGCTTGAGGATGTGCTCGCGCACGGCCTCGGCCAGATCACGATGCCTGACCGACGGATCATGCTGGGTCGAGAGCACGATGGCGTCGATGCCCACTGCCTTGTCGTTCTCGTAGCGCAGCGTGACCTGGCTCTTGGCGTCCGGGCGCAGCCACGGCAGCGGCGACTTCTTCGCCTTGCGTACCCTGGCCTGCTGCTCGACCAGGCGGTGCGCGTAGTAGATCGCCGCCGGCATCAGCTCTTTCGTCTCGTTGCAGGCGTAGCCGAACATCAGGCCCTGGTCGCCGGCGCCCTGCTCTTCCGGCTTCTTGCGGTCGACACCCTGGTTGATGTCGGGCGACTGTTTGCCGATCAGGTTGAGGATGCCGCAGGTGGCGCCGTCAAAGCCGACATCGCTGGAGTCGTAGCCGATATCGACGATCACCTTGCGCGTCAGCGATTCCAGGTCCACCCAGGCGCTGGTGGTCACTTCGCCGGCGACGATCGCCACGCCGGTCTTGACCATCGTCTCGCAGGCCACGCGCGCGCGCTTGTCCTGCGCCAGGATGGCGTCGAGCACGGCATCGGAGATCTGGTCGGCGACCTTGTCCGGATGACCTTCGGACACCGATTCGGAGGTGAAGAGATAGCTGCTCATGGGCGGGTTATATCCTTCGATGCGGATGAAAGGATGAATACGAGGCGCGCATGATACACCGCGTCTTTTGCGACTGCAGCCTGGCCGCGCCGGGGACGGTTCAGGCGGCGGGCCGCGCGAGCGACACACCGGCCGCCAGCGCGTCGAAGTAGTCGCGGGTCAGGCGCCACTGCTCCTGCCCGCTCGCGGCGGCGTTGGCGACGATGCGGAATGCGGCATTCTCCGGACGATCCCTGGCATACCAGCCGAGATGCTTGCGGGCGATGCGCAAGCCCTGATGTTCGCCGTGAAAGGCATACAGTGCCTCGAGATGGCCGAGCAGGATGTCGCGGATCTCGTGCGGTGAAGGTTCGGGCAGCCGTTCGCCGCTGGCAAGAAAGTGTGCAACCTGACGGAAAATCCACGGCCGGCCCTGCGCGGCGCGGCCGATCATCACCGCGTCGGCGCCGGTGGCCGCGAGTACCGCGCGCGCCTTCTCCGGCGAGTCGATGTCGCCGTTGGCGATCACCGGAATGCGCACCGCGGCCTTGACCGCAGCGATCGTGGCGTATTCGGCCTCGCCCTCGTACCTGTCGGCGCGGGTGCGGCCGTGCACTGCCAGCGCGGCGACGCCGGCGTCCTCGGCGATGCGCGCGATAGCTAGCGCATTGCGGTGCGCGCGATCCCAGCCGGTGCGGATCTTGAGCGTCACCGGCACCGCGACGGCGCGCACCACGGCGTCCAGGATGCGTGCCACCCGCGGTTCGTCCTGCAACAGCGCCGAACCGGCCCAGACGTTGCACACCTTCTTGGCCGGACAGCCCATGTTGATGTCGATGAGATCGGCGCCATGCTCGACGTTGTGACGCGCCGCGGCCGCCAGCAGCGCCGGGTCGTGGCCGGCGATCTGCACGCTCACCGGTTCGGGCTCGCCGACGTGGTCCATGCGCCTGAGCGACTTGGCCGTGCCCCACAGGCGCGCGTCGGCGCTGGTCATCTCCGAAACGGCCAGCCCGGCGCCCAGCCGCTTGCACAGCTGACGAAAAGGCTTGTCGGTGACGCCGGCCATCGGGGCCAGCACGACCGGCGGATCGATGCGGTAAGGGCCGATCAGCATCGTTCCAGTGTAAGCGAGCACGTCGGTGCGGTCTGCGCGCATTGTGCCGCCGACGATTCCCCCGGCGGAAGGAGCAGGCGATTCGAGCCCGCTGCGACCCGGGTGATTGCGGCGGCACCACGCAAAGGTCTGAACACGTTGAGACCCTCGCCGAGCCATGACGGCTGCAAACAATGGTGCCGCGTGCGCTGCGGATCGGTTTCCGCCGTCGTTTCCTGCACACTACGCGGACCGGCACGCGCTCCCTGACTGCACGCGCCGGCGCTGTCGGCCATCGGGCATGCCATCCGGCGACGGATGCCGGCTGCGGTGCGGTTTCTGCTGCGCGATCATGGGGTTCGGCGCGTGCTTCGATCCACGCTGGTCTTCGCTGTCGGTCTGGCTGCGGTGGGCACCACCCACGCCGCGACAGCGTTCGATCGCGCCGGGTTCCGTCGCGAGGTGGTCGCCAACCCGGCGCAGGCACTCGCCCAGGGTCGAACGCTGCTCGACAGCGATGCGCTGGCACAACATCCCGGCCAGGAGCGCGAATTGCTGTGGCTGATGGGCCGGGCGGCGCTGCTGAAGGCCGATGATGCCGCCCTGGCCGAGGTCAATCTGCGTCTGGGCAGCCTCGCGGAAATGCGCCATGACGACCTGGCCAGGGCCTACGCCGGCTTTCTGCGCGCCTGGCTGCTGCTCGATCGCGGCAAGACCGACGCCGGGCTCGGCGATGCGCTGCGCGCCGCCGCGCTGCTGCAGGATCGCAGCGATCCGGCGACACGCGGACTGGTCGCGTATCAACTTTGCAACGCCTATTCCGAGGCCGGCGACTACCACCGCGCGCAGACCCAGTGCGACCGCGCGCTCGACGCCTACAGCGAACTGCACGATTCCGAGCGCATCGCCGGCGCGGAGAATCTCAAGGCCGAAGTGCTCTACAACCTCGGCCAGGTCCAGGCCAGCATCGCCCTGCTGGAAGACGCGCGTCAGCGCTACCGCGCCGCGCACGACGCGCCGCGGGCCGGGATCATCGACGACAACCTGGCACGGCTGGACCTGGAACAGGGCAAGGCCGCGGCGGCGATCCGCCTGTCGCGCCGCTCGCTGGCCGAAGCGGAGCGTGCCGGACGCGTCAATCACGTGATACTGGCCCGTGCCAACATCGCACGCGCCGAGTCGGCGCTGGGCCAGCATGCGGCCGCGCTGGCCGACATCAGCGCCGATGTCGCCGCCGCGCGCCAACGTCACCTGGCCGGACTGCTGCCGGATCTGCTCGACACCGAAAGCCGCATCGCGGAGGCCGCCGGCCAGCTCAAGCAGGCCCTGCATGCCGCGCGCGCCGAGGCAAATGAGATCGCCAGCCAGCAGGCCACGATGGACACCGGCGCCGATGTCGCCGCGCTCGAGGCACGCTTCGCCACCCGCGAAAAGGAGCTGCGCATCGGCGAACTCGAACGCGCCAATCGCATCAAGGCGCTCGAGCTGGTCACCGCGCAGGCGGATGCGGCCAGACACCAGGCCCAGCTGGCGCGTCAGCAGCTCAAGTTCGCCTTTGCCAGCCTGCTGGCGGTCGGCGCCGGACTGATCGCGCTGACCCTGTTCCTGCTGCTGCGCGGCCAGCGCCAGCATGGCGCGCAGTACCGCGAGCAGGCACTGCGCGATCCGCTGACCGGACTGGAAAACCGTCGCGCCTTCTTCAGTCGGCTGCAGGCACTGGTCAGCGGACAGGTCGGCGAGCCGCCGCATGCGCTGCTGCTGCTCGACCTCGACCACTTCAAGCAGATCAATGATCGCGGCGGCCATCCGTTGGGCGACACCGTGCTGGTCGCCGTCGCCCGTTGTCTGGAGGAGACGCTGGCCGGGGCCGGCCAGCTGGCGCGCATCGGCGGCGAGGAGTTCGGCGTGCTGTGCAGCGGACGCGGCCCGTCATCGGCACTGACCCTCGGCGAACGCCTGCGCGCGGCGGTTGCGGGACTGACGGTGGCGACGGCCGAAGTGCCTGCGCTGACCATCACGCTGAGCATCGGCGTCGCCGTGCTGGGCACCCTCGGCGAGGATGTCGACGCCTGGATCCGGCGCGCCGATCGCGCCCTCTACGCGGCCAAGGCGCGCGGCCGCAATACCGTGGTCGAAGCGGCGCCGGCCTGATCTCAGGGCCCGTAGCGCGCCCGCAGTTCGGCGCGCGTGGGCATCGCCGATGCGGTACCCGCGCGCTCGGTGCTGAGTGCGGCGGCGCGGCTGGCCCGGCGCACGGCGGTGGTGAAGGGCACGCTCCCGCACTCGGCGATCGCTGCCGCCAACGCGCCGGAGAAGGCATCACCGGCGCCGGATGCATCCACCGCGACCACCGGCTCGGCCGCGTGGCGGCAGCAGGCCGGCTCGTGCGCCGCCCACGCCGCGCCTTCGGCGTGCGCGACGAAGCAGCCCTGCGCCCCCAGCGTGATCACCACCGTCGGCACCGGCAGCCGGCGCGCCAGATCATGCAGCTCGGCGTCGCTGCGCGCGGCGAGCGTCGACGCATCCACCGCCGTCGCGGCAAAACGTGCCAGCAGCTGGGCGAACTCGGTTTCGTTGGGGGTGATGACGTCGCATGCCGACAGCAGCGCGGCATCCAGTCCGGCATGCACCGGCGCCGGATTCAGCACGCACAGCGCTCCGCGGGAACGGCCGAGTTCGAGCGCGGCGGCAATCGCCTCGGGATTGCTCTCCAGTTGCGCCAGCACCACGCGCGCGTCGCTGAAGTCTTCGCGCCGAGCGCGCACGAACGCCGGATCGAGACGCTCGTTGGCGGCCGGATGCACGAGGATCTGGTTCTGGCCGCCGGCATCGATCAGCACGCAGGCGCTGCCGCTGACTGCGCCGGTGACGATCTGCCAGCGGCAGGTCAGTCCCTCGTGCTGCGCATGGTGTCGCGCAAGGTCGGCGAGCGCGTCGTCGCCCAGCGCGGCGATCAGGCAGGTAGGCACACCCTGTCGGTGGCAGGCCACGGCCTGGTTGTAGCCCTTGCCGCCCGGCCCGGTCGCGAACCCCAGTGCGCGCCGCGTCTCGCCCGGCTGCGGCAGCCGGTCGCTGCGCCAGGCATAGTCCTGGTTGTAACTGCCGACGACGACGACGGCTGGATGCATGGTCGTCTAGAGCGCGTGCAGCACGCCGGCGATGGTGGCGGTCATGAACGTCGCCAGCGAACCGCCCAGCACCGCGCGCAGACCGAAGCGCGCCAGATCCTGGCGCCGCCCCGGCGCGATGCCGCCGATGCCGCCGATCTGGATCGCGATCGAGGAGAAGTTGGCAAAACCGCACAGCGCATAGGTGGCGATCAGGCGGCTCTGCGGCATCAGCTGACCGAGGTGCCTGGACATGTCGACATAGGCGACGAACTCGTTGATGACCACCTTCTCGCCGATGAAACTGCCGACCAGCGGCGCGTCGTGCCAGGGCACGCCGATCAGCCACGCCACCGGCGCCAGCACCCAGCCGAAGATCGTCTGCATGCTCAGCTGCACGTCGCGGCCCGAAGCCTGCGACAGCCAGTGGTTGATGGTGCCGGCGGGGTCGGTGCTCCAGGCATGCGCGCCCAGCCACTGGATCGGCGCATTGAGCAGCGCGATCAGGGCGATGAAGGCCAGCAGCATCGCACCGACGTTCAGTGCCAGCTTGAGGCCGTCGCCGGCGCCGGTGGCGGCGGCGTCGATCACGTTGGCGGTGCTGCGCTCGACCTCCATCCTGACCGTGCCGCGGGTCAGCGGCTCGCCGGTTTCGGGAATCAGGATCTTGGCCAGCATCAGGGTAGCCGGCGCGGCCATGATCGAGGCGGTGAGAAAGTGCTTGGCGTAGAACTCCATCTGCGCCGGATCGTTGTGGCCCAGCAGGCCGACGTAGGCCGCCATCACCGAACCGGCGATGTGCGCCATGCCGCCGATCATCACCGTCATCAGCTCCGACTCGGTCATGCGCTCGATGTACGGCTTGATGGTCAGCGGGGCCTCGGTCTGGCCGATGAACACCGAGGCGCAGACGCTGGTGGTCTCGGCGCCGGACACGCGCATCACCTTGGTGATCACCCAGGCCATGCCGCGCACGATCCGCTGCATCACGCCGAGGTGGTAGAGCACGCCGGTCAGCGCGGCGAAGAACACGATCGTCGGCAATACCTGCAACGCGAACACGTAGCCGATGTTCGGATTGGCGGCGTTGACCAGGTTGCCGAAGATGAAGCTGGAGCCGACGCTGACGTAGCTCATCAGCTTGACGAAACCGATCGCCAGCGCGCCGAAGAGGTCGCGTCCCAGCGGCACCTTCAGCACGAAGCTGGCGAACACGATCTGCAGCGCGACGCCGGTCGCGACCAGCTTCCAGTCGATCGCGCGGCGGTTGTTGGAAAACGCCGCTGCGATCGAAAGCAGCACGGCCAAGCCGAACAGGCCGAACAGGATGCGGCCCAGGGCGTCGAGCATGTGGAACCCCCGCTTGCGGCCGGCGGCCGAGACCCCGCGCCGGAATGCGGAGCAGCGTAGAGCATCGCGGCGCGCAGCGGCAAGGCGCCGGGGCGCGCCCGGCATCGCGTCGCGGCGTCGACTCAGGGCAGCAGCTTGCCCGGATTGAGGATGCCGTCGGGATCGAATGCAGCCTTGATGCCGCGCATCAGCCCCAGCGCGCCGGGATCGAGCGCGCGGGTCATGAACTCGCGCTTGGCCAGCCCGATGCCGTGCTCGCCGGACAGCGTGCCGTCGAGGCGGATCACCGCGTCGAACAGCGCCGCCAGGCAGGGTTCGGCAGCCGCGCGTTCGCGATCGTCACGCGGCAGCAGGTTGACGTGCAGATTGCCGTTGCCGGCATGGCCGAAGCAGACAATCGGCAGTCCGTACCGCGCAGACAACGCCTTGGTGGCAGCCACCAGTTCGGGCACGCGGCTGACCGGCACCACCACGTCCTCGTTGATCTTCTGCGGCGACAGGTTGCGCAGCGCCGGTGACAACGCCTTGCGCACCGCCCACAGTGCCTCGGCCTCGGCGGCCTCGGCGGCAACGCGCAATTCGAGCAGGCCGGCGCCGCGCGCGACGCGGCTGACCGCCGCCACGGCGGCGGCGAGGGTCTCGGAAGCACCGTCGACCTCGATCAGCAGCAGCGCGCCGGCCTCCGGCACGGCGGCGCCGTCGCGATGCGCGCGTGCCAGCGCCAGCGAAGCGTCGTCGAGAAACTCCAGCGCGCAGGGCGTGACCGGCTGCGCCATGATCCGTGCCACGGCGCGCGCCGCCGCATCGACATCGACATAGGCCGCGCGCAGGGTCGCCACGGCGTCGGGTTTCGGCACCAGTCTCAGCGTGGCTTCGGTGATCAGCGCCAGCGTGCCCTCGGAGCCGACCAGCAGCCGTACCAGGTCGTAGCCGGTGGCGCCCTTGGTGGTCGGCGTGCCGCAGCGCAGTTCGGCGCCGCTGCCGGCGACCGCGCGCAATGCCAGCACGTTCTCGCGGGTAGCGCCGTATTTCACCGTGCGCGGACCACCGGCGTTGCAGGCAAGATTGCCGCCGACCGTGCAGTACGGTGCCGAGGTCGGGTCCGGCGGCCAGAAGAAGCCGGACTCGGCCAGCGCACGCTGCAGATCGCCGTTGAGCAGCCCCGGCTCGACCACTGCGATGCGGTCCTCCGGCACGATGCGCAGGATGCGGTTCATGCGCTCGAACGACACCACCACGCCGCCCGCGACCGGTACCGTGGCACCCGTGGTGTTGGTGCCGCGACCGCGCGCGATCACCGGCACGCGGTGCTCGCGGCAGGCCTGCACCAGCGCGACGACCTGCTCGTGCCGGTGCGGGAACGCCACCGCGTCGGCCGGCGCCGTGCGTCGCGAGTTGTCGTAGCCGTAGACCAGGCGGGTCGGCTCGTCGCAGCGCAATGCGTCGCCGGGAAAGATCGCGGCTAGGGCCTCGAACAGCACCGCAGGCAGGGAACCGGATGCCATCGCGGTCATGTCGCCGCGTCCGCTTCGAACGCATGCCGCAGCCAGTGTGCGGTAGCCGAGGCCGCCGCGCCGTCGAAGGCGACCACGTCGAACCGGCAGGGACGATCAGCCAGCGCCGGATGCGCCTGCAGGTACAGCGCGGCGGCACGAGCCAGACGCGCGCGCTTGCCGGCGCCGACCGAAGCCGCGGCGCCACCCTGGACGGAGCCGCCGCGATAGCGCACCTCGACAAACACCATGCAACCGTCGTCGCGCATCACCAGGTCGATCTCGCCGTAGCGGGTGCCGTAATTGCGCTCCAGCAGGGTCAGGCCCGCGCGCTGCAGCAGCTGCAGCGCGCGCGTTTCGAAGTCGTCGCCGACGGCACGCACGCGCTCAGGGCTCCGTGCCGTCGCCGGCCGGCGGGCTGAGCTGCAGGCCACCCGCCAGCGGCCGCGCCAGTCCGTTGTCGAAACGCAGCCACAGCGGCACGCGCTGAATGTGCCCCTGCGCATCCGCAGTCAGCTGGCCGGTTGCGCCCGCGACATAGCTGCCCGGATGCGCGCGCAACCAGTCGAGATAGGGCACCAGCGCCCAGGCATCCATGCCGAACGCGAACAAGCGGGCGGCACGGCCCTCGACATCAGGCAACTGGCCGGACAGCTCGCTGCGCGAGGGCAATCCGGGCTGGGCGTCGAACAGCCATGGTGCGTCGCCGAACTCGATGCCGTCGAGATCGCGATCGGCATTGGGGTCATCGCGCAGGCCGTACACCGACGCGGTGGCGTAAGCCGGCTGCCGCAGCCGTGCCACGCGCAATTGCGGCAGCAGCAGGCGCCCCTGCTCGGGACGCACCGCCATGAAGATGCCGGTGTCGGCCGGCACGCCACCGGCGACCGCGCTGCGGATCGCGCTGGCGTAGTTGACCGATCCCGGCGACAGCTGCGCGCTGCCGACCACGGTGCCGCCGCCGGCCTCGAACTGCGCGGCGAAGGCGCGCGCCGCGCGTACCGCGGCATCGTCGTCGCCATGGAACACCAGCGCGTTGCGCAAGCCGTCGGCAAGCATCCGTGCCGCGGCCTGGGCGCCCTCGCTCTCCGGCATCAACGCGAACTCGGCGCTGCCGGGCGGCGGCGACGTGCCGTTGTCCGGATGATTGAGGGCCAGCAGCGGCACCGGCAGCGATTGCGCGAACAGCGCGGCGACGCCCTCGCGCGCCAGCGGGCCGACCACCAGCTGGGCACCGTCCGCGACGGCCTGTCGGTAAGCCGCCACGGCGCCGGCGGCGCTACCCTGGCTGTCGTAGAAACGCACCTCGGGGCGCGGCTGGCCGTCGCGCGCCGACTCGAAATAATCGGCCAGAAAGCCGTCGCGCACGGCGCGGCCGGCCGCCGCCAACGGGCCACTCTGCGGCAACAACACGGCGATACGCTGATAAGCACGATAGCCCTCGCGCAGCGCGCCCTGACCTTGCGCTACCTGGGTCCCCACCGGGCTGGCCAGCTCGGGCAAGGTTCGCGGCAGGGCGGTACCCAGCTTGGCCAGGGCGCGCCCGATCCATGGCAGCATGGGATCGCTGGCCGGCAGCGTGGCTGCGCGCTGCTTGAGCGGATCGGCACCGAGCCCCGCCAGCAACTGCACGATGGCGCTCTGGTTGGCCACCGCTGCCGCTCCGCGCAGGCCCGATTCCATCTGCACCCGCGCCACGGCCGCGGTCCAGCGATCGCCGACCGCTGCGGCGGCGCGCGCCTGCACGCGCTGCGCACGGACAGCCTCGTCCGGCGGCAGCGTGGCCGGCAGGGCCGCGATCAGGCTCAACGCACGTCGCGGGTCCTTGCGCGCCAGCGCACGCTCGGCGGCCAGCAGGTCGTAGCGGGTGCGATCGTCGGCACCCAGCCGATCGCGGCGCAGCAACGCCAGCTCGGCGTCGGCGCGGCCGCCCCGGCCCTCGGCCTGCAGCGCTTCGGCGGCGCGCAGGCGATAGCCGTCACTGCCGGCGCCGCCCTGTGCGGCGAGGCCGAGCCAGTCACGCGCCGCGCCGGCGTAGTCGCCGCGCGCATCCAGCGCCTGCGCCTGGGCCGCCTGCGCCTGCTGTGCGGGCGTCGGCCCGCCGAGGCTGGCGCAGCCGGCCAGCAGCAGGGCTGCGAGAACGGGAAGCAGCAGGGCGCGCAGGCGATGCATGCGAATTCCTTGATGCCGGCAGGGACGATTGCGCGATGATAGCGAATCGCGCCGCCTCATCGCGGTGCCGGAGACAGGCATGCATCCGCCCACGGGCACGCTATGGGTGGTGGCGACCCCGATCGGCCATCTCGACGACCTCAGCCCGCGCGCCGCCGACACCCTGCGCAGGGCCGCGCTGATCGCCGCCGAGGACACCCGCCACAGCCGCCCGCTGCTTGCGCACCACGGCATCGCCACCGCGCTGACCGCACTGCACGAACACAACGAACGCGAAGCCGTCGCCGCGCTGCTGGCGCGGCTGGCCGCCGGCGACGACATCGCGCTGATCGCCGATGCCGGCACGCCGCTGATCAGCGATCCCGGCTACCGGCTGGTGCGCGCCGCCCGCAGCGCCGGCTTCCGGGTGTCGCCGGTGCCCGGCGCCTGCGCCGCGATCGCCGCACTGTCGGTCGCGGGCCTGGCCAGCGACCGCTTCGTGTTCGAAGGCTTCCTGCCCGCCAAATCGGCCGCGCGACACGCGCGCCTGCAGGCGCTGGCCGGCGAGTCGCGCACACTGGTGTTCTACGAATCCTCGCATCGCATCGAGGAGTCGCTGGCCGCCATCGCCGCAGTGTTCGGCGCCGGGCGCGAAGCGGTGCTCGCGCGCGAACTGACCAAGCGCTTCGAGACCGTGCTGGCGCTGCCGCTGGGCGAACTGGCGACACGTGTCGCCGCCGATGCCGACCAGCGCCGCGGCGAATTCGTGCTGCTGGTCGCCGGCCATGCCGAAGCGGAAGACGAGCGGCTGCCCGAAGGCCGCCGCGTATACGCCCTGCTGCGCGAGGAGCTGCCGCCGGCGCGTGCCGCACGCCTGGCCGCCGCCATCACCGGTGCCCCGCGACGGGCGCTGTACGCCGGCAACGAGAACTGAAAGACGCAGCCGCCGGGGATCGCGCCGGCGGCCGCAGCGCGCGACAATGGCGCGTTCCGGGAGGCTTCGCATGTCCAACTCGACTTTCGGCGATCCGCTGCGGATCGCCAGCCGCAGCTTCCGTTCGCGGCTGCTGACCGGCACCGGCAAATACCGGGATTTCGACGAGACCCGCCGCGCCACCGAGGCCGCGGGCGCCGAGATCGTCACCGTCGCGATCCGCCGCATGAACCTGGGCCAGGATCCCGGCCAGCCCAACCTGCTCGACGTGCTGCCGCCGGAGCGCTACACGATCCTGCCCAACACCGCCGGCTGCTACACCGCCGAGGACGCCGTGCGTACCTGCCGACTGGCGCGCGAGCTGCTGGACGGACACACCCTGGTCAAACTGGAGGTGCTGGGTGACGCGCGCACGCTGTATCCCGACGTGGTGCAGACGCTGAAAGCCGCCGAGATGCTGGTCGGCGAAGGCTTCGAGGTCATGGTCTACACCAGCGACGACCCGATCCTGGCGCGCCAGCTGGAGCAGATCGGCTGCGTCGCGGTGATGCCGCTGGCGGCGCCGATCGGCTCCGGGCTGGGCATCCAGAACCGCTACACCCTGCTGGAGATCATCGAGAACGCCAAGGTACCGATCATCGTCGATGCCGGCGTCGGCACGGCCTCGGACGCCGCGCTCGCGATGGAACTGGGCTGCGACGGCGTGCTGATGAACACCGCGATCGCCGGCGCGCGCGATCCGGTGCGCATGGCGCTGGCGATGAAGCTGGCGGTCGAGGCCGGGCGCGCGGCGTTCCAGGCCGGACGCATCCCGCGCAAGCGCTACGCCTCGGCGTCCAGCCCGATCGACGGCACCGTGGGATGAGAACCGTGACCGCCGCGCCGACGGACACCCCAGCGCACCGCCCCGTCCGCAGCTTCGTGCTGCGGGAAGGCCGCATCACCCCGGCCCAGCAGCGCGCCTTCGACGATCACTGGTCCCGCTACGGACTCGATTACAGCGGCGCGCCACGCGACTTCGACGCGGTGTTCGGTCGCCGGGCATCGCGCGTGCTGGAAATCGGCTTCGGCAACGGCGAGGCGCTGGCCTGGGCGGCCGCGCATGAGCCCGAACGCGATTTCATCGGCATCGAGGTGCATCGGCCGGGTGTCGGCCGGCTGATCAACACGCTGGCGGCGCAGGGCAGCGACAACGTGCGCGTCTATCGCCACGACGCGGTCGAGGTGCTGCGCAACGAAATCGCGCCCGCCAGCCTGGCCGAGGTGCGCCTCTGGTTTCCGGATCCCTGGCCCAAGCTGCGTCATCACAAGCGGCGCCTGATCCAGCCGGCGTTCGCGACGCTGCTGGCCAGCCGCGTCGCGCCTGGCGGACTCTTGCATCTGGCGACCGACTGGGCGGACTATGCACGGCACATGCAGGAGGTGCTGGACGCGGCCCCGGAGTGGCGCAATCGGCTGGGGCCCGGCGGCATCTCGCCGCGTCCGGCCTGGCGCATCGCCACCCACTTCGAGCAGCGTGGGGTGCGCCTCGGCCACGATGTGGCCGATTTTCTCTACGACCGCCGCTGAGCGCACCGGAGCACCCCGCCCCCGATGGACGGCACACCCCTGACGCTCACCACCGACATGGTGCTCGTGCTCGGGCTGGTCGTATTCACCGTGGTGATGCTGGCGCTGGAGTGGATCCGTTCCGACATCACCGCGCTGCTGGTACTGGCCGTGCTGGGCGTCAGCGGCATCATCGGCTCGCACCAGATCTACGACGGCTTCGCCAATTCCGGCGTGCAGGCGATCATCGCGGTGATGATCATGGGTGTCGGTCTCGACCGCACCGGCGCCCTCAATGCCGTCGCCAGCCTGATCATGCGCGCCGCGCGCGGCGCGGAGTGGCGGCTCGGACTGGTGGTCAACGGCGTCACCACCGCGCTGAGTTCGATCATCCCGAGCCAGGCTCTTGCCGCACTGATGATCCCGGTTGCCGGCCGCGTCTCCTCGCGCAGCGGCGTGCCGCTGTCGAAACTGCTGCTGCCGATGGCCTGCGTGATTCTCACCGGCACCAACACCACGCTGATCGCGAATACCCCGCTGATCATCCTCAACGGCCTGATCGCCAGCGCCAATCGCAACCTGCCGCCGGGCGCCAACACGATCCCCGAGTTCGGCATGTACACGGTGACGCCGATCGGCATCATCCTGGCCGTGGTCGGCGTGGCATTCTTCGCGCTGTTCACCGACCGCCTGTTCAAGCACGCTCCGGAGGACAGCGGCAAGGTCACGCCGGGCCGTACCGAAAGCTATTTCGCCGAGACTTACGGCATCGCCGGCGACGTGGTCGAAATGACCGTCGGCGCCGACAGTCCGCTGGTGGGCATGAGCATCCTCGAAGCCGAGCAGCTGCCGGATGCGCCCTTGATCCTGGCCCTGAAGACCGGCAACGAGTCGCGCCTCGCCCCGCCGGCCGACCAGATGATCTGGGTCGGCACGGTGCTGGGCGTGATGGGCGGCCAGGAGCAGCTCGCGCGCTTCGCCCAGGCCCAGAACTGCCGGACCTCGACGCGCCTGCGCAATCTCGGCGACATGTTCAATCCCGCGCGCGCGGGCATCTCCGAGGCGGTGCTCCCGCCGAGTTCGCACTTTCTCAAGCAGACCGTGGGCGATCTGCATCTGCGCAAGCGTTTCGGCATTTCGGTGCTGGCGGTCAACCGCGGCGACGAGGTCTTTCGCGAGGACGTGCGCAAGGTCGCCCTGCGGGCCGGCGACACCCTGGTGCTGCACAGCGCCTGGGGCGATCTCAAGACCCCGCGCGAGGAACATGACCTGGTCCTGGTCACCGACGTGCCGAAGGAGGAGGCGCGACCGGGCAAGATCCGCCAGGCGCTGTTCTTCTTCCTGCTGGCCAAGGGTCTGGCGCTGTCCGAATTGCTGCCGCTGCCGGTCGCATTCTGGGTCGGCGCCGTCGGCATGCTGCTGTCCGGCGTGATCACCCCGGACGAGGTCTATCGCTCGATCAACTGGAAGACGATCTTCATCACCGCCAGCCTGATGCCGCTGGGCTGGGCCATGGACCAGACCGGCGCCGGCCCGTGGATCGGCCAGGAGCTGATGGTGCACATCGGCGGGCTGCCGCAATGGACGATCCAGGCCAGCGTCGCACTGCTCGCGCTGTCGCTCTCGCAGGTGATGCAGAACGTCGGCGCGACCGTGGTGATGGTGCCGATCGCGGTCAACATCGCGCTGGCCACCGGCGGCAATCCCACCGCCTACATCCTGATCGTGGCGATGTCGGTGTCCAACACCTTCCTGATCTCGTCGGCGCATCCGGCACTGACCATGGTCGCCGGCCCGGGCGGCTACCGCGGCAAGGACTTCCTGCGCGTGGGCCTGCCACTGACGCTGGTGTACATGATCACCGTGATCGTGGGCGTGGACCTGCTCTACCACGCCGGCTGAGGCGCACCGTCACTCGAGCAGGCGCAGCACCTCGCCCGCGACCACACGCAGGGCAACGGCGCGCAGGCGGTCGCCGCGGCAGGGTCCGCCCAGGCACGTCCCGTCGAGCGCCGCGAAGCTGGCGCCGTGCGCCGCGCATACCAGCACGCCGTCGCGGATCAGGAACTTGCCGGGCGCCCAGTCGAGGCGCTGCCCCGCGTGCGGACAGACATTGCGGAAGGCGCTGATCGCGTCGCCGCGGCGGGTCAGCAGCAGATCATCCGCGCCATCGGTCAGCGCCAGCGCACCGCCGTCGGGCACATCGTCGAGGCGACACAGGCGCCGTTCATGCGCGGGGTGGAGCATAGTCGGATGCATCCACGGCGGATTCGCCGCATGCTGGACGCGCGATTCTGCCACGAGCCCTCCGATGCGCATCGAACTGCCACCCTTCCGCCGCTCCCCCCACCCCGTGCTGCGCGTGCTGGGCGCCGTGCTGGGCGTGGCGGTGCTGATCGCGCTGCTGGCCTTCGGCGCGTTCGCGCTGCTGCTGGCGCTGCTGGTCGTCAGCGTGGTCTTCGTCGCCCGCCAGGTGATGCGGCCACGGGTTGCGACCCGCCACGACGAGCCCGCCACACCCCCTGCATCCGCTGCGCCTCCCGGCGTGATCGAAGGCGAGTTCGTGATCGTGCGCGAGACCCGCGAGCCGCCGCGCTAGCCGTGCTGCCGCAAAGGCTGTCTGGCAGGCGCGGCCGGAAGGCCCCCGCTGATGATGAACGGGAAATATCCCTCCCGGCATTCGCTCTGGCACGCCGCATCGGGCGCACAAACCGGATGGCGGCGCGCATCGGCCGCGGCTAGTCTGCCGGCATGACCGCAGGCAGCCCTTACGACTCATCCGCCCCGGACGACGCGCTGGAGCACGTGCGTCGCGCGCTGGAGACCGACGAGCCGGCGCCGCCGCTGGCCACGCTGGCCGCCGCCGTCGGTCTGAGCCGCGCCCATCTCGCGCGCGCCTTCCGCCATCGCTACGGCCTGCCGCCTGCAGCCTACGCGCGGGCTCATCGCTTCCGTCGTCTGCGCGCCGGTCTGGCGCAGGCGGATTCGGTGAGCGCCGCGGTCGCCGCAGCCGGGTTCGGCTCCGACAGCCGCGTTTACGAGCGCAGCGACGCCCTGCTCGGCATGAGCCCCGCCCGCTGGCGGCAGGGCGGTGCAGGAATCGCGATCCGCTACACCACATTGGATTCGCCGTTCGGCCGTGTGCTGGTGGCGGCGACTGCGCGCGGTCTGTGCGCGGTCGAGATCGGCGACAACGATGACGCGCTGAGCGCAGCACTGCGCGCCGCATTCCCGCAGGCCGCGCTCAGCCGCGAGGACGACGGCCGCGATACCTGGCTGGCGCCGGCACTGACGCGGATCGCCGCCGAACTCGCCGGCAGCGAGGCACCCACGCCACCGATCGATGTCGCCGGCACCGCCTTTCAATGGCGCGTGTGGCAGGCGCTGACGCGCATTCCCCGCGGCACCACGGTCAGCTATGCCCAACTGGCGACGACGATCGGCACGCCCAATGCCGCGCGCGCGGTCGGCAGCGCCTGCGGCAGCAACCGGCTGGCGCTGGTGGTGCCCTGCCATCGCGTGATCCGCGAGGACGGCAGCCTCGGCGGCTGGCGCTGGGGTCTGGCGCGCAAACGCGCCGTGCTCGAGGCCGAGCAGATCACGGTCAGCGCGCTGCCTGTCGCGCGCCCGCCGCGCGCCCGCACGGGCCGCTAAGCTACGCGCCCCGCATCCTCCGATCATCACGATGACCACCGCTCCGGCCGCCGCGACCGCGCCCCGTCTGACCGTGTTCGCCGCGCTGGCCGCGGTGTATCTGGTCTGGGGTTCGACCTACTTCGCCATCCGCATCGCGCTGGAAGGCTTCCCGCCGTTCGCGCTGGCGGCGATCCGCTTCCTGATCGCCGGCGGCGGCCTGTACGCGTTCCTGCGCCTGCGCGGCGCACCGGCTCCCACGCGCACGCAGTGGCGCAACGCCGCGTTCACCGGCCTGCTGCTGCTCGGCTTCGGCAATGGTCTGGTCTGCTATGCCGAGCAAAGCGTCGCTTCCGGCATCGCCGCGGTCGCGGTGGCCAGTGTGACCCTGTTCGCGGCGGTGTTCTCGGCGCTCTACGGCGACTGGCCGCGACGCTCGGAATGGCTGGGCGTACTGGTCGGCCTGGCCGGCGTGCTGATCCTCAACTTCGGTGGCGACCTGCGCGCCGCGCCGCTCGGTGCCGCGGCGCTGGTGATCGCCGCCTGCGCCTGGGCCTTCGGCTCGGTCTGGAGCCGGCGGCAGGACATGCCGAGCGGTGCGATGAGTACGGCCGCACAGATGCTGGCGGGCGGCGCAGCCCTGGCGCTGATGGCCCTGCTTGCCGGCGAACGCTTCACGGCAGTACCGGGCGCCCGCGCCTGGAGTGCGTTCGCCTACCTGGTCGTGTTCGGCTCGATCGTCGGCTTCAGCGCCTACATCTACCTGCTGCACCACGTGCGCCCGGCGCTCGCCACCAGTTACGCCTACGTCAATCCGCCGGTGGCGGTGCTGCTTGGCGTCGCACTGGGCGGCGAGCATCCCGGGCCGCGTGAGTGGATCGGCATGGTGGTGATCCTCGCCGGCGTCGCCTTCATCACCCTGGCGCGGCAACGGCGCTGAGTGCGGGCCTTCTTTCCCATCCGGGCCGGGGTGCCGAGCGCATGGCTTCGCGACGGTACGCCTGGCCGTGAGCCGGCAACAGACGACGTTGTGCACAGCACCCGGATCGGATGCGCCGGCCTGGCGGCCTGTCAGTAGATCCAGGGCAGCAGCGCCCAGCTTGCTCGGCGATAGTCCGCATAGGCAGTGCCGAAGTGCTCCAGCATCAGGCATTCCTCGCGCCGCAGCTTGACCAGCAACGCCACCACGACCAGCAGCATGGCCAGCAAGCCGCGCCACTCGCCGAGCGCCAGCGCACTGCCGGCGAAAGCCGCCAGCATGCCGGTGTAGATCGGATGGCGCAGGTACCGATAAGGGCCGCTGCGAATCAGGCTGTGCTCGTGTTTGAGCGTGACCATGGCGCTCCAGTTGGCGCCCAGGTGCCTGCGCGCCTGGACGGCGAAGCCGAGGCCGAGCATGACCAGGGTCAAACCGATGCCGTAACCGATCCCGCTGCGCGCGATGATGGGCGCAGCGAGCATGCCGAGTGATCGCGCGGGCAGCAGGAACAACAGCGCGGCAACGACCATCGGAATGGCATGACTGGCACGCCGCATAGCCGACTCGCGACGCTCGATCGCCTTCAGCTTTCCGGCGCCGAACCACCAGTACATGAGCCACGCCAGCCAGAGCAGCGGAATCGGATTGCCCAGCAACAAGCGCAGTGACGCACCCATGGGAGCTCCTCCGGATTGACGGTGCGCCGCGTCCGAACCGACCGAGCGCAACCGATGTCATGAAACAGCTACGGGCGGGTCGCATCGGCCCGCAAAAGCCCTACAACTCCCGCAGCGCCGTCGTCACCGGCAGGCGCGCGGCGCGCAGCGCCGGAAACAGCCCGCCGACGAAGCCGATCGCCAGCGCCCATTTCAGTCCGGCGATCAGCAGCGCGGGCGTGACGCGGAACTGGAACACCACCTGGCTGAAGTTCTGACCCAGCGTCGAGACGGTGTAGTTGTTGAAGATCAGCCAGGCGATCGCGCCGCCAAGCAGGCCGCCCAGCAGGGCCAGCAGCATGGTTTCCAGCAGCACCGAGACGACCACCGGCAAGCCGGTGAAGCCGATCGCGCGCAGCGTGGCGATCTCGCGCGCACGCGCTGCGACCGCGGCGTACATGGTGTTGAGCGCGCCGAAGATCGCTCCGATCGCCATGATCACCGCCACGGTGATGCCGACCGCGCGGATCACCCGGGTCAGCCCGGCCGACTGCTTGGCGTAGTAGCTGCGCGTGGTCTCGACGTCGACCTTGAGCTGCGGGTTGCTGAGCAGCGCGGCCTTGAAGCGGGCGAAATCCGCCGCGCCCGCCAGGCGCACGCTGACCGACTGGAAACCGTTGCGGCGATAGGCCGACGCCACGGTCTCGCTGTCGCCCCAGAGTTCCGAATCGTGCGCATCACCGGCGTCGAACTCGCCGACCACGGTCCAGGGCTGGCGCCCCAGCAGCACCTTGCTGCCGATGCCCAGTCCGGCAAATTGCGTCTCGGCGCCCCTGCCCACCACCAGCTCGCGCAGGCCCGGCGTGAAGCGCCGTCCCTTGATGATCCTGAGATGCGGATACAGCGACCAGGCCTCGGGACCCACCCCGCGCAGCTGCACATTGGCCGTGGTCCCGGTGCTCTTCTTGGGCAGATTGACGATCACCACCAGCTCCGGCGAAGCGATCGGATGTCCCTGCGCGTCCCTGGCGATGCCGGGCGCCTGCGTGATCAGCGTGGTGCTGGCGCGATCGATGCCCGAGGACAGTTCGTTGTTGGAACCGGCGCGCAGGACGATCGCGGTGTCGTTGCTGCCGCTGGCCTTGAGCGTGGTCTGGAACCCCTCCGCCATCGCCAGCAGCGCGACCAGCACGCCGACCACGCCGGCGATGCCGACCAGGATCACCGAGGACGAGCCCAGTCGTTGCGGCAGGGTGGCGATGCCGACTCGCGTCACCTGCAGCGCCTGGCGCCCGCGTCGCGTCAGCAGCAGCGCCACACCCAGCAACAGCACGATTGCCAGCAGCACGAACCAGGGCAACGCGATCCACGCCGCAAGCGCGACGGCCAGCAGGACGATGGTCAGCACACCGGTGAGTACCCGCATACGTCCCCCTCAGCGCCCCGCGAGCGCATCGACAATGTTGAGACGCATGCCGCGCAGCGCCGGCAGCGCACCGACCACCAGCCCGATCACCAGCATCAGCACGATGCCCAGCGTCCACGTGGCCACGCCTACCGGCGGCAGCACGATCTGCCCGCCCGCCGCGGCATTGACCGCCGGCATCAGCAGCGCAGCCAGACCCAGGCCGAGCACCCCGCCCAGCACGACAAGCAGCATCGATTCGGCCAGCACCAGCAGTAGCACGGCGCGATTGGAGAACCCCAGCGTCTTCAGCACCGCGAGCTCGGGGATACGCTCGCGCACCGCCTGCGCCATGGTGTTGCCGGTCAGCAGCAGCAGGGTGAAGAACACCGCCGCCATGATGCCGCCGACGATCAGGCCGATGTCGCCGATCTGCTTGGCGAAGGCCAGCTGGAAGGCCTGCTCGGTCTCGGTCCTGGTCTCGTGATCGGAGTTCTGCGACAGCCGGTCGATCGCCTGCGCGATGCGGTCCGACTGTGCCGGATCGGCCACCTTGACGATGTACCAGCCGACCTGGTTGCGGTAGTAGGCGTTGGCCTCGTCGAAGTATTTCCAGTGAAACAGCATCTGCTGTTCGAGTCCCTTGAGCTGCGGATTGCGGACTTTGAAGATGCCCACCAGATCGAAGGTCCAGGTGCTGCCGCCGTCACGCTTGGGGAAGATCGAGCCGATCAGCGGAATCTTGTCGCCGATCTTCCAGCCGAAGCGCCTGGCCAGCGTGGCGCCGACCACGGCGCCGGTGCGGGTGGCGTCGAAGGCCTTGCGCTCGGCCGGCGGCAGCACGATCTCGGGATAGAGGTCGAGGTAATTCGGGCTGATCGCGAAATTGGGGAAGAAGTTCTTCGGATCCTGGTAGGTGCCGCCGAACCAGTTGGCATAGGCAACGGCCTTGACGCCGGGCACGGTCCCGATCTGATTCAGCAGGCTGTAGGGCAGCGGCTGGATGATCGAAAACCGTGACGACACGATCATGCGGTCCACGCCTGCCGCATTGGTGCCGGCGTCAAACGCGGTGCGTACGGCATCGAGCATGCCGAACAGCAGAAACGCCGCCAGCACCGACAGCAGGGTGAACGCGGTGCGCGTCTTGCGCCGGAACAGCGCGGCCAAGACCAGATGCAGGTATTTCATCGTCGTCTCTCCCGACCGCGTCCGCGTTCAGTGCGCCAGCGCCGCGGCTTCCACCAGTTCGCCCTTGTCCAGATGCAGGGTGTGCGTGGCGTACTCGGCCGCCTTGGGATCGTGCGTGACCATCACGATGGTCTTGCCGTGCTCGCGGTTGAGCCGCTGCAGCAGGCCCAGCACCTCCTCGGCGGACTGGCGATCGAGATCGCCGGTGGGCTCGTCGCAGACCAGCAGGGCGGGATCGGACACGAACGCGCGCGCGATCGCCACGCGCTGCTGCTGGCCGCCCGAGAGTTCGTTCGGCTTGTGCGTGGCGCGGTCCTGCAGGCCGACCAATTGCAGCGCGATGGAGGCATTCCGGCGTCGCTGTGCCGCCGACAGCCGCGTCAGCAGCAACGGCAGCTCGACATTCTTCTGCGCGCTCAGCATCGGCAGCAGGTTGTAGAACTGGAACACGAAGCCGACGTGGCTGGCCCGCCAGCGCGCCAGCGCGCCGGAGCCGAGCTGGTCGATGCGCTGGCCGCCGACGCTGATGCTGCCGGCGCTGGGCGTGTCGAGCCCGCCGATCAGGTTGAGCAGGGTGGTCTTGCCCGAACCCGAGGGTCCCATCAACGCCAGGAAATCGCCGCCCGCGATGTCGAGATCGACACCGTGCAGCACCTCGACCTTCTGTTTGCCACGCACATAGGTCTTGCTGAGCTTGCGGATTTCGACCAGCGCAGTCATGGCGCGATCCTCGGTTGCGGGTTGTGTCGGGAAGTATTCACTCGGGCGCCTCGGCAGCTTTTACGTGCGCGCCGTCGGCGAGGTTTGCGGGAGGCTTGACGACCACACGCGCGCCGACCGCCAGCCCGGATGTGATCAGGCGCAGATCGCCGTAACCGGGGCCCGCCGTCACCGGCGTCAGCCGTGCGCGTGCGGCCGCGACCACAAATACCGCATCGCCACCGTCGCGCTTGACCAGCGCGGTCGCCGGCACCAGCGCCCCCTTGGGCGCTGCGGACCCGACCTTGGGCGCCTGCTCGAGAAAACTCACGCGCACGCCCATGTCCGGCAGGATGCGCGGGTCTTTCGATTCCAGCGCGACACGCACCTTGACCGTGGCCTTGCTCTTGTCGGCCGTCGGCACGATGGCGATCACGTGCGCGGGGATCTTCCAGTCGGGATAGGCGTCAAGCACCGCTTCGGCGGGCTGGTCGGGGCGGATGCGGGCGATGTAGGCCTCGTTGACGTCAACATCGACCTCGAGCGAATTCATGTCGACGATGGTGGCGACCCCGGTACGGGTGAAGCCGCCGCCGGCGGAAAACGGTGACACGATTTCGCCCACCTGCGCGGCCTTGTCGACGATCACGCCGGCGAAGGGCGCGCGCACGAAGGTGTAGTCGTAATTGACCCTTGCTTCGTCGAGTTGGGCACGGGCCACCTGCACCTGACGCTCGGCCCCCAGCAGGGCGGCGTCGGCTCCATCGGCGCCGGACTGGGCCTGGTCGTAGCTTTGCCGCGGCGTCAATCCGCGCCCGACGAGATCGCGCTGGCGGACCAGCGTCTGTCGCGCGAGCACCGCCTGGGCACGGGACTGGGCAACCGCGGCCTGCGCGGCCGCCAGTTGCGCACGTGCCAGATCCAGCGCGGCCCTGGCCTGGGCGTCATCGAGGCGCGCCAGCAGCTGGCCCCGGACGACGCGCTCACCTTCCTCGATATGCACCTCGGTCAGCCGGCCGGTGATCTGCGCCGAGACCGTGGCCTTGCGCCGGGCGGTGACATAGCCGGTCGCCTGCAGCACCGCACCGGTTTCACTGCCCGCCACGGGTGCCTCGGCGGTGACGACCTCCACGGCCACGCTGCGCGTGCCCAGCAACATCCAAGCGCCACCGGCCAGGACGCCGATCGCGATCACGACAGCGACGGCCCACGGCCAGGGCACACGCGATGATTCCTCGTCACGCTGGTCCCTGCCGATGCGCAGTTGCTTGAGCAGGTCGGTCTGGTCCACACCCATCTCCCCGGGCCATGCGGCCGCGGCAGTCTGCCATAGCCTGCCGACCTTGCCGCGACGTGCCGAGAGGCAGGGATCAGGCATCGCGTCTGACAGCTGTCAGACGCGGAACTCGGGGCTCGGATTCAAGCTTGTCACCCTGAGCGTAGCGAAGGGCCTGTCATGCCGGCACGCGGGTGAGCTGTGCCGAAGCGTGGCTGTGCGGAAAGATCCTTCGCTTCGCTCAGGATGACCAACTGAAATCCCCAAGGGATGACGGCCTGCTCTTGCCGCTCACTGCTCAACGCTCAACGCTTCCGGCGTACTACCATCGTGGGATCCCCAACGAGCACCGCCAGACCATGAGCCACCTGTTCGAGCCGTCTGCCGTCGTCAGTCTCCCCATCGCTGGCCGCAACGAGCGCTTCCCGGTGCATCGCATCTATTGCATTGGCCGCAACTACGCCGATCACGCCCGCGAGATGGGCGCGACCGTCGACCGCGCGCAACCTGTGTTCTTTCTCAAACCCGCCGACGCGGTCGTGACCGACGGCGCCAACGTGCCGTACCCGCCTGCCACCGCCGACCTGCACCACGAGGTCGAGATGGTGGTGGCGCTGGCCCGGGGCGGGCGCGACATCGCGGTGGAGCGGGCGCTCGCTCATGTGTTCGGCTACGGCGTCGGCCTCGATCTCACCCGCCGCGACCTGCAGGCCGCGGCCAAGAAGACCGGCATGCCGTGGGACTCCGCCAAGGCCTTCGACCACTCGGCACCGGTGTCCGCCCTGCATCCCGCAGCCACCATCGGTCATCCGGCTCAGATCGAACTGAAGCTGGTGGTCAACGGCACCGTTCGGCAGCGCACCGACGTCAACGCGATGGTCTTCAACGTCGCCGAGACGATCCACGAGCTTTCGAGACTGTGGACGCTGGCGCCCGGCGATCTGATCTTCACCGGCACGCCCGCCGGGGTCGCCGCGCTGCATCGGGGGGATCATTTCCGCGCGACGCTTGGCGACATCGCGCTGCTCGAAGGAACCATGATCTGACGCATGACCCGCGCTTCGATGCAAGCCTGGGTTAAAGTCTCCGCGCCGCATCGGGGCGGCGCAACGGGGATTATCGCCATGAGCCTGTTCGGCGAGTTCAAGCAGTTCGCCATGCGCGGCAATGTCATGGACCTGGCCGTGGGCGTGGTCATCGGCGCCGCCTTCGGCAAGATCGTCACCGCACTGGTCGATCAGGTGATCATGCCGCCGATCGGCCTGCTGATCGGCGGCGTGGATTTTTCGGCCTGGAAGTGGGTGCTCAAGGATGCGGTCAACGGCAAGGGCGAGGTCGCGATCGGCATCGGTGGCTTCATCAACACCATCATCCAGTTCGTGATCGTGGCGTTCGCGATCTTTCTGGTGATCAAGCTGATGAACCGGCTGGTCAAGAAACAGGAAACCGCGCCCGCCGCTCCGCCCGCGGAGGTCGTGCTGCTGACCGAGATCCGCGATCTGCTGAAGAAATAGCCGCGTTCAGACCGGCGGCGGCCGATGCTGCCGCCGCCACTCGGCAAACAACACGGCCGCGCTGGCGGCGATGTTAAGGCTTTCGACCGCGCCGCTGCCGGGAATGGTCAGCCGCACGTCCGCTGCCGCGATCAGCGACGCGCTCAGGCCGGCGCCCTCGGCGCCGAACACCAGCGCGGTGCGCGCCGGCAAGTCGGCGTCGAACAGCGACTGGCCGGCACGCGGCACCGTCGCAGCCAGGGCGAAGCCGGCGGCGCGCAGCGTGGCTGCGACCTCCGCGCCGGTTCGGGCGCGCAGCAGCGGCACGGCCTCGGCGCCGCCCTCGGCGACGCGCGCGGCAGCGCCCGACAACGCCAGCGGATCATTTGCATCCAGCACCACGCCGGCCAGACCGAAGTGCGCGCCGCTGCGCAGCAGCGCGCCGAGGTTGTGCGGGTTGCCCACGCCTGCGAGCACTGCCAGCAGCGCGGGGCCCGGCGGCAGGCGGCCGATGCCGGCGGCGAGTGCCTGCTCGCACAGTGGTGCCATCGCCAGACAGACGCCCTCGTGATGCGCGCTGCCGCTGACGCGTGCCAGCTCGTCGGCATCGACCACGCGGTAGCCGATGCGCTGGCGCACGCACCAGGCCAGCATCGGCTTGAACGCCGGCAGGCGCGATTCCAGCAACCAGGCCTTGCGCAGATCCTGCGGCCGCCGGGCAAAGGCCGCCAGACATGCGTTGAGGCCGTGCAGGCGAACCTCGGCGTTGTGCGCAACCGGGATCCGGGGCGAACCGGACGCGCCGCGGCCGGAGCCGGTACCCGGTGGTCGCGTCAGCGGGCGCAAGCGGACACCGCCCGGCGCACGCCGGTGCCGGTCGTATCAGGGAATGGCGGGGTCGTCATTGCTGGCGTCCTGGTCCAGTAGCTGCAGGCGTTCCTTGAGCCGCTCGAGCAGCGCGATCATCGCCGCGAGTTCGCTGGCGGGGATGCCTTGCGCGATGTCACTCCGAACCTCGTAGCCGATGCGTTCCATGTCCGCGGCCACCGCGCGCGCGCGCGCGGTCAGGTGCAGCCGCCAGACGCGGCGATCGGCGGGGTCGGCACGACGTTCGACGAAACCCGCTGCCTGCAGGCGATCGAGCACGCGACCGACCGCGATCGGCTCGATTTCCAGTTGCTCGGCCAGATCGGCCTGGGTGATGCCTTCGCTGCGAAACAGCCGGCGCAATGCGCGCCACTGCACCCGGGTCAGACCGTGGCAGGCGGCGCGGCGGTCGAAATGCTTGCGCGCCAGACGCGCGACGTCGCTGATCAGAAAGCCGAAATCGTGGTCGTAGCTGCCGGGCATGGGCGCCATAGTCGGTGTCCGTCGCGGTCACCGCAAGCGTTGCCGATGCAGCCGCGACAGGCCGGGCACGGCCAGCTGGCCGCGGAAACACCGAGGGCGGCCGCAGCCGCCCCCGGTCGCAGCATTGCGAAGCGCTCTACTTCATGTTTTCGCCGAGGATCTTCGGGGTGACGAAGATCAGCAGTTCGGCCTTGGTGTTGGTGCGCTGCTTGTTGCGAAACAGCACACCGAGGCCGGGGATGTCGCCGAGGCCCGGTACCTTGGTCAGGTTTTCCTGCTTGCTGACCTCGTAGATGCCGCCCAGGACCACGGTCTGGCCGTTGTCGACCAGCACCGAGGTGTTGATCTCGCGGGTGTCGATCTGCGGCACCTGGCCACCGCCCGGATTGTTGACGAAGCCGGCGAGCGCGTCCTTCTTGACGTTGATCTGCAGATAGACGCGATTGTCGGCGGTGATGGTCGGCGTCACCTTGAGCTGCAGCACGGCGTCCTTGAACTGCACGGTCGCGGTACCGGCGCCAGCGCCGCCCCCGGTGTTCTGGAAGGTGACGTAGCCGATCTCCTGGCCCTGCTTGATTACGGCCTCCTGCTGGCTGGCGGTGATCACGCGCGGGCTGGAGATCACCTCGCCACGGCCCTCGGTCTGCATCGCCGAGAGTTCGAGATCGAGCAGGTAGTTCGAGCCCAGGATGGCCAGACCGAAGCTGCCCGCGGCGGGGGTGGCCGGCAGGTTGACGTTGAGGCCACCCGGGAAGGTGATCGCCGGCGGCAGCGTCGGCTGCGCCGGGACGGTGCCCTGCTGCGCGGCGTAGGCGGCATTGAGGTTGTTCTGGTTGATCACCGTCTGTTGCGCGGCGATGCTGTTGGTCAGACTGGTGGTGTCACCGATCGTCGCACCCGTGCTGAGAATCTGGCCGCTCGGCTGGGTCCGGAAACCCGTCATGCCGAACTTGGCGCCGAGATCGCGCGCGAAGCTGTCGGTGGCGATCACGATGCGCGACTCGATCAGCACCTGCTGCACCGGCTTGTCCAGCACCGCCACGAGCGCGCGGATCTCGCGGATCTTCTCCGGGATGTCGCTGACCAGCAGGGTATTGGTGCGGTCATCGTAGGACACGCTGCCGCGCGCCGAGAGGAAGCCGCGGTTGCCGACGGCGCCGCCAGCGCCGGCCGAATTGCTCTGCAGGCTCTTCTGCGTCAGCAGCTTGGCGATGTCGGCGGCCTTGCCGTAACTGATCGGGATGTAGTCGGTGACCAGCGGCTGCGCCTGCTCGGCCTGCATGCGCGCATTGGCGAGATTCTGCTCGTATTGCGCGATCTCGGTCTGTGGCGCGACCCAGATGACATTGCCGGTCTTGCGCATGTCGAGGTTCTTGGCGCGCAATACCACGGCCAGGGCCTGGTCCCAGGGCACGTTGACCAGACGCAGGGTCACGCTGCCGCCGACCGAGTCGGAGGCGACGATGTTGAGGTTGGAGACATCGGCCAGCAGTTGCAGCACCGAGCGCGTCGGAATGTCCTGGAAGTTGAAGGTGACGCGGCTGCCGGAGAACTTCGGCTCTTCGACCTTGCCCAGCACACCCTGCTGCTGCTCGGCCTTCTTGGCCGCGATCTCGACCACGTACTGGTTGCCGGTCTGGTAGGCCGAGGGCTCGATCACGCCATGGGTGGCGATTTCCATGCGCGCGCCGTTGGGTCGCGGCCGGGTGACGACCGAACTGACCGGCGTGGCAAAATCATTGACGTCAAGGCGCTGGGCCAGCTTTTCCGGCAGCTTGACGTTGCTGAAGTCGACGATCACGCGGTCGCCTTCGCGATGCATGTCGGCGCTGGCGCCGTTGCCCTCGAAACTGACCACCACCTCGCCGGAGCCGTTGCTGCCGCGGCGGAAGTCGATGTTGCCGACGCTGGCCGTGGCGCTGGCGAGCATCTTGCTCGGATCGGTGTAGGCCGCGCTGGCCGCCGCCGCTCCGGTCATGCCGTTGGCGATGCTCATCACCAGGCTGTCGCCCTCGACGTGCGTGCTGTAGCTGGAGGCGTGGAACAGATCCACGACCACGCGAGTGCGGCCGCCGGCCGAAACCGCGGTGACGCTGGAGGTGGAACCGGTGCCGATCTCCACCCGCCGCTTGGCCAACCCCACCTGGGTATTTGCCAGATCGACCGCGATGCGCGGCGGATTGTCGGTGGTGAAGATCTTCGGCGCGGGCACGCCACCGCTGAACTTCAGCGTCAGGTCGATCCTGCCGCCAGGCATGGCCTGGTAGCTGATGTCCTTGAGCACGCTCTCGGCGCGCGCGCCGCATGCGAGCCCGGCGCCCGCGAGCAGGACCATGGCCAGCATCACGCGACGCAACGCACCAGACAGGCGGCGTGCGACGCGGGCCGGATCACGAGTGGCTTTCGTCGTCATGTACATCCCCCCACAGGGTCCTATTGGCCGCTCAGCGCGATAGTGGCCTGACGCTCCATCCAGCCGCCATTGCCGTTCGGAATCAACTCGGTCAGATCGACGTGGTCCAGCGTGATGTCGGTGACATGTCCATCATTCTGGCCGAGGTAGTTGTTGCGGTGAACACGATGAATCACGCCGGTCGGGTCCTTGATCAGGGCTTCGATGCTGGTGCCGGTACCGATGGTGCCGACCATCTTCAGCGAATCCAGCGGGAACGCCTCCAGCGGCTGTTTCGGCCGGTTGGCGTCCGGCCGCGGACCGTTGCCGTTGTTGCCGTAGCCGTTGAGTTCGATCGGACTGGGGCTGAACGGGTCGCGTTGATCCTGGTCGTTGTAGGTGAAGGTCTCGAAGGTCTTGACCACCGGCAGCGGTTGCAGCGGCGCGCCCTTCATGGCCTTCTGCTGCGCGACCCATTCGCGCAGGTCGCTCATGCCGCGGGTACAGCCGCCGAGCGTGGAGAGCAGGCCGGCGGCGAGCAGGATACGGGCGAGTGCAAGCTTCATGCTCACTTCCCTCCCTTGGCCGGCGAGCCCTGTGCGGCCTTGTCGGCCGCCTGGGTCTCGTCCTCATCCAGATAGCGGTAGGTCTTGACGGTGCCCTCGAGTATCAGCAGCCCATTGGTGGGCAGCTTGCCGTTGGCGGCACCCTGCACCGGGCGCAACGACACATCGTGCATGGTCAGGATCACCACCCGGGGCAGCGAAGCCACGCCGCTGATGAAGGTGCCGAACTGGTTGTAGGTGCCGATCATGCGCAACTGGATCGGTTTCTCGGCGTAGAACTCCTTGACGGTCTCCGGACCGGGCTGGAACAGATCGGTCTCGAGGCCGGCCGAGAGCGCCGTCTGCGAGATGTCCACCAGCAGCTCGGGCATCTCGGTCTTGCTCGGCAGCTGCCGCAGCATCTGCCGCAGCATGTCCTGCATTTCGCTGAGCTGCTGCTTGAGCGCGTCGAGATTGGCCGCCTTGGCCTGTTTCTGCACGAATTCCTGTCTGAGCTGGGTTTCCTTTTGCCGCAGGCTGCCGAGCTGGTCCTGCTGGTCGCTGATCTTGAACCACCAGCCGAAAAAGAGGATCAGCACGAACACCAGCACGGTGAAGGTCCGTTTGGCCGAGTTGGGCCAGCCGCCGATGTTGTTGCGATCGAGATTGCGGAAGTCGTCAAGGAAGCTCACGGCTTGGCACCTCCCTTCACCGGCGCCGCCATCTGGGCGGCGGCGCTGCCGTCATCCTTGGGCTTGGGCCGGGACAGGGTGACATCGAGACCGAACACGTAGGGCATGACGCTGCTGTTGCCCTTTTCCTTTTCGGTCTTGGTCAGGTCGGCCGGGCCCAGCCATGGCGAGGCTTCGATGTTGCGCATGTAGGTCGCGACACTCGCATTGGACTGGGCGACGCCATCCAGCACCAGCTTGGTGCCGGTCTGCTTCATCGCCGTCAGCCGCACGCTGTCGGGGGTACGCTTCACCAGCTCGTCGAACAGGTGGACCATCTGCGAGCGATTGGCCTGCAGCTGCTCGATGATGTCCTTGCGCGCCAGCAGTCGGGCCCGGGTCTTCTCGAGGTCCTTGATCTCCGCGATCTTGGCGTCGACCTGCTTGATCTCGCCCTGCAGATAGGCGTTGCGCTCGTTCTGGTTGTCGACGCGCAGCCCCATCCACGATACCGCCAGCATCAGCACGACGACAGCCGACGCCGCGGAAACGCCCAGTTGGACGAAGAATTCCCGCTCGCGCTGCTTGCGGCGTTCGGCACGCCAGGGGAGGAGGTTGATCTTCGCCATCAGTCGAAGCTCCTGAGCGCGAGCCCGCAGGCGATCATCAGCGCCGGGGCATCCTGGGCCAGCGCCTGCGCCTGCACCTTCGGCGCCAGCGCCATGTTGGCGAGCGGATTGGCGACGCAGCAGGGCACGCCGAGCTGCTCCTCGACCATCTCGCTGACGCCGGCGATGGAGGCGCATCCGCCGGCCAGCACCACCTGGTCGACCTTGTTGAACTCGCTGCCCGCATAGAAAAACTGCAGCAGACGGCTGATCTGCTGGACCATCGCTTCCTTGAAGGGCTCCAGCACCTCGATCTCGTAGGATTCCGGCAGACCGCCCTGGCGCTTGGCCAGACCGGCTTCCTCGTAGGTGAGGCCGTAGCGCCGCATGACCTCGTCGGTCAGCTGCTTGCCGCCGAACACCTGCTCGCGCGAGTAGATCGTTCGCTGGTTCTTCAGCACGATCAGCGTGGTCATGGTGGCGCCGACATCGATCATCGCCACCAGCGCGTCGCGGCTGACCGAAAGCTGATCGGCAATCAGGCCGAAGGCGTTTTCCATCGCGAACGCCTCGACATCGATGACCCGCGCGGCGAGACCGCCCAGGTCGAGCGCGGCCACGCGCATGTCCACGTTTTCGGTGCGCGAGGCGGCCAGCAGCACGTTGACCATCTCGGGGTTGTCGCGGATCGGGCCGATCACCTCGAAATCGAGGCTCACTTCCTCGATCGGGTACGGGATGTACTGGTTGGCCTCGGCCTGGATCTGGCTCTCCAGATCCTCGTCCGACAGCTCGGCCGGCATCGGGATGACCTTGGTGATCACCGCCGATCCCGCGACCGCCGCCGCGGCAAAGCGGGTCCTGGCACCCGAGCGCGCGAGCGCGCGCCGGATCGCCTCGCCCACGGCCTCGACCTCGACGATGCCTTTCTCGACCACGGCATTGGGCGGCAGCGGCTCGACCGCGTAGTGCTCGACGCGGTAACGCGTCCCCGCCTGGCTCAACTGCAGCACCTTGACCGCGGTCGAACTGATGTCGACTCCGACCAGTGGTGCCGATTTGGGAGTGAACAGGCCCACGTTTTCCCCCTTGCCACGCGCGGTTACGAGCGAAAGATGCGCAACAACATTAGATCGTAAAGTTAACGGATTGGCAACGCCCCGGTTTCTATCCCACAAGCGGCTGATTTTCAAATGTTTTCATTTCGAACACTGCAATCCGTGAGCCGCAGCGCGCTATCGAGCTGCCGGCTGCGCATCTATACTCCGCCCTTCCCGCCGCCTGCCTAGACAGCGATCACACTCCCCGCGGCCATGCCCCTACTCAAGCGTCTGTTGCGCTACGCGCTGCTGCTCACCCTGCTCGGCGCCGTGCTGGGCACGGCTGCGCTCGGCGTCGCCTACTGGATTCTCGCGCCGCGCCTGCCCTCGGTGGCCATACTGAAGGACGTCGAGATGCAGGTGCCGATGCGCGTGGTCAGCGCCGACGGCAAGCTGATCGCCACCTTCGGCGAAACCCGGCGCATCCCGGTGACGATCCAGCAGGTGCCCGCGCACGTCAAAGACGCCTTCCTGGCCGCCGAGGACGCCGATTTCTACCACCATCCCGGCGTCGACGTCTGGGGGACCCTGCGCGCCGCGCTGCATGTGCTGATCAGTGGCGGCGAAAAGGTCCAGGGCGGCAGCACCATCACCCAGCAGGTGGCGCGCAACTTCTTCCTCAGTCCGGAAAAAAGCTACACGCGCAAGCTGATGGAGTGGTTCCTGGCCTTTCGCATCGAGCACGAGCTGACCAAGGACGAGATCCTCGACCTTTACCTCAACAAGATCTTCCTCGGCCACCGGGCCTACGGCGTGGCCGCAGCCGCCGAGTACTACTACGGCAAGACGCTCGACCAGCTGAGCATCGCCCAGTGCGCGATGCTGGCATCGCTGCCCAAGTTCCCATCGACCGGCAACCCGGTCACCAACCGCCCCAAGGCCGTCGAGCGACGCAACTACGTGCTGGGCCGCATGCTCGAGGTCGGCTTCATCAGCAAGGCGCAGTACGAGCAGGCCGTCCATGAACCGGATGACGCCTTCCCGCACGAGCCGCCGGTCCAGGTCGAAGCGCCCTACGTGGCCGAAATGGCGCGGCTGGCGGCGATCGCGCAGCTGGGCAATCGCGCGCTGACCGACGGCTATGTGGTCAAGACCACGATCGTCAGCAGCATCCAGAACGATGCCAACAACGCGGTGCGCTCGGAGCTGCTGGCCTACGATCACCGCCACGGCTGGCGCGGACCCGAAGCTCACGTCGAACTGCCGCCCGGCAGCGGACCGCAGGCGCGCAGTCGGGCACTCGCGGCGCTGTATCCGGTCGCCGGCCTGGTCCCGGGTATCGTCAGCGAGAGTGATGCTGCGCGCGCGCATGTCTTCCTGGCGGACGGCCAGACCGTGGACCTTGATCTGGCGGCCGTCGCCTGGGCACGCCCCTACATCAACGACAGCCGCATGGGGCTTGCGCCCAAACGCGTGGATCAGGTGCTCAAGCGCGGTGACGTGGTGCGCGTGGCGCTGGATGCCGATGGTCACTGGCAGCTGGCGCAATTGCCCAAGGCGCAGGCGGCGCTGGTAACGCTGCGCCCGGACGACGGCGCGATCGAAGCCCTGGTCGGTGGTTTCAGCTACACCCAGAGCAAGTTCAACCGCGCCACCCAGATCGCGCGGCAGCCCGGTTCCAGTTTCAAGCCGTTCCTTTACTCGGCCGCCTTCCAGCGCGGATTCACGCCGGCATCGATCATCAATGATGCGCCGCTGGTGTTTGCCGATCCCTCGGCCAAGAACGGGGAATGGACGCCAGCCAACGACGACGACAAATTCGAAGGGCCGATGCGCCTGCGCGAAGCGCTGGCGCAGTCGAAGAATCTGGTGACCATTCGCCTGGTGGACGCCATCGGCGTGCCCTACGCACGCCAGTACGTGACGCGCTTCGGCTTCCGGCCCGACGCCATACCCGACAACCTCTCGCTGTCACTGGGCACGGCATCGGTCTCGCCGATGGAAATGGCACGTGGCTATGCCGTGTTCGCCAACGGCGGCTTTCTGGTGAATCCCTATTTCGTCAGCGAGATCGACGACCGCGACGGCAAGCCGGTGTACATCGCCAATCCGCCACGCGCCTGCCGCGACTGCCCGCAACGCCTGCTGGCGGACGCCCAGGCCGGCGGAGCGCGCACCCCGACGACGGTCGCCAGCGCGCCCACGGCACCGGCACTGAGCAACGGCCTCAGTCAGCCGGCACCGTTGCAGGGTCCGGTGCCGCTGCGGCTGGCGCCGCGCGTGATCGGCCCACGCAATGACTACCTGATCGCTTCGCTGATGCAGAGCGTGATTCGTCACGGTACCGGCGCGGCGGCCATGGCGCTGGGGCGCAGCGACCTTTCCGGCAAGACCGGCAGCACCAACGATTTCCGCGATGGCTGGTTCTCCGGGTTCAACACCGACATCGTCACCACCGTGTGGGTGGGCTTCGACGACTACGGCTCGCTCGGCCATGGCGAGTTCGGCGCGCGCACGGCGCTGCCGATCTGGATGCAGGTGATGGGCGACGCGCTGCAGGGCCGGCCGTCGGCGCCGCTGCCGATGCCGCCCGGCATCATTACCGCGCTGATCAACCGCGAGACCGGTCTGCCCGCCGCGGCCGATGATCCGCTGGCGATGCCGGAGATCTTCAGGGTCGAGGATTACGACCGCCTCAAGGCGCAGTCACCGATCACGCCGAAGCAGGACAAGAAAGCCTACGACGTCTTCTGATGGCGCGCGGCAGGCATTCCTCCCGGCAACAGGGGACCGACCGCCAGCAGCAGCGGCGCCGCGTTGCGCTGGAGGCTGCGCGCCTGATCAGCGAGCACGGCATCCGCGATTATGGTCACGCCAAGCGGCGCGCCGCCGATCGCCTCGGCATCTGGGACGAGCAGGCGCTGCCGCGCAACACCGAGATCGAGGACGCCCTGCGCGAACACCAGCGTTTGTTCCAGGCCGCCTCGCAGCCCCAGGCTCTGCGGGCACGCCGCGAGGGGGCGCGGGCGGCGATGCGGTTTTTGGCCCGCTTCGAGCCGCGTCTGGTCGGCGCCGTGCTCGAGGGCACCGCCGACGTGCATTCGGCCATCTGCCTGCACGTCTTCAGCGACGATCCCGATGCCGTCGCGCTGTTTCTCGGCGAACGCGGCGTGAGCGCCGAAACGCAGTCCCGCCGCGTCCGACTCGACCGTGAACGCGAGCTGCTGGCGCCCGTGCTGCTGTTCGCTGCCGACGATCTGGACTTCGACCTGACCGTGCTGCCGCCGGACGCGCTGCGTCAGGCGCCGCTGGACTCCATCGACGGTCGCCCGCTCGCCCGCGCCTCCCTCGCCGAGCTGGATGCGCTGCTGCGGGAAAGCGCTGACGGCGGCACCCGGCCTGCGCGCGACGAGCCGGGCTGATCGGCCGCGCCACCGGTGCGGCGCAGGAATCCTGCCCGATCGGCAGCACGGACCATGGCGATCCCGACCCGGAAACGGCAAGCCCCGGGCAGGCCGGGGCTTGGCTGACGCAACGCGGGCGGTGACACCGCGATTCAGCGCACCTCGATCGGCCGATAGTCGCGCGCAGCGGCGCCGACATAGACCTGACGCGGACGGCCGATCTTGGTATCGGGTGTTTCCTGCTGCTCGATCCAGTGCGAGATCCAACCGGCGGTGCGGGCGATCGCGAACATCACCGTGAACATTTCGGTCGGGATCTTCAGCGCCTTGTAGATGATGCCGGAGTAGAAATCGACGTTCGGATACAGTTTGCGCTCGATGAAATAATCGTCCTTGAGCGCGGCTTCCTCGAGCTTCATCGCCACGTCGAGCAGCGGGTCGGAAACACCCAGTTCGTCGAGCACGCGATAGCACATCGTGCGGATGATCTTGGCGCGCGGATCGAAGTTCTTGTAGACGCGGTGGCCGAAGCCCATCAGGCGAAAGCCGGAGTTCTTGTCCTTGGCGCGCTCGACCGCCTTGCCCACGCCCTTCACGTCACCGATCTCGGCCAGCATCTTCAGCACCGCCTCGTTGGCGCCGCCGTGTGCCGGACCCCACAGCGCTGCAATGCCGGCGGCGACGCTGGCGTAGGGATTGGCGCCGGTGGAGCCGACCAGCCGCACCGTCGAGGTGGACGCGTTCTGCTCGTGATCGGCGTGCAGGATGAAAAGCAGGTCCAGTGCCTTCGACGCCACCGGGCTCAGATCGAGCGGTTCGCTGGGTACCTCGAACATCATGTGCAGGAAGCGCGTGCAGTAATCGAGGTTGTTGCGCGGATAGCGCATCGGCCAGCCGATCGAATAGCGATAGCAGGCAGCCGCGATGGTCGGCATCTTCGCGATCAGGCGGATCGCCGCCAGCTTGCGGTGCGCCGGATCGCTGATGTCGATCTTGTCGTGATAGAACGCCGACAGCGAGGCGATCGCCGCGCAAAGCATCGCCATCGGATGCGCATCGTGGTGGAAGCCGCGCAGGAAGAAGCGCATCGACTCATGCATCATCGTGTGATGCGTGACCTCGTGCTCGAACTCGGAAAATTCGGCGGCCGTCGGCAATTCGGCATTCAACAGCAGATAGGCGACCTCGAGGAAATTCGAGTCGGCCGAGAGCTGCTCGATCGGGTAGCCGCGATACATCAGCACACCGGCGTCGCCGTCGATGTAGGTGATCGCGCTGCGACAACTGGCGGTGGACATGAAGCCGGGATCGTAGGTGAAGCAGCCGGTCTCGCGGTACAGCTTGCCGATGTCGAGCGCGGCGGGACCCACCGTGCCGCGCACGGCCGGCAGATCGACGCTGATCTGACGTGCCTCGTCGGTCAGTTTGTAGGTTGCATCGGTCACGGCAGACTCCTGGCTGCGGGCACCGGATCCGCTGGGGCGCGGCGGCGCCGGGTGGGACAAGTCAGATTGCGCGGGCCGCGGCGCGCGGCACGTGGAACGCAAGTTTCAAACTCGCGTTCGGGCGGCCGGAATTATGGCACAGCGGTGGCATGCGGACGTGGCGCGAAACCGCCTCGAAGAGGCACGTCAGGCGGCAGCGCGCGGGGCATCGCGCCCCGCGGCAGTTACTTCTTGGCGCCGGCGTAGCGGCGGCGGAACTTGTCCACGCGGCCGGCCGAATCGACGATCTTGTGCTGGCCGGTGTAGAACGGGTGCGAGGCGCTGGAGATTTCCACCTTGATCAGCGGATACTCGTTGCCGTCCTCCCACTTGACCGTTTCCTTGCTGGTCATGGTCGAGCGGGTGAGGAAGGCGAAATTGGCGGTCATGTCGTGGAACACGACCTGCTGATACGGCGGATGGACGTCGGACTTCATGGCGGGTCCTGCAAGACCGGGAAAGACCGCGATTGTAGCCCGGAGCCGCCACGGCGGGCAATTGGCTCACGCAATGGCGCCCAGCGCGCTCGCGACCAGGGCCTCGAAGCGCGCCTGATCCACGGCCATGACGATGCGTGCATTGGCGCTGGCGCTGCCGCGCCGTTCCCAGTCCACGATGGTGCTGCCGCGGGTCAGCGTGCCGTCGAGTTCCACCGCCACATGACGCTCCTCGCCCGCGGTCACCAGACCCGGCTCGAGCGCCACCGCCATCGCCAGCGCATCGGCCGCGAGCAAGCCCGTGCGGCCTCGAGCGCGGCTGAAGCTGCGTACCTTGCGCGAAATCGCCGCATAGAAGCGCGCACGCGGATCATCCGTCGCCAGCCAGGCTTCGCAGCGCGCGAAATCGAGCGCGTGGCGCACGGTCAGCTCCCAGTCGACCAGTTCGAGCCGCGGCCAGGCGCCGAAGACGATCGCCGCCGCCTCGGGATCGAAGCCGACATTGAACTCGGCCGCCAGCGTGGTATTGCCGCGGCCGCTGACCGCCCCGCCCATCACCACCAGGCGCGGAACACGTTGCGGCAGCGTCGGGTCGAGCCGCAGCGCCAGCGCCAGATTGGTCAGCGGCGCCAGGGCGACGATGGTCATTTCGCCGGCATGCTCGCGACTGATCCGCAGCATCGCCAGCGCGGCATGCTCGCTGGCAGCGATGCGCCGCGAGGGGAGATAGCCGGTATCGCCGAAGCCGTCCGCGCCATGGACGTGGGCGGCGTCGGCGGCCGCCCGCACCAGCGGCAGCGGGCAACCGGCGAATACCGGGATATCGGCGCCGAGGACATCGCAGAGCTTGAGCGCGTTTGCCACGGTGCGATCGAGACCGACATTGCCGGCGGCAATGCTCAGGCCCGCGATGCGGCCATGGCGATGCGCCATCAGGATCGCCAGCGCGTCATCCACGCCGGGGTCGGTATCGATCAGCAGCCATGGCTTCACGGTGCACCCTCTGCGGAAGCGGTCATTCGCTCAAGCCTGCGCGAATCGCGCGGTACCGCCGACCCAGCGCGCCTGCAGGCGATCGGCGGCATCGGGATACTCGGCCAGCAACACATCGGCGACGTGGCGCACCGCGGGCAGCAGATCGGCATCGCGCAGCAGATCGGCGACGCGAAAGGCCATGTCGCCGGTCTGGCGCGTGCCCAGCACCTCGCCGGGACCACGCAGCTCGAGATCCTTTTCCGCGATGCGAAAGCCGTCAGCGGTCGCGCGCAGCACGGCCAGGCGCTCGCGCGCCAGCGCCGACAGCGGCGTGCGATAGAGCAGCACGCAGCTGGACGCGGTGCCGCCGCGACCGACGCGGCCGCGCAACTGGTGCAGTTGCGCCAGCCCAAGACGCTCGGCGTTCTCGATCACCATCAAGCTGGCGTTGGGCACATCGACACCGACCTCGATCACCGTCGTCGCCACCAGCAGCGCGACGGCACCCGCCTTGAATGCCTGCATCACCGCCTGCTTTCCGGCCGCCTTCAGGCGACCGTGCACCAGCGCGACGGCAAGTCCGGGCAGCGCAGCGGAAAGCTCGGCATACGCCACCTCGGCGGCCTGCGCGGCCAACTGCTCGTTCTCCTCGATCAGCGTGCAGACCCAGTAGGCCTGGCGCCCGGCCGCGCAGGCCTCGCGGATGCGCCCGATCACCTCGGCGCGACGACGGTCGGCGATCGCCACCGTGTGCACCGGGCTGCGCCCGGGCGGGAGTTCGTCGATCACCGAGACATCGAGGTCGGCGCAGGCGGTCATCGCCAACGTGCGCGGGATCGGCGTCGCGGTCAGTACCAGCTGGTGCGGCATCCGGCCCCCGCCGCACCCTTTTTCGCTCAGCGCCAGACGCTGATGCACGCCGAAACGATGCTGCTCGTCGATGATCGCCAACCCCAGTCGCGCGAAGCGCACGCCTTCCTGCATCAGCGCGTGCGTGCCGACGACCACCGCGGCACCCGATGCGACCCGCGCCAGGGCCGCCTGGCGTGCGCGACCCTGCACCTTGCCGGCCAGCCAGGCGACCTCGAGACCCAGCGGCTCGAACCAGGCGCGCAGGTTGAGCAGATGCTGCTCGGCCAGCAGTTCGGTCGGTGCCATCAGCGCCACCTGATAGCCGGCCGCCACCGTGGCCAGGGCCGCCTGCGCCGCGACGACGGTTTTGCCGCTGCCGACGTCGCCCTGCACCAGCCGCAGCATCGGCACCGGCGTGGCCAGATCGCGCGCGATCTCGGCGCTGACGCGCCGCTGCGCGGCGGTCAGCGTGAATGCCAGTCCGCGTTCGAAGGCGGCGTTCAGCCGGTCGTCGCCGCTCAGCACGGGCGCCGACTGCGCGCGCACGCGCTGGCGCAGACGACGCAGACCGATGTGGTGGGCCAGCAGTTCCTCGAAGGCCAGCCGCCGTTGCGCCGGATGCGTTCCGGCTCGCAGCGCGTCGAGGTCGGCGTCAACCGACGGACGATGCACCTCGAGCAGCGCCGCGCGCAGCGGGATCAGCTGCAGCGGCGCGCGCAAGCCGGCCGGAATCAGCTCCAGTTCGGCATCAGCGGGCAGCCGGTCGAGCGCACGCGCAACCGTACCGGCGAGACGTCGCGGACCGATCGCCTCGGCAGCCGGGTACACCGGCGTCAGGCGCTCGTCCAGCGCCGGCGCCGCCGCGACATCGACGCGGCGGTACTGCGGATGCACGATCTCCGGACCGTGCGCGCCATGGCGCACTTCACCGTAGCAGCGCAGCCGCTGGCCGGGAGCGAACTGCTCGGCCTGGCTGCGGCTGAAGTGGATGAAACGCAGCAGCAGGGTGGCGCCCGACTCGTCGTCCAGCGCCACCCGCAACTGTGGACGAAAGCGGAAGCTGCGCTCGACCGCCGACACCGTGCCCTCGACCTGCGCGCGCTGTCCCGGCAGCAGCCCGGCAATCGCGGTGATGCGCGTCCGGTCCTCGTAGCGCAGCGGCAGGTGGAACCACAGGTCCTGCACGCGTTCCAGTCCGCGCTGCGCCAGCGCGGCGGCCAGTGCCGGACCGACTCCGTGCAGGGTCGCCAGCGGCTGCTCCGCCGCCGGACCGACGGTGGATGCGGCAGGCGCAGCGGCGCTCATGCGCGGGCAGCCTCAGCCCAGCACCAGCACGGCCTCGATCTCGACCGCCGCGCCGCGCGGCAGCGCCGCGACACCGACGGTCGCGCGCGCCGGATACGGCGGCGCAAAGTACTCCGCCATCACCGCGTTGACGGCCGCGAAGTGCCCGAGATCGACGAGGTAGATGCCGATGCGCACGGCGTCCGCCAGCGAGCCGCCGGCCGCCTCGGCCACCGCCGCGAGATTGTCGAAGCAGCGGCGCGTCTGCGCAGCGATGTCGCCCGCCACCAGCACACCGCTCAGCGGGTCGAGCGGGATCTGCCCCGAGAGATACACCGTCCGGGCTGCGCGCACGGCCTGCGAGTAGGGGCCGATCGCGGCGGGAGCGCGATCGGTCGCGATGATGCTGCGGTCCATGGTCGGAACTCCGGTGGCTGGAGTGCCAGCATACGCAAGGCGCCCGGCGCGGGAAACGTCAGACCGGATGGCGATAGACGCCATGCACCACCGGCGCACGGCGCACGCGACGCATGACGTCGGCGAGGTTCTTGCGGTTCTTCACCTCGATGGTGAACAGCAACGTCGCGGCCGTGCTGTCGCGCTCGCTGTACTCGACGTTCTCGATGTTGGAGCCCGCTTCCGCGATCGCCGCGGCGACCGTGGCCAGCACGCCGGGCCGGTTGAGCACCTCGATGCGCAGCTGCACCTTGTAGTCACCCTGCACGCGGTGGTCCCAGTCGATCTCGATGCAGCGCTCGGGCGTCTTGCGCAACTCGGCGGCATTCGGGCACTCGAGCCGGTGCACGACGATGCCCTTGCCGGTGGACAGGTAGCCGAAAATCGCATCGCCCGGCAGCGGATGGCAGCAGTTGCCGAAGCTGAGCACGCCGCGTTCCGCACCGGTGATGGTGATCTTCTCGCGCGCGTGCGGCGCGCTGCGGGCAGCCGCCGGACCGGCGGCGGCCAGCAGTTGCAATGCGATCTGATCGGGCATGCGGTTGCCCAGCGCGATCTCGGCCAGCAGTTCCTCCAGGCGCCGGTAGCGGCTGTCTTCGAGAAAGCGCTGCAGCACCGCAGGCGGAATCGTGTCGAGGCTGGTCGAGAGCGCCGACAGCGCGCGATCGAGCATGCGATGGCCGAAATCGACGGCGTCCTCGTGCTGCAGCTTTTTCAGGTGATTGCGGATGGCGGTTCGCGCCTTGCCGCTGACCACGAATTCCAGCCACTGGGGGCTGGGCTGCGCCGATGGGGCGGTGACGATCTCGACACTCTGACCGGAGGACAGCCGCGTGCGCAGGGGCGCGAAACCGCCGTCAACGCGCGCCGCGACGGCATGATCGCCGACGTCGGTATGGACCGCATAGGCGAAATCGAGCGCGGTGGCGTTGCGCGGCAGCGAGAGGATGTCGCCGCGCGGCGTGAACAGATAGACCTCATCCGGAAACAGGTCGATCTTGACGTTCTCGATGAACTCCAGCGAAGACGCCGTCGCCGCCTCGCGATCAGCCAGCCCGGCGATCCATTCGCGCGCACGCGCCTGGGCGCCATTGGGCGGCTGCGACTCGGTCTTGTAGGCCCAGTGCGCGGCAATGCCTCGCTCGGCGATCGCGTCCATGTCCTCGGTGCGGATCTGGATCTCGATCGGCGCACCGAACGGCCCGAACAGCACGGTATGCAACGACTGGTAGCCGTTGGCCTTGGGAATCGCGATGAAATCCTTGAAGCGCGCATCCAGCGGCTTGTACAGCGCGTGCACCGCGCCCAGCGCCTGATAACAGCGCGTCACGCTGTCGGTGACGATGCGGAAACCGAATACATCCATCACCTGCGCAAACGACTTGTGCTCGGCGTGCATCTTGGCGTACACGCTCCACGGCGCCTTGATCCGGCTGACCAGTCGTGCCGCGATGCCCTCGGCCGCGAGACGCTCGGCCAGGGCGGTTTCGATCTTCGCCATCGCCTCGCGCCGATTGCCCAGCGCCGCGTGAATGCGCGCGCCGATCACGCGATGGCGACCGGGATGGAGCGCCCGGAAGCCGAGATCCTGCAACTCGGACTTGACCAGGTTCATGCCCAGCCGCTGCGCGATCGGCGCATAGATCTCCAGCGTCTCGTCGGCGATGCGCCGGCGCGCATCGGCGTCCTTGGCATCGAGCGTGCGCATGTTGTGCAGGCGATCGGCCAGCTTGATCAGGATCACGCGCAGGTCGCGCGCCATCGCCAGCAGCATCTTGCGGAAGCTTTCGGCGGTGGCCTCCTGGCGACTGGCGAAGCGCACCTTGTCCAGCTTGGTCACGCCGTCGACCAGTTCGGCGACGACGCTGCCGAACTCGGCCTCCATCGCCGTGCGGTCGAAGGCGGTGTCCTCGAGGGTGTCGTGCAGGATCGCGGCGATGATCGTTTCCGCATCCATGCGCTGATCGGCAAGCAGGCCCGCGACCGCAACCGGATGCGTGATGTAGGGCTCGCCGCTGAGCCGGGTCTGCCCGGCATGCGCCTCGGCGCCACGCCGGAACGCGCCGCGCACACGCAGGATCTGTTCGGCAGGCAGGTACGACGCGAGCTTGGATTCCAGCGCGCGCACATACTCGGGAACCGGACCGGCGCCCGCGCGCGTCAGATTCGCGGCCGCCTCCATTCGCGTCCGGGCCGCCGGCTCAGGCGGCCTCCGCGCGTGGACAGCGACCGTCGGAAGGCATCAGTCGTCCCCGCCCTTGGACAGATCGTCGTCGGCGGCGACCTCGGCGGCAGCCCACTCCAGCGCCTCGCGCTCGGCACGCTCGCGCTCGATGCGCTCGATCTCGTCGATCGTGGTCTGGTCGATGCGACGTTCGCCGATCTCGCGCAGCGCCACCACGGTCGGCTTGTCGTGCTGCGGCTCGACCCGCGGCTCGGCGCCCTTGGACAGCTGGCGCGCGCGCTTGGTCGCCATCAACACCAGTTCGAAACGGTTGTCGACGACCTCGAGACAGTCTTCTACGGTAATGCGTGCCATTTCAAAACCTTTTAGTTACAGAAACTTAAATGGGCTGCAAGTGTACCGGCGCGCGGACGGTGCTGGCAATGCGCGCGCCGGCGCCGATTTCATCAATGCCCGCCACGATGGTGTACTTGATAGTTTATTATGGCCTCCCCTGACCGCCCGCAACCGGATCCCCCATGCCCATGTTGCCCCGCCCGCGCCTGCTCGACCGCACTGCGCTGGCCGTCGCCCTGCTCGCTCTTGCCGGCTGCGCCATCCAGCCGCCCAGGACCGAGGATCCGTGGCAGCACTTCAATCGCAAGACCTTCGCCTTCAACGAGAAGGTCGACAAGGCCGTGGTGCGGCCGGTTGCCGTGGGCTACCGCAAGATCACCACGGCGACGATGCGCAAACTGATCGGCAACTTCTATTCCAACATCGAGCTGCCGGTGAGCATCGTCAACGACCTGCTGCAGGTGCGCCCGGTGGGTGCGGCGCGCAATACCGGGCGTTTCGCCGTCAACACCACGATCGGCCTGCTGGGCTTTTTCGATCCCGCCAGCGAGCTCGGCCTGACCCTGGACAAGACCGACTTCGGCGTGACCCTGGCGCGCTGGGGCGTGCCCGACGGGCCCTACATGGTGCTGCCGCTGCTGGGCCCGACCACGGTCCGCGATGTCTGGGCGTGGCCGGTGGACAGCTATCTGCTCGATCCGATGTCCTGGTACGCGCGCGAGCACCGCTTCCGCTACTACGCCGAATACCTGCCGATCATGCTGTATTACGTGCAGTTGCGCGCGAGCTTCATCGACTCCGAGAGCTTTCTCAACTCGGCCTACGATCCCTACCTGATGACCCGCGACGCCTATCTGCAGCGGCGCACCTACCTGATCTACCACGGCAACCCGCCGGCCGCGATCATCGAGCAGATGCAGGGCGTCAACGACAGTTCGAGCAATGACATCGACCAGTTGCTGCAGCAGCAGCAGGCCTACGAACAGGGCAAGAACGGCAAGGCCGCGGCAACCACTCCCGCAACGGCTCCGGCACCCGCGGCATCGACCGCGCCTCCGGCATCCGCGGCCAGTTCGGCGGCACCGGCCGGGTCAGGCCGCGTGCCGGTACCCGCCACGGCCGGCAGTGTCATGGCGCCCGCCGCGGCGTCCAGCACCGACTGAGTCACATCCGGAACCGGCCGCCGGAAGCGGCCGGGCGCAAGCCGTGCGTGGTCAGCCGCGAGCCGCGGCGTCCAGCAGATCCTCGACCTCGCAAACGCGCGCCAGCGCGCGCAGACCTTCGGGCAGCGCGCTGACCTGCAGCGCGCGGCCGTGCGCGCGGCGGTCGGCGATCCAGGCCAGCACGCAGGCCAGCGCCGCGCTGTCGGCACGCTCCAGCCCGCCGAGATCGAGAACGGTGATGCCGTCCGCGTGCAGGGCGCGGGCGACTTGCGCATGGCAGGCAGCGGCGTTGGCGAAGCCGAGCGTGCCGGCCAGCGCCAGGGTGCCGGCCTGCGGCTGCTGCAGACGGCAGGCGCTCTCGCTCACCCCGCACCACCCTGCTTGTTGAGGGTATCGATGGCCTTGCCGCCCTGCGACTCCAGGCGCGTGATCAGGGCATCGAGGCTGCTGCGACGGATTTCCTCGCCGACCTGGCTGCGGAAATTGGCAATGTAGGAAATGCCTTCGATGATCACGTCGTAGGCCTGCCACTGGCCGTTGAGCGCGCGATGAAACACGTAATCCACGGCGACCTTCTTGCCGTCGTTGAGCACCACCTCGGTACGCACGATCTGGCGCCGCTCGTCACCGCCGGCCCGCGCCGGGAGCACCTGCACGCGACCGCGGGTGTAGTTCAACAGCCCCTCGGCATAGCGCTGCGTGATCGAGTTGTAGAACGCATTGGCAAAGCGCTCGCGCTGCTGCGGCGTGGCGGTACGCGCGTAACGGCCCAGCACCAGCAGCGAGGCGTACTGCACGTCGAAATGCGGCAGCAGGATGCGGTTGATGGTCGCGATCAGCTTGGGACGGTCGTTCTTGAGTTCGGCCTGGTGGCCATCGATGGCCTGGCCGAGCTGGTCGGCGATCGACTGCACGATCTGCTGCGGGGTCTGCTGTGCAGCGGCAGCCGCTGCAGGCGCGGCGGTCTGAGCGGCAACCGGCGTCGCGGTCGCGGCAACAAGAGTTACGGCGAAGGCAAAGGCGAGCGTGCGCAACATGGGAGTTCTCCTGCGCGTCAGCGATCGCCGCGCGTCAATCAAGGGGTGCATGGGTTCAACCGCCGCTCTTGCCGCCGGCGGCGCCGGCACTGCTGGCCTTGGCCGGTGACGAACCGCCGACCAGGAACTTGCCGATCAGATCCTCGAGCTGCATCGCCGACTGGGTGTTGATGATGCGGCTGCCGTTCTTGAGCACGTCCGGCGAACCGCCCGGCGACAGCGCGACGAACTGGTCGCCGAGCAGGCCGCTGGTCATGATCTTGGCGAACGAGTCGTCGGGGATGTCGTTGTAGCGGGTGTCGATCGCCAGAGTGACCTTGGCTTCCATGCTCTGGTTGTCGAGCTGGATCGACTTGACCGAACCGACGCGCACGCCGGCGACCTTGACCGGCGCGCGGTCCTTCAGCGAGCCGACGTTGTCGAACTGCGCAACCACGTCATAGGTCGGTCCGGAACTGAAATTGGCCACCGACGAGGTCTGCGTGGCGAGATAGGCCAGCGCGGCAAAGCCCAGCAGGATGAACAGGCCGGTGCCGGCGGCAAAGGAGCGACGGGGATTCACGGCGGAGGCCCTCTCACATCAGGAATGCGGTCATGACGAAATCCAGCGCCAGCACGACGATGGACGCGAACACCACCGTGCGGGTGGTGGCATAGGCCACGCCCTCGCTGGTCGGCGGTGCGGTGTAACCCTGGAACACGGCGATCAGCGACACCACGACGCCGAAGGCCAGCGCCTTCCAGGTGCCGTTGACGATGTCCTTCCAGACGTCGACGTTGGAGGTCATGTTCGACCAGAACGTGCCGTTGTCGACGCCGAGCCAGGTGACGCCGACCAGATGCGCGCCGAGCAGGCCGAGCAGGCTGAAGACATTGGCCAGCAGCGGCATCGCGATCACGCCGGCGAGAAAGCGCGGCGTGGCGACGAAGGCGATCGGGTCGACCGCCATCATCTCCATCGCGGCCAGCTGATCGGTGGCGCGCATCAGGCCGATCTCGGCGGTCATCGCGGTACCGGCGCGGCCGGCGAACAGCAGCGCGGTGATCACCGGGCCCAGCTCGCGATACAGCGACAGCGCCACCACCGTGCCCAGCGCGGCGGTGCCGCCGAAGATCGACAGCGTGTAATAAAGCTGCAGCGCCAGCACCATGCCGACGAACAGGCCGCTGATCATGATGATCACCAGGCTCATCGCGCCGACGAACCAGATCTGGCGCGAGATCTCGCGCAGATGACGCAGGCTGCGCGGAATCGCGCCGAGCATGTTGAGCAGGAACAGGCCGCAGTCGCCAACCTGCGCCAGCCCGTCCACCAGCATGCCGCCGCGCGGGGCCCTGGTCTTCATGTCCGCACTCATGCCGCCGCTCCCGTGAAGCCGAGCGCGGTGGCGTAGTCGCCGGCCGGGTACTGGAACGGCACCGGGCCGTCGGCCTCGCCGCCGAAGAACTGCCGCGTCCAGTCCGATTCGCCGCGCGCGAGTTGCTCCGGCGTGCCCGAGGCGACGCATCGGCCGTTGGCGATCAGATGCACGAGGTCGGCGACCTGACGCACGGCAGCGAACTCGTGCGCGACCAGGATCGAGGTGATGCCGAGCGTGCGGTTGAGGGTGCGGATCAGCTTCAGCACCTGGTTGAGCGCGATCGGGTCGAGGCCGACGAAGGGCTCGTCGTAGAGGATCAGCATCGGATCGAACACGATCGCGCGCGCCAGCGCCACGCGTCGCGCCATGCCGCCGGACAGCTCGCTGGGCATCAGCCGCGCCGCGCCGCGCAGGCCCACCGCCTGCAGCTTGGTCAGCACGATGTTGCGCAGCAGGACCTCGGGCAGCCGCGCGTGCTGGCGCAACGGGAAAGCGACGTTCTCGAACACGTCGTAGTCGGTCAGCAGCGCCGAGTTCTGGAACAGATAGCCGATACGCTCGCGCAGCGCATACAGCGCCTCGCGACCCAGCGTCGGCACGTTCTGGCCGTCCACGCGCAGGGTGCCGCGGTCGGGCCGCATCTGTCCGGTGATGTGTTTCAGCAGCGTGGTCTTGCCGGTACCGCTGGGGCCCATGACGGCGGTGACCTTGCCGCGCGGAATATCGAGACTGAGGCCGTCGAACACGGCCTTGCCGCTGAGCAGCGTGGTCAGATCGCGGACCTCGACCAGGGCATCGGCGACGGCTTCGATCGGCATGGAGGCGGGTGTCATCGCGGAAAAATGAACTCGAAGGTACAGGACACGCCGCGGCGCGCCAAGCGGCCGGATTCAGCCGTCTTTCAGCAGCGCGTCGAGCAGTGCCAGCGGCCGCGGCCCGTGCAGCGGCGCGCGCTGGCGCACGGCGCGCACGATCGCGACCAGATCCTCCAGCGCCCGCTCGAAGCGATCGTTGACGATCCAGTACTCGAATTCGCCGGCATGGCGCAGTTCTTCATGGGAATTGTGCAACCGGCGCGTGATCACCGCGTCGCTGTCGGCGCCGCGCGCGCGCAGGCGCCGCTCCAGCTCGGCACGCGAGGGCGGCAGGATGAAGATGCCGACGCAATCCGGCATCGCCGCGCGGATCTGCCGCGCCCCCTGCCAGTCGATCTCCAGCAGCACGTCACGGCCGGCAGCGAGTTCGCGCTCGACCGCAGCGCGCGAGGTGCCGTAGAGATTGCCGTGCACCTCGGCGTGCTCGAGCAGCGCGCCGGCGGCACGCAGCCGCTCGAACGCGTCGCGCTCGACAAAATGGTAATGGCTGCCCTCGCTCTCGCCGGAGCGCGGCGACCGCGTGGTGTACGAGATCGACAGGGCCATGCCCGGCTCGCGGTCGAGCAGCGCGTTGACCAGGCTCGATTTGCCCGCACCCGAAGGTGCCGCGACGATGAACAGGGTGCCGGTCATCCGCGGATCCCCGGCGGGCAGCACCCCGGCGTGCGCAGCACGGAGGATGGGTGGATGTGGCAGCGGTGTATCGGCATGGCTGTATCCGGACCTCTGGTTCCGGCGCGCGGTCCGGCTACTCGATGTTCTGCACCTGCTCGCGGATCTGCTCGATCAGCACCTTCAGCTCGACCGCGGCCTGGGTACTGCGCGGATCGACCGATTTCGAGCCCAGCGTATTGGCCTCGCGGTTGAACTCCTGCAACAGGAAGTCCAGCCGCCGGCCGACCGGCTCGCTCAGGGCCAGCACACGCTGCGCCTCGGCGACATGCGCATCGAGTCGATCGAGTTCCTCGTCGACGTCCAGACGCAGCAGCTGCGCGACCAGTTCCTTCTCGAGGCGTGCCGGATCGGCGGCGTCCCTGACCTCGGCCAGCAGCGCGTCGAGCTTGCCGCGCTGTGCGGCGCGGATCCCGGGCATCGCCGCGCGCACCGCCGCCACCTGCGCGGCGATGCCTTGCAGGCGCTCGCCCATTACCTCGCCAAGATGCGCGCCCTCGCGCTCGCGCGCCACGCCGAGTTCGGTCAGCGCACGATCGGCCAGCGCAAGCAAGGCTGAACCCAGTTCCTGCTGGTCGGGCTCCACCTGCTCGACCACGCCGGGCAGGCGCAGCAGCTCGGTGAACTCGACGCTCAGCTCGGGGAAGCGCCCGGACAGATGCAGCGCGCTGTCGGCGAGCTGGCGCAGATACGCATCGTTGAGCCGCAGCGCACGCGCACCGGAGCCGGAGCCGGAGCGCAGTCGCAGCGCCACGTCCACCTTGCCGCGCGCCAGCCGTTGCGCGATGCGCTCGCGCAGCGCCCCTTCGAACGCACGCAGTTCCTCGGGCAGGCGCAGCGAGACTTCCAGATAACGATGGTTGACCGTGCGCAGCTCGAGCGTCAGGCGGCCCAGCGGCGAATCGGATTCGGCCGACGCGTAGGCGGTCATGCTGCGGATCATGCGGATTCCCGGCTGGCGATCGAAGCGGGGATGGTAAGCTCGTCGACCCCGTTTCCCAAGCGATGCCGCGCATGACCCCTGCACCGCGACCCAGCGGACGCGCCGCCGATGCGCTGCGCACGCTCACGATCCAGCGCCACTACACCCGCCATGCCGAAGGCTCGGTGCTGATCGCCTGCGGCGACACGCGCGTGCTGTGTACCGCCAGCGTCGAGGAACGCGTGCCGCCGTGGCTGCGCGGCAAGGGCGAGGGCTGGATCACCGCCGAGTACGGCATGCTGCCGCGCGCCACCCACGAGCGCAGCCAGCGCGAAGCCGCGCGCGGCGGCCAGGGCGGACGCACGATGGAAATCCAGCGCCTGATCGGCCGCAGCCTGCGCGCCTGCATCGATCGCCAGGCGCTGGGCGAACGCGTGATCACGCTCGACTGCGACGTGCTGCAGGCCGACGGCGGCACCCGCTGCGCGGCGATCACCGGCGCCTATGTCGCGCTGGCCGATGCCATCGCCACCCTGCTCAAGCGCGGCGCGCTCAAGCGCAATCCGCTGCACGGCGCGGTGGCGGCGGTCTCGGTCGGCCTGTGGCACGGCACGCCGGTGCTCGACCTCGACTACGCCGAAGACAGCGCCTGCGACACCGACATGAACGTGGTGATGAACGATGGCGGCGGCATCATCGAGATCCAGGGCACCGCCGAGGGCCACGCGTTCCGGCGCGACGAGCTGGACGCGATGCTGGAGCTGGCCGGCAATGGCATCGACGCGCTGATCGCCGCGCAGCGGGCGGCGCTGGCGGGCTGACTCGGGAACTCCGAACCCCCGAAATCCGAAAGCCGAAATCCGAAAGCCGAAAGCCGAAAGCCGGAAGCCGGAAGCCGGAAGCCGGGAACAATGCCGTACCTCTGACCATTGTCATCCTGAGGGCAAAGCCCGAAGGATCCGGCGGGCGATCGGCAC
>JAKAZT010000149.1 GCA_021815695.1 Pseudomonadota bacterium
GCATCGAGGATCACGAAGTCGTACTCGCGGCGAGCCTCGTCGAGCAGCACGGCGAGGCGCGGGCCGGCCAGCAGCTCGGCCGGATTGGGCGGCAGCGGTCCGCAGGCCATCACCGCCGGGCCGGCGTTCCCGGGATCGTGCACCACCTCGTGCCAGGTCATCGCGCCGGCCAGCACATTGCTCAGCCCGCGGCTGTTGTCGAGACCGACGACGCGGTGCTGCGAGGGATTGCGCAGGTCGGCATCGATCAGCAGCACGCGCTGGCCGAGCTGGGCGAAGTTGTGGGCCAGCGCCGAGGCGGTGGTGCTCTTGCCTTCGCCCGGCTGGGTGCTGGTGACCAGCAGCACGCGCGGCGCGCCGTCGGCGGTGGCGAACTGCAGCGCGGTGCGCGCCGAGCGGTAGGCCTCGGCAAAGCCCGAGCGCGGGTCGGCCAGCGCCTGCGCGGGGGTCTGCTCGCGCAGCAGCGGGATCACGCCCAGCGTCGCCAGTCCGAGCCGGTGCTCGACATCGGTGGCGCCCTTGACGGTGTCGTCCAGCCGCTCCAGCAGCAGCGCCAGCAGGACGCCGCCGAACAGGCCCAGCACCAGCGCCACGGCGAGATTGAGGCGGATCACCGGGCGGTACTTCAGCTGCGGCTCGTGCGCGCGATCGACGATCAGCACGTTGTTGATGCCGACGCCGCCGGCGATGGCGATTTCCTTGTAGCGCTGCAGCAGGGCGTCGTAGAGCTGGCGGTTGGTGTCCACCTCGCGCTTGAGGATGTTGTAGCGGATGCTGCGCTGCTCGAGGTTGAGGTACTGCTGCTTGAGATCGGCCACCCGGGTGTGCAGCAGGTCCTCGTGCGCCTTGGCGGCGAGATAGTCGCCCTCGATCGAGCCCTTGATGGTGGCCACCTGGTCGGCGATCTGCTGGTGCAGCTCGTCGATCCGCGCCTTCAGCTGCTGCATCTGCGGATAGGCCGGCTTGTACAGGCGCAACTGGTCCTGGTACTTGGCCACGGCCTCGGAGTACTGGCGCCGCAGCTCCTGCACCACGCGGTCCTCGAGCACCTGCGGCAGGGCGTCGCCGTGCGTGGCCTGCACCTGCTGCCAGCGGCCCTCGGCCTTGTAGCGGTCCTGCTCGGCCTGGGCCAGCGCGGTGTTGAGTTCGCCGAGCTGCTGCCCGATCAGGCTCTGCTGGCTGTTGAGGCCGGTGTTGAGGTTGATGATCTGCTGCTTCTGCGCGAACGCCACCAGCTCCTTGTCGGAATCCTCGAGGCGCTGCTTGAGCTGCTGCAGACGGTCGTCGAGGTAGCTCTTGGCGTAGGACGAGCCCTCCATCCGCCGCTCGAGGTTGGACTGGATGAAGGCGGCGGCGTAGGCGTTGGCGACGCGCGCGGAGAACTTCGGATCGGGGGTGTCGACGTGGATCGCCACCAGCCGCGAGTTGCGCACCGGCTCGATGCTGACCGCGCCGAGCAGGGTCTTGACGTAGTCGTGGTCGAGCGCCGCCGGCGACGCCGCGCCCGCGCCGCCCGGATGCAGCAGGCCGATCAGGCGGCCCAGCGGCGAGGGCTGCATCATGCGCCGGAACACCGCGTCGCGCGGCAGGTCGAGGTCGCTGATCACCCGTCGCGCCAGCGAGTGGCTCTGCAGCAGCTCGTACTGGGTCTGGTAGAAGTCCTGGTCGTTGAACGACTCGGCCGGCGTCATGCCCTGCACGTCGACGACCTTGATGGTGTCGCGGTTGATCTGCAGCGTGGTGGTCGCCCGGTACAGCGGCGTCATCAGCAGCGTCGCCACCAGGGCGACGAACACCACGATGCCGGCAAAGCCCAGCACCAGCCAGCGCCGCCGGTAGATCACCTGGCCGTATTCGAGCAGGCTGATCTCGTCGTCGTCCGGCCCGCTGCCGCCGGGTCCGCCGGTCGGGCGCGCAGGGTCTTCCCTGTCCAGTGCTGAATCCGTCATGCGCGCATCGCCTTGCGGTCGGTGCGACGGGCCGCATGCCCGCCGCGGGGAATCAGAGCTTGTAGGCCTGGAAGTAGATGAAGCCACGCAACGAGTCGGTGATCTGCTTGAGCACGGTCTTCACGCCGGATTGGTCGACCACCACGATGTCGTTGGCGTAGATCGGCGGGTCGATCATCCTGCCGTCGCGGATGCGGTCGAGATCGAAGCGCGCCGCCATCGGCTTGCCGTCGATGGTGCGGAAGATCACCACCCGGCTGTAGTCGGCCAGCGGCGTCGGCCCTTCGGCCAGCGCGATCGCCTGCAGCAGGTTGATCTGGCCGACGATCGGGAACACGCCGGGCTTGGTGACCGCGCCGTCCACGGTGACGCGCTGGCTGGCGGCCTCCTTGACGAACACGCTGACCTGCGGGTCCTGCACGTAGGTCGCGGCCAGCCGTTGCGCGATGGCGTGCTGCGCCTGCTCGCTGGTCAGGCCGCCGACCTCGAGCGTGCCGGCCAGCGGCAGCGAGATGTCGCCGGTCGCGCCGACGCGAACCTTGCGATCGAGATCCTTGACCTGGAACACCTGGATCTCGAGCAGGTCGCCGGGTCCGAGGTGATACTGCTGCGCGGCCGCGCCGAACACCCTGGCGGGATCGAAACCCTTGCCGCCGCCGGGCACCACCGGCACCGCCTGCGTCGGCGAACTGATCGAGGCGCAGGCCGCCAGCAGCGCCGGCAGCACCAGCGTTGCCGCACGCGCCACCCATCCCATGCGTCCTTTCATCGTTCTCCCCGATGCGGGCCGCGGGCGCGATCGCCGCGCAGACCCCGACCGATGCGTTGCCACCAACCCGTCGCCGGTACGCGCGATGCCGGCAGATCCGGCACCGTGTCCGGCGCGCGATTATCAAGGATGCAGCGCGGCCGTGTCATCACGAGATGGGTCGCCTCCCCGGCTCCCAGTCGCTGCGCCGCAGCTTCGCGCGCCTCGGCCAGCAGCGGCGGGCGGCGATCGACATGGTGCGCATCGGTGGCGAGGATGTGCACGATGCCTTCGTCGAGCATGCGCTCGGCCCAGTAGCGCGGCCGGCTGCCGAAACGGCCGGTGACGCTGCCGGCGGTGACCTGGATCCAGGCGCCGGCACGCGCCAGGCGCGGGAACACGGCGTAGCGGTCCTCGATCCAGGTGAGCCGCTCGGGATGGGTGATCACCGGCACGTAGCCGGCCGCCATCACCGCGAACACCGACGCCTCGAAACGCGGCGGCTCGACGTGATGCGGCGGCTCGAACAGGAAATAGCGGCTGCCGCCCAGCGTCGGGACGCGCCCGCTGCGCAGACCCTCGACCAGGTCCGGCGTCAGGTGCGTGTCGGCACCGATGGTCAGCTCGAGCGCGATGCCGGCCGCGGCCAGCTCGCTGCGCAGCGCATCGATCGCGACGGCGATGCCGGCCGCGGTGTTCTCGTACAGGCCCGGATAGATATGCGGCGTGCAGGCGACCGTGGTGATGCCGTCGGCGGCCGCGATGCGCGCCATCGCCAGCGCCACGGCCAGCTCCGGTGCGCCGTCGTCGATGCCCGGCAGCATGTGGCAGTGCAGATCGATCATTCCCCGCTCCTCCATGGCTCGCCCGCTCGTCCTGCCCGACCCGGGGCCCGCGCTGCGACTGCAAGCATGACGCCGACCCGTGCGGCCTGCCCCGCCGCAGCTCCGACACTATCCCGCAGTGGCCTGCCCTTGCCACCTTACGGTGTCGTCAGGCGGCCCGCGGCCGCACGGTCGGCGGACGCGCCCGGCAGACCAGCCGCCTCGCTGTGCAGATCCTTCGCTGCGCTCAGGATGACAGGAATTGTGGATGACGCGGCGGGACAGGTGCTGCGCGGCGCACGGCGTGACAGGAGCGGGAGTGGCGCGGTCTGCATGGCGAGCCCCTCCCCCGATGTCGTCCCTCCCCGATGTCATCCCTCCCCGATGTCATCCCTCCCCGATGTCATCCTGAGCAACGCGAAGGA
>JAKAZT010000034.1 GCA_021815695.1 Pseudomonadota bacterium
CCAGCTCGTCCATCAGCGCGAGGTTGCCCAGCGCGGCGTCGCGGTCACCCACATGCGCGCGCACGCCGCGACCGGTCAGCGCCGCGAAATCGCGGGCTTCCGCGACGACGAGCTTTTCCTGCTCCGCGGCAGCGACGATCGCACGCGCCAGCGGGTGCTCGCTGGAGCGTTCCAGCGCCGCGGCCAGCGCCAGCGCACCGGCACGGTCGAAGGTGCCGAAGGCGATCACCTCGCGCAGGGCCGGCCTGCCCTCGGTCAGCGTGCCGGTCTTGTCCACCACCAGGGTGTCGACCTCGCGCAGCGCCTCGATCGCGGCGGCGTCGCGGAACAGCACGCCGGCCTGTGCGCCGCGCCCGGTCGCGACCATGATCGAGATCGGCGTGGCCAGCCCCAGTGCGCAGGGGCAGGCGATGATCAGCACCGCGACCGCGGCGATCAGCGCGTTGGCGTATCGCGGATCGGGACCGAACCATGCCCAGGCGACGAAGGCCAGCACCGCCACCGCCACCACCACCGGCACGAACCAGGCGGCGACGCGATCGGCCACGCGCTGCAGCGGCGCCTTGCTGCGCTGTGCCTGCGCGACCAGGTTGACGATCTGCGCCAGCAGGGTGTCGGCGCCGACCTTGTCCGCGCGCAGCAGCAGGCTGCCGGTCTGATTGACGGTGGCGCCGGTGACGCGATCGCCGGCGCGCTTGTCCACCGGCAGCGGCTCGCCGGTGAGCATCGACTCGTCGACGCTGCTGGCGCCTTCCAGCATCACGCCGTCGACGGGAATCTTCTCGCCGGGACGCACGCGCAGGGTGTCGCCGACCTGCACCTGCTCCAGCGGCACGTCGGCCTCGTGGCCGTCGGCATCGACGCGATGGGCAGTCTTCGGCGCCAGTCCCAGCAGCGCCTTCAGCGCCGCGCCGGTGCGGCGGCGCGCGCGCAGTTCGAGGAAATCGCCCAGCAGCACCAGGGTGACGATCACCGCCGCGGCCTCGAAATACACCGCCACGCGGCCATCGGCGCCGCGGAACGCCGGGGGAAACAGGCCGGGCGCGACGAACGCGATCACGCTGTAGATCCAGGCCACGCCGGTGCCCAGCGCGATCAGCGTGTACATGTTGGGCGACCACGGTCGCAACGATCTCCAGCCGCGCGCGAAGAAACCGGCACCGCCCCAGAGCACGACGATGCTGCCCAGCAGCGCCTCGGTCCAGGCGGCAAGCGCATCCCACGGCGCCGGCAGATGCAGCCCGAACAGATGCGGCCCCATCGCCACCGCGAAGACCGGCAAGGTCAGCGCGACGCAGATCCGGAAGCGCCGCGCGAGCTGCGCCAGTTCGCCGCCGTCCTCCGCGTCGAGACTGGGCAGCAGCGGCTCCAGCGCCATGCCGCACTTCGGGCAGCTGCCGGGATGGTCCTGGCGGATCTCCGGATGCATCGGACAAGTCCAGATCGTGCCGGGCGGCGCGGCAGCCGCCGGCGCCGCGGCTTTTGCGAGCTGCAGATACTGCGCGGGGTCGGCGTCGAACTTGTCCTTGCAACGCGGATTGCAGAAAAAGTACGACACGCCGGCGTGCTCGCTGCGGTGCTTCGCGGTCGTCGGATCGACGCGCATGCCGCAGACCGGATCGATCGCCGTGTCCGCAGGCGCTCCGTGCGCAGGGTGCACATGCGCGGCATGCCGCTGGCGGTCATGGGCATGATCGCCAGCCGCACAGCAGGCACCGCTGCGGGATGTCGCGTCGTGATGCGTGTCCCCGCTGCTGCCGTGCGCGGCAGCGGCATGTCCGGGATCGTCGCGGTGTTCGTGCATGGTCATGGCGATTCCTCGTGGCTCAGTGCGGTCAGGATCGGGCAGCGCTCCGGCGCGCCGTGGCCCGGACAGGCGTCGATCAGGTTCTTCAGGCCGCGCTGCACGCGTTTCAGTTCGCGGATGCGCCGTTCGATCTCGGCCAGCCGCGTCTCGGCGCGCTGCCTGACGCCGCGCACCCCGCGTTCGCGATCGGCCGACAGCGCCAGCAGTTCGCGGATCTCCCCGAGCGTGAATCCCAGTTCCTTGGCGCGGCGGATGAAGCGCAGCCGGGTGATCGCATCCGGGGCGTAGTCGCGATAGCCCGACAGGCGCCGCTCGGGCTCCGGCAGCAGGCCCTCGCGTTCGTAGTAGCGGATGGTGTCGATGGCCACGCCGGCAGCACGGGCCACGCGGCCGATGGTCAGGTGCGAGGCACTCGGGGCGGCAGGTTTTTGCATGTCCATGGGATCAGCCTAAACCCTCGAGCAAGGTCCGGAGTCAAGCCTCGCGCCGCGCCGTGCTGTCGCGGGCCGGCAGCGCTAGGCTGTACGCATGATCCAGTCGACCGCCACCCTCACCTGCCCGCACTGCGGCCATCGCGACACGCAGGTGATGCCCAGCAACGCCTGCGTGTTCTTCTGGATCTGCCCCGGCTGCGGCGACACCCTGCGCCCCCGGCCGGGCGACTGCTGCGTGTTCTGCAGCTACGGCGACGTGCCCTGCCCACCGGTGCAGGCGGCGGGCAAGGGTGCGGGTTGCTGCGGCTGAGTGCGCGATCCGGCGTCTGCTCACGGCACGGCCCCCGTCCCATCACGCGCCATCGCGGGCAGCGCCGCCTCCGCGCCCGGCAGCCGACCGGCACGCAAACGCCGTCGCTCCAGCAAGCGAAACACCACCGGGATCACCAGCATCGACAGCAGCGGCGCGGTGATCATGCCGCCCACCATCGGCGTGGCGATGCTGCGCATCACCTCCGAGCCGGCGCCGCTACCGAGCATGATCGGAAACAGGCCGGCCAGGATCACCGCGACGGTCATCGCTTTCGGCCGCACGCGCAGTACCGCGCCCTCGCGGATGGCGGCGTCCAGCGCGGTCTCGCTGATGTCGCCGGCGGCGACGCGACGTTCCCAGGCATGGCGCAGGTACAGCAGCATGATCACGCCGAACTCGGCCGAAAGCCCCGCCAGCGCGATGAAGCCGATCAGGGTCGCCACCGACACCGGATGCCCCAGCAGCCAGACCAGCCAGATGCCGCCGATCAGCGCGAACGGCAGCGTCAGCATGATCAGTGCCGCCTCGGCGGCACGCCGGAACACGCTCCAGATCAGCACGAAGATGATCGCCAGCGCCGCCGGCACCACGATGCGCAGGCGCCGCTCCGCGCGCTGCAGCGACTCGTACTGGCCCGACCATGCGACCGTGTAGCCCGGCGGCAGGGCCACCGCGCGCGCCACTGCGCGCTGCAGCGCAGCCACCGTGCCGCCCAGATTGCTGCTGGTGCTGTTGACGTAGACGTAGCTCACCAGCTCGCCGCCCTCGCTGGTCAGCATCGCGGGGCCGCCCTTCACGCTGACATCGGCGACCGCGTCCAGCGGCAGCTGCGCACCATCCGGCGCGACGATCGGAAGGTGGCGCAACGCCGGGATCGTCTGCCGCTCGGCACGCGGATAGCGCAGCACGATCGGAAACCGCTCGCGGCCCTGCACGGTCTCGCCGATGGCATCGCCGCCGACCGCCGTCGCGATCACGTCCTGCACATCGGCCTGGGTCAGGCCGTATCGCGCGGCCGCGTCGGGACGAATGCGCACGTCGACGTAGCGCCCGCCACTGGCGCTGTAATCGGTGGCTGCCGAGCTGACGCCGGGCACGCTCCGGGCGACGCCGGCGATGGCGACGGACAGGCGCTGCAGCTCGGCCGGATCGGGCCCGGACACCTTGATGCCGATCGGGCTCTTGATGCCGGTCGATTGCATCTCGACGCGGTTGGCGATCGGCGGCACGAACAGGTTGGACAACCCCGGCACCTGCACGGCGCGATTCAGTTCGGCCTCGACCCCGGCCATCGTCATGCCCGCTCGCCATTCGCTGCGCGGCTTGAAGGTGATGGTGGTCTCGAACATGTTCAGCGGCGCCGTATCGGTCGCGGTATCGGCACGCCCGGCCTTGCCGAACACCGTCGCCACCTCGGGCACGGTCTTCAGCATGCGGTCGGTCTGCTGCAGCAATTGCGCCGCCTTGCCGGCCGACAGCGCCGTCATCGCGGTCGGCATGTACAGCAGGGTGCCTTCGTTCAGCGACGGCATGAACTCGCTGCCCAGGCGCGACAGCGGAATGAGGGTCGCGACGAGCGCCACGGCCGCCACCCCCAGCACCGGCAGCGGTCGCCTCAGCACGCCGTCGAGCAGCGGCCGGTAGCCGGCGATCAGTCCGCGGTTGACCGGATTGGCGTGCTCGGGACGGATGCGACCGCGCACCAGATAGCCCATCAGCACCGGGATCAGGGTCACCGCCAGCGCCGCGGCGGCGGCCATCGCGTAGGTCTTGGTGAAAGCCAGCGGCGTGAACAGCTTGCCTTCCTGACCCTGCAGGGCGAATACCGGCACGAACGACAGCGCGATCACCAGCAGGCTGACGAACAGCGCCGGCCCGACTTCGGCGGTGGACGTCGCGATCACCTCCCAGCGTTCGCTGCCTTGCGGATCGCGGCCATGCCCGGTGTGCCAGTGCTCGAGATGCTTGTGCGTGTTCTCGATCATCACCACCGCGGCGTCGACCATCGCGCCGATGGCGATCGCGATGCCGCCCAGCGACATGATGTTGGCGCTGACGCCCTGGTAGTACATGACGATGAACGCGACCAGCACCGCCACCGGCAGCGTGATCACCGCCACCAGCGACGAGCGCAGATGCCAGAGAAACAGCGCGCACACGGCGGCTACCACCAGGAACTCCTCCAGCAGCTTCTCGCGCAGGTTGCGCACGGCGGCCAGGATCAGCTGCGAGCGGTCGTAGACGGGTACGATCGCGACCCCTTCGGGCAGGCTGGGCTGCAGTTCGGCGAGGCGTGTCTTGACCGCCTCGATCGCCTTGAGTGCATTCCTGCCCGAACGCAGGATCACCACCCCGCCGACCACCTCGCCCTGACCATCGAGCTCGGCGATGCCCTGGCGGGCGGTCGGTCCGCGCCGCACCGTGGCCACCGCGCCCAGCGCCACGGGTATGCCGTTGCTGCCGGTGGCAATCGGAATGCGTTCGAAGTCGGCGCGCGTGTGCAGGTAGCCGATGCTCCTGACCATCAGGTCGGCTTCGCCCTGCGCGATCACCGAGCCGCCGGTGGCGCCGTTGGCGGCACGCACCGCGGCGATCACCTGCGGCACGGTCAATCCGTATCCGGCGAGCTTCACCGGATCGACCACGATCTGCCAGCCGCGCACCATGCCGCCGATGCTGGCGACCTCGGCGATATCCGGCACGGTCTTCAGACGGTAGCGCAGAAACCAGTCCTGCAGCGCGCGCAACTGGCCGAGGTCCATGGTGCCGCTGCGATCCACCAGCGCGTATTCGTAGATCCAGCCCAGTCCGGTAGCGTCGGGTCCCATCGTCGGCGACACCCCCGGCGGCAGCTTGTCGCGTATCTGGCTCAGATACACGAGCACTTGCGAACGTGCCCGGTACAGGTTGGTGTCACCGTGGAAAATCACGTAGACGAACGAGACACCAAAGGCCGAATAGGCGCGCACGGCCTTCACCCCCGGCACCGACAACAGCGTGGTGCTCACCGGATAGGTGACCTGGTTCTCGATCACCTGCGGCGCCTGGCCGGGCCAGCGGGTCTGCACGACCACCTGGGTGTCGGAGAGGTCGGGCAGCGCATCGAGCGGCATGTGCAGACCGGCCCACAGGCCCCAGCCGGCGAGCAGCAGCGCGCCCGTCAGCACCAGCCAGCGGTTGCGGATCGCGAGGCGGATCAGGTCGGCGATCATGGCGCGTGGCCTCCGCCGGACGCCGGCATGGCCATGCCGGGCATCGGCGCAGGCTTGGTCTGCGCCGGACCCTCGCCGCTGCCGATCCCCTGGGGAGAGAGGGGTGCCGGGCGCGACGCGGCTACGGCAGGCGCGGCCGACGAACGCGGCGCGGGCGGCGTGGTCAGCCGCTGCAATGCGCCCTCGAGGTCGGCCTCGGAATCGATCAGGAACTCGCCCGAGGTGACCACGCGCTCGCCGCCGGAGAGCCCCGCCAGCACTTCGGTGTAACCGTCGGCGGAACGGCCGATGCGCACCGCGCGCGGCGCCATGCGGCCATCACCGAGATCGAGGATCACCCGGTTCTGCACACCGGTGCTGATCAGGGCCGCGTCCGGCACCAGCGGATGCGCGGTGGTGCCTGCGATCGCCAACCGCACCGTGGCGTACATGCCGGGCGCCAGCAGGCCGTCGGGGTTGTTTAGCGCGATGCGCGCCGTTTCGGTGCGCGTGCGCGCATCGACCTCGGGCAGCAGCGCCTCGACGTGGCCGGCGAAGCCGCGCCCGGGAAACGCGTCGATTTCGATGGTGACCGGTGTGCCGGCGCCGATGCCGGCCACCTCGGCCTGCGGGATCGCGGCATCCAGCCACAGCCGCGCAAGATCGTCGATACGCAGCAGCGTCATGCCGGCGGACACCTGCTGCCCCTGGCGGACCTCCAGCGCGCTGACCACGCCGGTCACCGGCGCGCGCAGCACGATGCCGCCACCGGCGGCGCCGCCCGCCGAACGGATCTCGTCCGCGCTCATGCCCAGCACGCGCAGGCGCTGCAGCGCGGCGGCGCGCAGCCCGCGCGCGTCGGCCGAACGGGCCTGCCCGAGCACGCGGTATTCGGCAACGGCGGACCGCCACGCCGGCGCCAGCAGTTCGGCCAGCGGCTGGCCGACGCGCACGCGATCGAACGGCGCACGCACGAACAGGCGCGACAGCACGCCGTCGGTGCGCGCGCTGACCACCACCGAGCGGCGGCGATCCCAGGCCAGCACGCCCGGCACGCGCAATGACCGGTGCAGCACACCGACGCGAACGACCGCCGTGCGCATGCCGAGGTTCTGCTCGATGCGCGGGCTGATGCGCACGACGCCCTCTCCGGGGCCCGCTGCACTGGCGTACCGGGGCTGCAGTTGCATGCCGGCCATGAACGGCGACGGCCCGGGCCGTTCGAAGTGCCGGTCCGGCTGCATCGGGTCGTACCAGTACAGCACCTTGCGCGCGGAAGCTGCGCCCGCCTGCGCAGGCGTGCTTTCGCGGACGCGCGCGCCGAGCAGATAACCGGCGGCCGCAGCGATGCCCAGGGCCGCGACCAGAAGGACAAGCAGGGGCGTGCGGTTCATCGTGCGTCCTCCGGCAACAGGTAGGCCAGTTCGGCCCAGGTGTCACCCCAGGCCCTGAGCGCCCCGACATAGTCGAGACGGGTGGCGATCTCGTCGCGCCGCGCCTCCAGCCAGGGCTGCAGCGAGGCGCCACCGCGGTAGGCGGCCAGCGCCGCCGCGCTGCGATCGGCCGCCAGCACCAGCAGCGTCTCGCGGTCGCGGCGCACCTGGCGGCCGTAGCCCTGCCAGGTCGCGAGCAGGCGCTGCACGACCTCGACCTGTGCGCGGCGCGCGTCTTCGCGCTCGGCGCGCACGGCTTCGAGATCGGCGCGACGGGCGAGGATGTCCTGGTCCTCGCGATCAGCCGCGAACAGCGGCAGGCGCACGCCGACCTGCAGCATCACCATCGACGGCAGACCGGGCGCGCGCGCGCCGTAGCTGAAGTCGACGCTCCAGTCGGGATGCCTGCTCGCGCGGGCGCCCTGCAAGGCAGCCTCGGCGCGGTCTTCGCGCGATGCCCAGCCGAGCAGCGGCGCCTGCTGGTCGGGGATCTCCAGCAGCCGCGCAGCGCTGACCGGGAGCCGCGCGAAGTCGGGAGAAGCAGCGAGATCCGCGCGCGCCGCTTCGCTTCCGATCCAGCGCACCAGCGCGGCCCGAGCGGATTCGACAGCGGCGTTGGCAGCGTCCAGCCGATTGGCCAGTTCGGCCTGGGCCGCATCGGCCGCCAGAGCGTCCGCCGCGGAGCCGGTGCCGCCGGCCAGTCGCGCCTTCGCCGCGACGATGGCCAGCGCGTTCTGCCGCTCCAATCCCTCGATCTGGTCGCGCGCCTGTCCGGCCGCCCACAGGGACACCCAGGCCGCCGCCGCGGCCTGTCGGGTATTCAGGCGCGCCTGCTCGGTTTCCGCGTTGGCCGCGGCCTCGCCCGCACGCGCGCCGGCGCGTTCCGCGGCCAGCCGGGCGCCGGAGGGAATCGCCTGACTGAACCCCACCGTGCGCATGGTCATGGCATCGGCGGCGGTACTGAAGGCGCCCGGCCCTTGCACCGGCAGGTTCTGCACTCCGAACACCAGATGCGGGTCCGGCCAGCGCCCGGCGCGCTCGCGGTCGGCACGCGCGGCGTCCTCGCGCGCGTGACCCGCCCGCACCAGCGGCGCGCGGGCGACTGCGAGTACGGCGGCTTGCTGCAGGGTCAGCGGTGCGGCAGCCAGCGCGGGAAAGGCCAGCAACGCCAGCAGCACGGTGACGCAGGAGAGGGGGAACACGGGGCCGCGACAGCGGCAGCGAAACACGGACATGACGGATCTCCATCGGGCGACATGCATCCGGCACGCGCACGGCGCGGCCGGTCACGACACGCGAGGGGGATCTAGATCAGCAGGACGCAGGAGCGCGGCGGCGGCGCGGCGGCACGATCGCGGGCGGCACCCGGGTCGAACCGCGCCGCGGCAGGCGGTGTGACGAACGCCAGCACCGGCGGCTGCGGCGGCAACGCCAGCGCGGGCACCGTGGGCGAGCGCACATCCTGCGGCGCCGGTGTCTGCTGCGCACAGTGCCGGGCACACAGTCGGGCGCCGTGCGCGCCCGTTGCCGGCATGCCGGCGCAGCCCGGCATCACCGTCATCGTCGCCGTCGCTGCGATCGCCGACGGCAGCGGACAGGCATGCGCCGCCAGCGCCACCTGCTGGAACAGCAGCGCGCACAGTGCCAGCAGCGCGATGCGCAGGCGCGTGCGGCGGGCGAAGTGCGGACGGCGGCTCATGACGGCAGTGTAGGCGGCCGCAGGCGGGCCTTCATGACCTGGGTCAAGAATGCCGCGCGACACGCGCCGACGCGCGACACGGATTCGCGCGCGGACCTCATGTTCCCTCCCCGCTCGGCAGCGGCGCCGAGGACCAGTCCACGGCGACGATGGTCCAGCCGGCGCCGGCTCGGGTCAGCGTCAGTGTCTCTTTGCTGCGCACCGCCACCGGGTTGCCGTGCGCGCTGCCGCGCACGTCGCTGAGGCTGGTCACGATGGCCCGCGTGCCCTGCAAGCGCGAGCGGCGCTCGCGCAACTCGACGCGCACGGTCTTCAGGAACGCGATGTCGGCATCGAGATGATGCCCGGCATACGCGCTGCGATCCTGCGTCTCGCCGCCCTCGCGGATGCGCACCCGCGGGGCCAGCAGCGCCAGCACCGCAGCGCGATCGCCGCGCTGCAGGGCGTTGCGGAAATCGGCCGCGACCGCTTCGGCCGCGGCCACGCCGCCGCCGTGGCCGGCATCGTGTGCACTCGCCGCGAACGCCGGCTTGCCGGCAGCGCCGTCCCTGTCCATGCCGCGCATCCCCGGCATGCTTCCGGTCCGCGCATCGACCGCACCGCCGTGATCGTGACCGCCGTGATCGTGTGCGACCGGCGCGCCGGTCGCAGCGACGGCGGCCGCGCCCGCGCCACCGTGTGCATGCGCGTGACCGTCGCCCGGCATCGCGCCGGCATTCATCGGCCCCATGTCCGCGTCGGGCGGCGCTCTGGCGACGATGGCCCGGTACTCGGCGGGTGTCATGCCCGGCAGCTCCTGCAGAAAGGCGACCATGCTCCAGATGGTGGCGTCGTCGTGACTGAAACCCCACGCCGGCATCGCGCTCATCTTGATGCCGTGCTTGATCACCCAGAAGGCCTGGCGCGGATCGACGCGCACCCGGCCGAGATCGGGCGGCTGCGGATACAGGCCGGGGCGGATCTCGGAGTCGCTGACGCCGGGCGCCAGATGACAGCCGGCACACATCGCCGCGTACTGGCCGGCGCCCTTGAGGATGATCTGCGGATCGCCGATGTTGCCCGGCACCGTGATCGACGCCGCATGCTTCTCGATCGAGCGCTCGCGCATCATCGTCAGCATCGACACCGTCGTCTTCCAGTGCGGACTGTCGGCGCCCATGTTGTACATGCCCAGCCACATGAAAGCGTAAACGCCGAGCAGCGTCGCCAGCGCCACGCCCAGCAGGACGATCAGGGTATTTTTCATGCCCCCTCCTCAGAACCCGACGCGCACGCCGGCGACGATCTGCCGGTCGAACACGGATTTGCTTTCCGCGCGGCGGAAGCCCGCGGTGCCGCCGAACACGCGCTGCCAGACCACGCCGACGTAGGGCGCGAATTCGCGGCGGATCTCGTAGCGCAAGCGCAGACCCAGGCTGGCGTCGGACAGCCCCGGGCCCAACCGCCGGGCGGGATCGGATCTGCCGTAGAGATTGGTCTCGAGCTCCGGCTGCAGGATCAGCCGCTGGGTGATCAGCAGCTCGTACTCGGCCTTGAAGCGCGCCGCGGTGCGTCCGCCCGCACCGACGTAGCCGGTGGCCTCGAGGTTGAACCCGTACGGGGCGAGGCCCTGCACGCCGAACGCCGCCCAGTCGCGACCCGGACCGATGCCGAAATCGTGGCGTACACCCGCCACGCTGTCCCAGAACGTCGCGCAGGCATGGCTCCACAAGACCTCGACGCTGGCCGCTTCGACGCGGCCGCCGGCGCGGTCGCCTTCGGTGCGGATCACGAGCTTGTCCGAGTCGCTGCCGTACCCGGCGTAGGCGTCCCAGGCCTGGCCGCTGACGCCGTCGGCATGCGTCCATTCGAGCTGGTTGATCAGCACCTTGCCGAACCGCTGATCATCGGCCATGTCCATGCCGGTCATCGGCATCGCCTCGAGCCGGGCCAGATAAGCCGCGGGATCGGCCGGGCCGGGTGGCAGCGCGGGCGCCGCAGGCGTCGAGCTGGAGGATGCGGCGGCCGCACCGTGCTGGCCGTGCGATGTTTTCATCCCGGACATGCCGGGCGTGCCTCCCGTGTCCATCCCGGACATCGCGCCCATGTCCATGCCGGACATGTCGCCCGTCGAGGACGAAGCGGCAGCCGGTTGCGCCGAGGTCGCACGCGCCGGAGCCGCCGGTTTTGCGGGCGGGGCGCCGTGCCTGTCGTGCTTTTCGTGCGTCATGTCCATGCCGGGCATCGCGTCCATCGTCATGCCGGACATGTCGCCCATGGACGACGCGGACGATGCCGGCGCCGTCTGCGCGAATGCCGGCACCGTCAGCACGGATGCACACAGCATCCACAACGAGACCAGGCGTGTGCCGCGCGGGGTCATCGTCGGCGCGCTCATGCCACGATCACCTCGCGGAACATGCCCGCCTCCATGTGGTAGAGCAGGTGGCAGTGGTAGGCCCAGCGTCCCGGCGCGTCGGCGCTGACCAGGTAGCTGATCTGCTGCGCCGGCTGCACGCTGACGGTGTGCTTGCGCACCTGGAAGCCGCCGTCGGGCGCCTCGACCTCGCTCCACATGCCGTGCAGATGGATCGGGTGGGTCATCATGGTGTCGTTGATCAGGGTGATGCGCAGGCGCTCGCCGTAGCGGAACACGATCGGTTTGGCGTCGGAGAACTTCACGCCGTCGAAGCCCCAGACGTAGCGCTCCATGTTGCCGGTGAGATGCAGGGTCAGCGTGCGCCCCGGCTCGCGCGGATCCAGCGGTCCGCCGATCGTGTGCAGGTCGGCGTAGGTGAGCACGCGGCGGCCGTTGTCGCGCAGGCCGACGCCCGGATCATCGAGGTTGGTGCGCGGATCGGCCACGCACATGTCCACGGCGGGGCCGGTTTTGCAATGCCAGGGCGGCGGAAAGGCGAAGGGCGAGGCGCTTTTCGGCACGGACGCCACCGCGTGGCCGGCATGCGCCATGCCGGACATCCCGGACATGCCCTTGCCCTCCTGCGCACCGTGGTCCATGCCGGCCATGCTGCCCATCGCGCCCATCATGTCGGTCATGTCCAGCCATGACACCGGATCCAACGGCGGTACCGGCGCCGCCATGCCGGCACGCGGCGCCAGCGTGCCGCGCGCGTAGCCGCTGCGATCCATCGATTGGGCGAAGATCGTGTACGCGGCGTCGCCGGGCTCGACGATCACGTCATAGGTCTCGGCGACGCCGATGCGAAACTCGTCCACCGTCACCGGTTCGACGTCCTGGCCGTCGGCGCTGACCACGGTCATCTTCAGTCCGGGAATCCGCAGATCGAAGTAGGTCATCGCCGAGCCGTTGATGACGCGCAGGCGCACGCGCTCGCCGGGCTTGAACAACGCGGTCCAGTTGCCGGCCGGCGCGGTGCCGTTGAGCAGATAGGTATAGGTGTAGGCCGACACGTCGCCGAGGTCGGTCGGGTTCATGCGCATCCGGTTCCACATGCGCCGCCGAGCCAGCGCCGCGCGGATGCCCGTGCGCTCGACATCGCGCATGAAATCGAGCGCGGTCGGCTGGTGGAAGTTGTAGTAATCGCTCTGGCGCTTGAGCGTGGCGAGAATGGTTTCGGGGTTCTGATCGGTCCAGTCGCTGAGCATCACCACGTAATCGCGGTCGGCGCGGATCCTGGCGCCGTCGCGCGCCTCGACCACGATCGGTCCGTACAGGCCCTGCTGCTCCTGGAAGCCCGAATGCGAGTGATACCAGTAGGTGCCGGTCTGGCGCACCGGAAAGCGGTAGGTGAACGTCTCGCCCGGCGCGATACCGGGAAAGCTCAGGCCCGGCACGCCGTCCATCCGGAACGGCAGCAGGATGCCGTGCCAGTGGATCGAGCTGGTCACCGGCAGCGTGTTGCGCACGCGCAGGGTGACGGTGTCGCCCTCGCGCCAGCGCAGGATCGGCGCCGGCAGCTGACCGTTGACCACCACCGCGCTGCGCGCGCGACCGGTGAAATCGACCGCCATGGCGCCGATGGTCAGATCGAACTCGGTGCCGCTGAGCACGGCGGGATACGCCGTGGCGGTCGGCGCGGCCAGCGCGAAGCGCGGCAGCAGACCGACGCCGAGCGCGGCACCGCCCAGCGCCAGCCCCTGCACGAAGCGGCGCCGTGTCCGATCGGGCACGGCAGGACGATCGGATGGAACAAGAATACGGGACATGATGACTCCGGAACACGCGGACAGGCCGCGCTGCAGGGCGCGGCGTCAATCGGGCAAGGCAGGGAGCGTCGCGCGAAGCGACGCGGCGCGTTCAGGCGGCCGGCGGCCGCAGCGGCGGAGCGGTGATCATGGGCGCGAGGGCGGGCCGGCGCAGCCGCAACAGATCGCGTCCGGCGTGCGGCGTCTGCATCGACAGCGCAGCGACCGGCAGCACCGCGGCGCCGCACGCACTGACGCAACCACAGCCGTGGTCGCCACTGCAGGCATGCTGCGCATGGCCGCAACAATCGGCTGCCGCGACGGATGCAGCGGCGCGGTGCGCGGCCATGGGCCGGCCGGCGTGCAGCAGCGGCGCGGCATGCGTCATCACCATCGCCGGCACGGGATGCACCGCGGGCAGCGGCGCTGCCAGCACCATGCCCGACCACGCCAGCAGGGCCAGCGCGAGCAGACGACGGAACGGTGCGGCGGAAAGACGCATGACCGCAGCATAGTCTCGCGTTGCGGATGGCTCAACTCTGAAGCCGCTCCAGACTTGCCGCCGCGTACACTGCGTGCCTGCCGCCGAGTCCCGCGATGAACTACCGCCACGCCTTCCATGCCGGCAACTTCGCCGACGTCTTCAAGCACGCCGCGCTGGTCGCGCTGCTCGACGCACTGGCGCAGAAGCCGGCGCCGTTCTGCTATGTCGACACCCATGCCGGCCGCGGTCGCTACGACCTCGGCGCCGGCGAGGCGGTGCGCACCGGCGAGCAGGCCGGTGGCGTGCGACGCCTGCTGGCCGCGGCGCCGGCCGCGCCACTGCGACGCTATCTCGACCTGCTGCGCCGGCTCGACCCCGACGCGCCGACGGGCACGCTGCACCATTACCCCGGCTCGCCGCAGCTGGCCGCCGCCTGCCTGCGCGAGCAGGACCGCGCGCTGCTGTGCGAGCTGCAGCCGGACGAATACGCCGCGCTGCGCGTGCTGTTTCGCGATGACGCCCGCGTGCACGTGCACCTGCGTGACGGCTATGCCGCGCTGCCGGCGCTGCTGCCGCCGGCGGAGAAGCGCGGCCTGGTGCTGATCGATCCGCCCTACGAGGCGCAGGACGGCGAGTTCGCCGCGATCCAGACCGCGCTGCGCGCCGCCTGGCTGCGCTGGCCGCAGGGCGTGTATGCGGTCTGGTATCCGATCAAGCGCCGCGCCACGCTGCGCCCGTTCCACCGCTGGCTGTCCGCCAGCGGTGCGCGCAAGGTGCTGATCGCCGAGCTGCAGGTACGCGGCGACGACTCGCCGCTGCGCATGAACGGCTGCGGCCTGGCGATCGTGAATGCACCATTCCGCATCGACGCCGGCCTCGCCGCACTGCTGACCGCCCTGCAGCCGCTGCTGGCCGACGGCCCCGGCGCCAGTCAGCGGCTGGAGTGGCTGACGCCGGACTAAGCAGCCCTGAACATCGTGAAGGATCTGGCTCTACGGCCCGCCGCGCCCCGACAGATGTTTCTGGCTTCGCCCAGATGCTTCGGGCTTCGCCCTCAGCATGACAAGGAGGAGACCGCGACTGGGCAAGACGTAAGCCTTCCGTCACGCCTGGCGCTGCTAAACTGGATATAGCGCCTCATCCTGTGCCTGCGGAGACTGCCCATGCGTGCGTCGATTCGTGTCGTGCTGGCCGGCGTCGTGTTCGCGCTGGCCGGTTGCAGCAGCCAGCCGATCTACACCGCGCCCGCCGATCTCGCGCAGGTGCCGCCGGAAACCGTGGCGCAGACACCGGAGCGGTTCGGTGATCGCAGCGTGATCTGGGGCGGCCGCGTGGTCAGCGTCGACAACCTGCCCGACCACACCGAGATCGAGATCCTCGGCTACCCGCTCGACCACGGTCAGCGCCCGCAGATCGGCCAGCCCGCCGGCGGTCGCTTCATCGCGATGCTGTCGGGCTACGTCGAGAAGCTCGACTACCCGGCCGGCGCCCTGGTCACCCTGCGCGGCCGCATCGCCGGTACCCGTGCCGGCAAGGTCGGCGAAGCGCCGTACGTGTTCCCGCTGGTCAAGGTCGAGGCGATCCACCTGTGGACCGCCGAGGAGCTGCGCAGCAACCGGCCCAACATCGGCATCGGCCTGGGCGTCGGCATCGGCATCCACTGATCGCGGCGCACAGGATCCTTCGGGTTGCGCCCGAGCGACCGTGAAGCGGGATCGCCTGCCGCGAAATCTGCGTCCGGTCTGCCGGGCGCAGCGAGCGGTTGCCGGGGCGTGCTCCTTTGCCTTGTCATCCTGAGCGCGGCGAAGCCGTACCCCCCTGCCTTGTCATCCTGAGCGCGGCGAAGCCATACCCCCTGCCTTGTCATCCTGAGGGCAAAGCCCGAAGGATCTGGCGGACGACGTCATCCTGCTGCATGGCCAGCCCCGGTGGTCCGGCAGGCCAGATCCTTCGCTGCGCTCAGGATGACAAGCGCTTTGGGATGACATGACAGTCGCTGAGCGCAGCAAAGCGTTTACCTCCTGCCTTGTCATCCCGGGTACAGCGAAGCGGTGCCCTTCCTGCCTTGTCATCCCGGGTACAGCGAAGCGGTGCCCTTCCTGCCTTGTCATCCTTATCTCTTGGCTTTTTGCCAAGGTAGGCGCCGAGAGCCGGCGTGGGCGGCCGTTTCATCCTGGGTCTTGCGACCATCGCTGAGCGCCGCGAAGCGGTACTCACTGCTTTCTCATCCTGAGCGCAGCGAAGCGGTACTCACTGCTTTGTCATCCTGAGCGCAGCGAAGGATCTGCGCAGCGAGGCGCCCCCCGCACAGCCTGCGACACGCTGCATAGCGCAGGCTGCGATCCTTCACTCCGTTCGGGATGACCAACGCGACCGAAGGGAGTCCCTTTGCGGAGCGACCGAAGAAATCCAGCGCACGAAAGGAAAGCCGCCTTCAGATCGCGCTCGACTGCGTTGATCGCAGCGATCTGCGCCCGTCGTCTCGACGCAGGCCATCCTCCGGTTCGCCGGTCACGGTTACGGCAACGTGCACCGATGCCCGAGGTTGACCGGACGCATCAACCGCGGTGATAGGGATGCCCGGCCAGTTGACTGGCCGCGCGATAAAGCTGTTCGGCGACCAGCACCCGCACCAGCATGTGCGGCAGTGTCAGCGGGCCCAGCGACCAGCGCCGTTCGGCTCGCGCCAGCACCGTCTCGGCCAGCCCGTCGGCACCGCCGATCAGCAATGCCAGGTCGCGGCCCTGCATGCGCCAGTCGGCCAGTTGCTGCGCCAGTGTTTCGCTGCTCCATGCGGCGCCGCGACCGTCCAGCGCGATCACCCGCGCAGCGCGCGGCAGCGCCGCCAGCAGCGCCGTGCCCTCGTCGACGATCGCGCGCGCCGGATCGCGGCCCTTGCCGCGCACGCCGGGACGGATTTCGATCAGCTCCAGCGGCAGCTCGTGCGCCAGCCGCTTGCGGTAGTCCTCGAAACCGGCGGCCACCCAGGCGGGCATGCGCTCGCCGACCGCCAGCAGGTGCGCGCGCATCGCTCAACCCGCGGCCGCGGCCTCGGCGTCCGGACCCAGGGTCCACAGCCGCTCGAGCCCGTAGAACTCGCGGATGCGCGGCAGCATCACGTGCACCACGATGTCACCCAGGTCCACCAGCACCCATTCGGCCTCGCGCTCGCCCTCGATGCCGATCGGCGGCGCACCGGCATGACGGGCGACGCGCGCGACCTCGTCGGCGATCGACTTGACGTGGCGGGTGGAGGTACCGGAGGCGATCACCAGCAGGTCGGTGATCGAGGTCTTGCCGTGCACGTCGATCTCCTTGACCTCGCGCGCCTTGAGCTCGTCGAGGGCGGCGAGCACGAGCGCGCGCAGGCGTGCGGCGGTCGGGACGGCGGCTTTGTTGCGGCGTGCGGTCGAAACAGCAGCGGTCGTGGCCAAGCGATGCTCACCTCGGAGCCGGGCGCGCGGAATGCGCGAAATCAGTATACGCCCGCACTCCGGGTGCACCAGCCCCGGCGCACGGGCCGCCGGGGGACCGCCGCGCCGGAGGAATCCGCAGGCTTCGGCCGCTGTTCTCAGCCGATCGGGCCGCAGCGATACGGCGCCAGCAGTCCGGGATCGGCCAGCAGCGCGTCGGCCAGCAGATAACGCGGCATGTGCCCGGTGGCCAGCAGCGCGCGCACCCGGGTCGCCGAAATCGCCAGCGCGGTCACCGCGATCGCCAGCACGCGGCCGCCCGGCGCGCTGTGCAGGACGGCCGGTTCGTGCGCGCGGCGCGGCGCGGTCTCGAACTCCAGTTCCGGCGGCAGCGGCGTGCTGGGACCGGGCCGCGTCAGCACCCCGATGTGGGCCAGCTCGAACAGCGTCCGCCAGCGATGCCAACTGGTCAGGCCCTCGTAGGCGTCGGCGCCGATCAGCAGCACCAGCGGCCGCAGCGGACCGATCTCGTGACGCAGCGCGATGAGGGTATCCACCGTCCACGACGGTCCGGTCCGCTCGATCTCGCGCAGGTCCAGCGTCAGCCGGTCCTGCCCGGCCAGCGCGACGCGCAGCATCGCGACCCGCTGCGCGGCGCTGGCCACCGGCGGCGGCCGGTGCGGCGGCAGGTTCGCCGGCAGCAGGCGCACCTCGGCGTCGAGCTGCTCGGCGGCCTCCCACGCCACGCGCAGATGCCCCAGATGCACCGGATCGAAGGTGCCGCCGAGGATGGCCAGCGGACGCAGCACGGTGGCGGTGGCAGGGGGCATGGCCGCTACACCTTAGCAAGCCACGCGGCGGGACGGCAGCCGGCGCTGCGCGGCACCGGCCGAAGGACCTCGAGTCCGCGCGGGGATCGGCGTGGCGCATGGCACAGGAGCCGGCGGACCACGCTCCACGCCGCCGATCTGCCGAGCCCGGCCCGGATGACTGGCGCCGCACCCACGCGGATGCGCGATCGGGCGGTTCAATGGCCCGGCGCGCAGCCCTGGCGATTCGGCAAGGTCGCCCGATGGCCGGACTTCAGTTCCGACACAGCCCCTTTACCTTGTCCGGATACTTTTGCGAGAACTGCAGGATCTGGCCATAGGTCATTCCATTGATCTTCGGCCCCAGCGGAGTGGCCTGTGCATGCTTGTCGCCCGTCCTGGCCGCCTGCGCCGCCTGGTCCCCGACCTGGATCCGAAGAATGGCCGTTTCCAGGAGGCACTTGTCACGATTGTCGTGAGCCGCGTACATGGCCTGGATACCGGCGGCTGTCGAATCCTGCGAGTGGCCGTCGATGCGAACCTGGCTGTCGGCCGCCCGGACATTCGACAGTGCGAACAAAGCCAGGACGACAACGATGATCTGCTTCATTGCGTTTGCTCCCCTTCTTTTGCGACTCCGGCGAAACCGATGTCAGTGTCCGAGCAGTGCAGCATGCCCCGCCTTTGGCAAGGCTAACCGGCCTGCGCAACCAGGCTCCTCATCGGGCCCACGGGGAACTCGGCATCCGGCCAGCCTTCGCGATCCGTGTCCGATGGCGACCGGCTCGGCGCTTCGAAGGACAACCGTCGCCTTGTGAAACCGGGATCAGCGTACGGTTTCGGAAAGAGTGCCGCGAGCCCCGGTTACGGACTCCGGTTCCAGCAGGCATCGAGTGTCATGGCGGAAGTAGTTCAACCTCACCCTCCACCTCCACAGGAATATTGAAAGGAAGTTCTGCCAGGCCGACCGCGCTCCGGGCGTGCGCACCCTTTTCGGGACCAAAGACATCGACAATCAGGTCGGTGAACCCATTGATGACGGCGGGTTGTTGGTTGAAGCCGGGGGCCGAGTTGACCATTCCGAATGCACGGGACCAGGATGCGATTCGATCCAGGTCACCGAGTTCGCGTTTCAGGCTGCCGAGGATGGCCAGCCCCGTGAGGCGGGCGGCAAGGTAGGCCTGCTCCAGCGATACGTCGCTTCCGACCTTGCCCAGCGGCCCGGCAAGCGAGCCATCCCCGTTCGTGGGTCCGTGACCCGAGATCAACGCTCGGGTGCCGACGATCCTGATCCAAGGGAACGGCAGGATCACACCCGGCGGAAGCTGCAGGGGCAACGGGAGCGCAAGTCCGAGATCCCTCAGTCTTTGGTCGATTCTGGACATCTGCGATCTCCGAAACCGGCGCATGATGGTACCGCACGCACTGATGCAGTCTTCGCAGCGGCAAACCGGGCACGCCGTCAGGAATCGCCCGCGACCGGTCCCGCGTCGGCCCGGAACCGGCCCCCGGAATGCCCGGCATTGCCGATCAGATGGCGCCGGACACCCCGCGCACGCCAGGAGCCATGG
>JAKAZT010000150.1 GCA_021815695.1 Pseudomonadota bacterium
GCCCGACGCTACGCCGCGGGGTTCTCCCCGATCGTCGGTTTCGCCGACACCGCGCACCCCGACTTCGATGCCCTGGCGCCGTACTGCCGGCCCGGCGAGCCGTTCTACTGCGACGGCTGGTCGGGTGTCGTGCCCGCGGGCTGGCGCCTCGACGCCGAATCGACCATGTTCAAGATGGTCTGGGAAGCGCCGATGCCCGCGCTCGACGAGGCGCCCGAAGCGATCCGTCTCGGCCCGCAGCATGCGCAGCAGGCGCTGGCGCTGGCCACGCTGACCCGGCCGGGCCCGTTCGGTCCGCGCACCCTCGAACTCGGCGAGTACTTCGGCTGCTTTGACGGGGAGCGCCTGATCGCGATGGCGGGCGAGCGCATGCAGGCCGGCACGCTGCGCGAGATCAGCGGCGTCTGCACGCATCCGGATTTCCAGGGCCGCGGCCTGGCGCGGCGCCTGACGATCAGGCTGATCCGCCGCCAGCTGCAGCGCGGCGAGATTCCGTTTCTCCACGTCATGCGCGACAACGGCAACGCGCGCCGGCTGTATGAGCGGATGGGCTTTCGCAACTACCGCGAATCCGCCGTTCGCGTCGTCGCGCTCTGCTGAACGCGGCGACGCGCCGGGTGGCCGCGGGACGCCCGGGCGGCGGCACCCGCCCCCGATCCGTCGGGCACGATGGCGCCGCTACCCGCGCTGCTTCTGTCGTGCGCCGCGCCTCTGCGCGAGAATGGCGGCGGCCTTTCCCGCGGGCGGTCTGCCGATGAGCGATGCCCCCTTCAAGGATCACTTCTCCGGTCATGCCGCGGCCTATGCCGCCGCGCGTCCCGTCTATCCCGGGGCGCTGTTCGACTGGCTGGCCGCGCAGTGCCCGCGGCGCGAGCTGGTCTGGGACGCGGGTTGCGGCAACGGCCAGGCCAGCGTCGCGCTGGCCGCGCACTTTCGCCGGGTGCACGCCGGCGATCCCAGCGCGGCGCAGATCGCCGCCGCCGCGCCGCATCCGCGCGTGACCTACGTCGTCGAACGCGGCGAGCGCTGCGGCCTGCCGGATGCCAGCGCCGATCTGGTCACCGTCGCCCAGGCCCTGCACTGGTTCGATCTGACGGCGTTTTATGCCGAGGTGCGCCGCGTGCTGCGGCCGGGCGGCGTGATCGCGGCCTGGACCTACGGCAGCAACCGGATCGAGGGCGCGGACGACCCCGGCATCGACGCGCTGCTGCGCACGCTGCACGACGACACTCTCGGTCCGCACTGGCCGCCGGAGCGCCGCCACGTCGCGGCCGGCTATCGCGATCTGCCGTTTCCGTTCGCCGAAATCGCGGCACCCGATTTCATCCTGCGCTGCGACTGGACGCTGCCGCAGTATCGGGCCTATCTCGCCAGCTGGTCGGCGGCGCAGCGTCACCTTGCCGCCACCGGCCGCGACGCCATCGCCGAAGTCGCGCCCGCACTGCAGGCCGCGTGGGGCGATCCGCAGCAGACGCGCGCGGTGATCTGGCCGCTGGCGTTGCGCATCGGGCGCGTCATGGAGACGATTACGGTTTCGTAAGTGTTTGCCGGGCATGACTTTCTTCATGCTCGAACGCCAGGCGTGCTGGTGTAGTGTCACACTCAAGCTGTACCGGGGACGCCGAGGATCCGCCCATGCATGCCCTGCATCCTGCTGCACGAACCGTCCGCGCCGGTCTGCTGGCGCTGGCTATCGCCGCCAGTGTCGGCGCCTGTTCCTTCGACAACGGTGACGGATCGATCGGCAGCCTGATCCATGTCCACGACGGCCGGATCACGATCCGCGGCAGCAACGACACCACCGCGCGCATCGAGGCCGACGGCGATCTGCGCATCGCCGGCAAGGCGGTGGCCCTGACGCCCGCGCAGCGCGCGCTGACCACGCAGTACCACGCGCAGGTGCAGGCAACGCTGCACGACGGCATGGAAACCGGCAAGGCCGGCGCGGCGATGGCGGGCAGCGTGATCGGCGCGGTATTTTCGGGGCTGGCCCATGGCGACACCCGCGACATCGGCCGCAAGGCGAATGCCCAGGCGGCGAAGATCGAGGTGCACGTCGCCCGCATCTGCGACGACATGCAGGCGATCCAGACCACGCAGAACCGGCTCGCCGCGCAACTGCCGGCCTTCGCGCCGTACACGGTGATCGACGATCGGCGCGTCGGCGAGTGCCGCTCGGGCCTGCACGCTCACTGATCCTTTCAGGGCCGCCTCGCGCCGGTGCGCGAGCGGCCGTTTCGGGGCATCGCAACCGGGGGATACGTCATGGGGATCACGCGTCGTCGCGTTTCGATTCTGCTCGTCGCGCTGGCACTGCCGCTCCTCGCGGCCTGCAGCGACACCACCTCGTCGCTCGATCTGGCGCTCGACGGCGACGTGGTGATCCACGTGCCGTTCAAGCCCGTGGCGCGCGTGACCCCGGCGGGCGATCTCGCCATCGACGGCACATCCGTCGCGCTGACGCCGGCGCAGCGCAGCGCGCTGGCGCAGTACGACCGGCAGTTCACCGCGATCCAGCAGGCCGGCCACGCCATCGGCAGGGCGGGGCAGCACCTGTCCGCGGGCATCGACCAGGAAGCCGCGCACGCCGGGTCCGCTGCCGTGATCGGCGCCGCGCATCGGGACGTGGCCGGCTTCAGTACCAGCCTGGCCGGGCTGTGCAGTCAGGTCGCCGCGCTGGTCGCGCTGCAGGACTCGATCGCCGCGACCCTGCCGGCCTTCCGGCCCTACGCCGTGCTGACGCAGGACAAGGTTCGCGCCTGCCGGGCGGGAACCGCCGTCGCCGGTGACGCGGTGCGCATGGCGGCCGGCATGGCACGTCAGGCCGGGCGCATGGCGCATGCGGCCTCAACGGCGGGCAAGGCGCCGTAACCGAAAATACGCCGCGGCGGCATCCCCGCGCGACTCAGGTGCCGCGCGGCTTGGCGCGATGGGTCGGTGTTGCGGTCCACGGATCGTCGGGCCAGGGATGCCTCGGATAGCGCCCCTTCAATTCCTTGCGCACCTCGGGATAGGTGCGATCCCAGAAGCCGCGCAGGTCCCGGGTGACCTGGATCGGGCGGCCGCCGGGCGAGAGCAGATGCAGGGTCACCGGCACGCGGCCGGCGGCGATGCGCGGCGTGTCGGCCAGACCGAACAGCTCCTGCAGCTTGACCGCCAGCACCGGCGGCTGGTCGGGCGCGTAGTCGAGCTTGCGCGTCATGCCGCTGGGCACGGTCAGCGCGTCGGGCGCCTCGGCGTCGAGCGCGCGCCGCTGCGCGTGATCGAGCTTCGTGCCCAGCGCCGCGGACAGTTCCGCCGCGGTCAGGGCATCGAGTCGGCGTTTGCCGGCGAGCTGCGGTGCCAGCCAGGTTTCGAGAGCGTCCAGCAGGGCCGCATCGGAAAAGTCCGGCAGCGCCAGTTCGGGCATCCAGCCGCGCAGCGATTGCACGCGCAGGCGCAGCCGTCGCGTGGCGTCGCTCCACGGCAGGGCGTCGAGACCGCGCGCGCGCAGCGCGGCCAGCAGGGCCGGCCCGGCGTCGGCGTCGCCCACCGGCACGCTGCGCCGCTCCAGCACCAGCGCGTCGAAGCGGCGTTCCTCGAAGGCCTCGGCGGCGTCGCGATCGGCGTTCCAGCGCACGCTGCGCGCGCGGGTGAAACGCTCGGGATAATCGCGTTCGAGCCGCTCGGGGTCGAACGGCGCGGCGGCGTGGATCAGGCTGTCGCGGGCTTCCAGACGCAGGTCGGTCACCACCAGCCACGGTTCGCCGATCAGCGCGCTGGCTTCATGCAGACGCACGCCGCGGCCGCTGGCCAGCACGTAGCGCAGCGGCTGCGCCGGATCGCGCAGGGCGACGCGGTCGGGATAGGCGTGCAGCAGCAGGTCGCCCACCGCATGCGCGTCGGGCACGCCGCTGGCGGCGCTGCGCGCCTGCAGTCG
>JAKAZT010000151.1 GCA_021815695.1 Pseudomonadota bacterium
GTGTACACGCGTTACGGCAGCAACGCCGTGGCGCTCGGCTGGCCGACCAAGTACTCGCACTCGCCCGCCGAGGAGTCGGATACCAAGGACGTCGACGGACTCAGCCGCATCTGCACCGTGCTTGCGACGCAGTGGTGATGATCAAAGCGGGTCTGATCAAAGCAGGTCAGAGTCCGTTCCGATAACACACGGCTGCGCAGCGCGTGCATCGAGCCCAGTGCGCTGCCCAAACACTTTTGCAATACTGCGGTCGCGCGCATGGTGGGGTCTCCTCTGGCTTCGTAACCCGTGAGGAATGACCGCATCATGCGCGCACCGTTCCTTCAATCAGGGCGCAACGTCTTGATTGATCGATGGAATTCGTGGGGAACCCTCAGAACCTGACCCCGGTTTCCAGGTGTCCATGCATCGATTGATGCCGTCGCCAGGTTGCGGGTGGGGTGCCGAATTCACGGCGGAAGGCCCGGCTGAAGGCGGTGTCGGTGTGGTAGCCCACGTCTTCGGCGATGCGCGCCAGCGGGGAGTTGCTGCGGCACAGGAGGTTGGCGGCAAGCAGCATGCGCCATTGGGTGAGGTACTGCATCGGCGTGGCGCCGACGAGGTGACGGAAGCGTTCGGCCAGTACCGAGCGCGAGGTGGCGGCTGCGCCCGCCAGTTCTTCCAGAGTCCACGCATGGGCCGGGCGGTGGTGCAGCGCGTTCAGGGCGCGGCCGACGACGGAATCGCCCAGGCCCGCCAGCCAGCCGGTGCGGCCGGCCTGCTGTTCGTTCATGTACAGGCGCAACACCTCGATGAACAGCACCTCGGCCAGCTTGGCCAGTACACCGGCACCGCCAGGCCGGGGCGAACGCGCCTCGGCCAGCGCATAGCGCACCGAAGCCTCGAGCCACACGCCGGCATTCGATCCGCGCACGTTCACTCGTACCAGCGGCGGCAGCCCGGCGAGCAGCATTCGCGCGAGGCGGGCATCACAGGCGAGGTAGCCGCAGACGATGCACGTGGTGGGGCCGCCGCCACCGTATGCGAGCTGGCGCGGCCGTCGCGATAGCACCGCTTCGAGGCGCGCGCTTTGCGCAGGTGCCAGGCCGGGAGCGGAAGCCATGAGATGGGCATCGCCGCGCGGGAACAGCACCACGTCGCCTGCGCACAGCCGCACCGGCGGTTGCCCGGCCAGCTCGACGAAGCACTCGCCTTCGGTAACCAGATGGAAGATCACCACGCGTTCGGCGCCCGGCTCGAGCAGCGGTGCCGCGGTATCGGCGCTGGGCGACTGATAGCACCACGGCGCGGTGAACCGGGCGTGGATGAAGATGGCGCCGACCAGGCGCACCACGCGAAGGATTTCCGATAGCGCGTCCATGGTCGTAGACGGCTCAGCTGGGGTCGATGTCGATGCGCAGGCCCACCGGCACCGCGTGCTCCACTGCCGCGGGGATCGGCGAATGGTGATGGCTGTCTTCGACCAGGGTCCGCAGTCGTTGTGGCGGGACGCCGGGGGCGGCGATGCGCACGTGCAGTTGCACGTCGCTGGGCTCTGCGGACACGGGCGCGCCGGCGGCGTCGGTCATGCCGAGCAGACCGCGGGTATCCGAGCGGCTGCTGGCGCGCACTTCCAGCCTGCCCAGTTCGATGCCTTCGGCGGCGGCGCCCATGGCGATGCGGGTGGCCAGACAGGAGGCGAGACCCGCGCGGAACAGCCAGCCCGGAGTGACCTGGTCGCCGCCGCCGCCGAGCTCGCCTGGCATGTCGGTCAGCACCTGCGTGCCGTTGGCATGGCTCGCCACGACACGCGTGCCCGCCTGCCAATGCGCCGTCGCCGGTGCGTCGTCGTGGATGCCCGTTGCGGGGCGGCGCTGCAGCGCCCTTGCCGCCCGTTGCATTGCAGTCGCCAGATCGCTGGTCGCCATGTCGGTGCTCCATGTGTGATCTGCGGTGAATTGTGTTCCTCCCACTGCGCCAGGCCAAGATTCCGTGGCGTCGATTGCAGCCGGCCGGACGATCAGGCAGGACTCGCAGACGCGCGGGCAGGAACCCTCGATCACACGTCGGTGCAGGGACGCCCGGGCAGGTATCGGCGACGCCCGGGCAGGACGCCATGCGGAGTCGCGCGCCATCGTGCATCCGGCGTCGGGCTGGTCAGTGGGTGGCAGCCTTTGCCGACTCGCCTCTGCCTACCCACACCGTGCCGGAGTGAAGAAGTATGCATGCCATCCTCGATTTCAGCACGCCGGAAGACCGGCACCATCGACGCTGAGCATGCAGCCGCGACTGCAACGGCGCGTGCAGCGCTATGGATGGGACCTGGCCGCAGCGGATTACGAACCGCTATGGCAGACGCAACTGGCTACCGCGCACGACGAGCTGATTGCACGCGCGGCGCTGACGACGGGCGAGCGCGTGCTCGACGTGGCCTGTGGCAGCGGGCTGATCGCATTCCGCGCCGCCGGGGCGGTGGGGCCACGCGGACGGGTGGTAGGTATCGACATGTCCGGCCAGATGGTCGACACCGCTCGGCAGCGCGCCGCGCAGCACAAGGTGCGGAACGTGCGTTTCAAGCGCATGGACGCGGAGCAGCTGTCGCTGCCCGATGCGAGTTTCGACGTCGCACTGTGCGCGCTCGGCTTGATGTACCTGCCGGATCCGGAGCAGGCCGTGCGCGAGATGCGGCGGGTGCTGCGGCCGGGCGGGCGGCTGGTTATCGCGGTGTGGGGCGAGCGGGCACGCTGCGCGTGGTCGGCGTTGTTTCCGATCGTCGACGCCGAGGTCGCCAGCGACGTATGCCCGTTGTTCTTTCGCCTGGGACAGGGCGAGACGCTGGCGCACGCGTGTACCGGCGCGCAGTTCGAGGCGATCGAGCTGCGCCGCGTGGCGACGACGCTGACCTGGGCCAATGCCGATGCGGCATGTCGCGCGGCCTTCGTCGGCGGACCGGTCGCATTGGCTTGGTCGCATTTCGACGAGGCCACGCAGGCACGGGTTCGCCAGCGCTATGTCGAGGCGATTGCGGCGTGGCGATGCGACTGCGGTTACCGGCTCCCGGGCGAGTTCGTCATCGTGACCGCCACCGTACCGGTCGATGGACAGGCAATCAACCGAAGCAACGAACCCGGGTGAGTCGCCCGGGCAACTCAAACAGCGAACAGGAGAACCGGCATGCCATTCCTCAACGTCAAACTGATCGAGGGCGTTTTCACGCAGGCGCAGAAGCAGGAGATGATCCGCAAGCTCACCGACACGATGGTCGCGATCGAAGGCGAGAACATGCGACCGGTGACCTGGGTCGTGATCGAAGAGGTCAACAGCGGCGATTGGGGCATTGGCGGCAATCCGTTGACCACCAGTGATGTGAAGGCGCTGGCGAAAGGCTGAGCCGGAAAAAAGGGAGCCGATTCCGAGGTTTCCCGAAGGTGTCTGTCGACGACCAGATCGTTCGCGCTGCGCCCTCAGGATGACAGCGGAGGGCCTGGCATGCCGAAGGCCTTGTAATGCCAAAAGTCTTGTCATCCTGAGCGCAGCGAAGGATCTGGCCTGCCGGACCGCCCGGGGTCTTGCCATGCAGAACGCAGCGAGGCATCCGGTCTGCCGGGCAGGATGACAGCTTCGTTGACGGATCGGCTTGGTGCTGGATGGCACGCCGGGCACGCCGCGCCCGCCAAGCGCACCGGAGCTACATATTGCGTCGGTATTCCCCCCACCTCATACAGCGCATGGCTGATCTGACCAAGGGAGTTGTACTTCACCGCCTGCATCAGCTGCTCGAACAGATTGCGGCGCGCGCGGTGGTTTGCAGCGTCTATAAAGGACTCTGACCCGGCGGTTAGCTACCACCCAGCTACCACCAGTTAACTCCCTCA
>JAKAZT010000152.1 GCA_021815695.1 Pseudomonadota bacterium
CCACCGGACCGGGATAGACGCCGACGCTGTTGGCCTCGATGCGGAAGTCCTTGAGCTTGAGCACCACCTGGCGCGACAGCGCCTCGAGCGCCTCGTCCGAATAGCCCTTGCGGATCTGCGGCTTCGGCTCGTCGAGCAGCGACAGCGGCGGCAGATCGCCCGCGGCGGCGGCGCCGGCGAACAGCGGGATCTGGTTCTCGCGCGCCGCGCGTTCGCTCTTCTCGATCACCGGCGCCGGCGTTTCGATGCGCACCGGCTCGCGACGCGCCTGACGCACGCTGTCGGCCTTGCGCACCTCGGTACGCTCGGCGCGCGCGGCATGCGCGGCGAGCAGATCGGGCGTGCGCTTCATGCGCGCCCGGGCCCACGTCGCGATGCGGATCGCCACGCGGCCGGTCCGGTCCATCAGCGCGAACCAGGACAGGCCGGTGGCGAGCGTGATGCCGACCAGAAACACCGCCAGCAGCAGCAGGCTGGCGCCGAGAAAGCCGAAGCCGCGCATCAGCAATTCGCCGGATTGCTGACCGAGGATGCCGCCCGGTCCGGCAGGCAGACCGGGCGCGCTGCCCAGATGCAGGAACGCCAGCGCGCTGCCGGTCACCAGAAAGGCGACGAAGCCGAGCAGCCGCAGGGTCGGTTCCAGCGGCGAGCGCGGCGCGCCGCCACCGCGCAGCACGCGCCACGCCAGTGCCGCCAGCAGCAGCGGAAACGCATAGGCCAGGCCGCCGCAGAAGCCGAACAGCAGATCGGCGATGAAGGCGCCGATGTGGCCACCGAAATTGTGCACCGGCAGTTCCGGGCCGGCGTGCGACCAGCCGGGATCCTGCGAACTGTAGGAGGCGAGGCAGACGAACAGGTACAGCCCGAGTGGCAGCAGCAGCAGCACGCCGGCCTCGCGCAGCAGGCGCTTCAGCTCGTCGCTGAGGCCCGCCGCGAAGGCTTTGCGTATCCCGCTTTCCTCTTTCGCCACCCGCGCGTCCGTCCCCAGCTTCGGCGCGGCGAGCTTACACCAGGCCCTTCAGCGCGGGATGCACGATCGCGCCGGCCTCGACGTTGATGCCGCGACGCAGCGGCTCGTGCTCGCGCCAGGTCTTGCCGGCGGCCAGCCGCTGCACGTACGGCAGGATCGCCGCCGAGATCGCCTGCGACGAAGTCTGCGGCACCGCACCCGGCATGTTGGTCACCGCGAAGTGGGTGACGCCGTCGACGATGTAGGTCGGGTCGGCGTAGGTGGTCGGCTTCGAGGTCTCGAAGCAGCCGCCCTGATCGATCGAGATGTCGACCATCACGCTGCCCTGCTCCATCGAGGCCACCATCGCGCGGGTCACCACGTGCGGCGCCTTGGCACTCGGGATCAGCACGGCACCGATCACGAGATCGGCGTCGCGCACCTCGCGCGCCACGTATTCCTCGTAGGGATACAGCGCGGTGACGTTGCTGCCCAGCGCCATCATCTGCGCGAGACGGTCCGGGCGCTTGTCGAACACCACCACGTTGGCGCCGCCGGCCGCGGCCAGCGCCGCGGAATTGCCGCCGGCCGCGCCGGCGCCGAGCACCACCACCTTGCCGCGTTCGGTCGATGGCAGGCCGCCCAGCAGCTTGCCCTTGCCGCCGGCCGGCTGGTGCAGCAGATGGGTGCCGATCTGCACCGCGATGCGGCCGGCGATGATCGACATCGGCGCCAGCAGCGGCAGGCCGCCATCGGCCTCCTCGACCGACTCGAAGGCGACGCCGGTCAGGCCGATCGCCAGCAGGCGCTTGGTCAGCTCGGGCTCCGGCGCCAGATGCAGGTAGCAGAACAGCAGGTGATGTTTCTGCAGCAGCGCGAGGTCGCCCGCGATCGGCTCCTTGACCTTGACGATCAGTTCGGCCGCCGCGTACAGCGCCGCCGCATCGGCCGCGACATGCACGCCGACCCGCGTGTATTCCTCGTCCCTGAAGCAGCTCTTCCGTCCGGCGCCGGACTGGATGTACACCTCGTGGCCGCGCCGCACCAGATCGGCACAGGCGGCAGGCACCAGGGCGACGCGGCCCTCGAGAGTCTTGGTTTCCGACGGAATACCGATACGCATGGCGTGGGGGTCCTCGTGCGTTGCGCGATGACGCCGCGGGCGGCGGCGTCTTGCAAAAAAAAGGCGGCGGCTTGATTCATGACCGGCGCTTCCCCATCCTGCGGGCAGGTCACGCCGGCGTTGCCGGCACCCTCCCCGCACGCATGCGCCCGGCGCATCGGAAGCGCGGCCCGAACCTCGCCGCATCAGCACGGAATTATACATGAGCACTTCCCGACACAGCCGCCTCGTGATCCTCGGCTCCGGACCCGCCGGCTACAGCGCCGCGGTGTACGCCGCGCGCGCCAATCTCAAGCCGCTGCTGATCACCGGCCTGCAGCAGGGCGGCCAGCTGACCACCACCACCGACGTCGACAACTGGCCCGGCGACGATGCCGGCGTGCAGGGTCCGGAGCTGATGGAACGCATGCTGCGCCACGCGCAGCGCTTCGACACCGAGATCGTGTTCGACCACATCCACAGCGCCGACCTCGGTGCGCGACCGTTCCGGCTGGTCGGCGACAGCGGCGAATACACCTGCGACGCGCTGATCATCGCCACCGGCGCCAGCGCCAGGTACCTCGGCCTGCCGTCCGAGGAGGCCTTCAAGGGCCGTGGCGTGTCGGCCTGCGCCACCTGCGACGGCTTCTTCTACCGCGACCAGGACATCGCCGTGCTGGGCGGCGGCAACACCGCCGTCGAGGAGGCGCTGTATCTGGCCAACATCGGCCGCAAGGTCACCCTGGTCCATCGCCGCGACAGCCTGCGCGCCGAGAAGATCATGCAGGACAAGCTGTTCGAGAAGCAGCGCGCGGGCAAGATCGAGATCCTCTGGAACCACACCGTCGACGAAGTGCTGGGCGACGCCAGCGGCGTCACCGGCCTGCGCCTGAAGAGCGTCCTCGACGGCAGCACGCGCGAGGTCGCCGCAACCGGGGTGTTCGTCGCCATCGGCCACACGCCCAACACCGCCCTGTTCGAAGGCCAGCTCGAGATGCACAACGGCTACATCAGGATCCGCACCGGGCTGGCCGGCAATGCCACCGCCACCAGCGTGCCCGGCGTGTTCGCCGCCGGCGACGTCGCCGACCAGGTCTATCGCCAGGCCGTGACCTCGGCCGGATTCGGCTGCATGGCGGCGCTGGATGCCGAGAAATATCTCGACGGCCTGGCGTGAGTCGGCATCGACCTCGCGTTTCCTGCACGCGCGGCCACCGATGCCGAGACCATGATCAGCGCCCGCTTCCACCCTGCCCTCGACGCGATCGACGCGGCGGCCTGGAACGCGCTGCGCGCGGACGACCAGCCTTTCCTCGACCATGCATTTCTCGCCGGGCTGGAACGCCACGGCTGCATCCGTCCCGAGTGGGGCTGGCAGCCGCATCATCTGGCGCTGCATGACGACGGTGCGCTGATCGGTGCCGTCCCGCTGTATCTCAAGGGCAACTCGCACGGCGAATTCGTCTTCGACCACGCCTGGGCGCAGGCCTGGGAGCGCGCCGGCGGCCGCTACTATCCCAAGCTGCTGGCGGCGATCCCGTACACGCCGGTGACCGGGCCGCGCCTGCTGGCCGGCACCGGCCCCGACACGGCGGTGATTCGCGAACGTCTGGCGGCCGCGCTGATCGCGGAAACGCACCGGCTCGGTCTCGCCTCGGCGCACGTCAATTTCATCACCGATGACGCGTGCGGCGCCTTCGATGACGGCTGGCTGCCGCGCTTTGACTGGCAGTTTCACTGGACGAACC
>JAKAZT010000153.1 GCA_021815695.1 Pseudomonadota bacterium
TGCTCGGCGCGCAGCCGCGCCGGCAGGCGCGCGCCGTAGCTGTCGAGATACTCGCCGATACCGGCAAGCTCGGCGCGCCAGCCATCGCGATCCACGGCCAGCAGGGCGTCGAGGGCGGCGGGGTCGATGGCGAGACCCTCGAGGTCGAGGTCCTGCGGACGCGGCAGCCGGCCGATGGGCGTTTCCGCAGCGTCGGCCGAGTTTTCGCAGCGGCCGAGGATCCACTCCAGCACGCGCAGGTTGTCGCCGAAGCCGGGCCACAGGAACCTGCCGTCGGCGCCCTTGCGGAACCAGTTGACCTGGAAGATTTTCGGCAGCCGCGCGCCCGGCTGGTCGAAGCTCAGCCAGTGCGCGAAATAATCGGCGAAGTTGTAGCCGCAGAAGGGTTTCATCGCCATCGAGTCGCGGCGCAGCACGCCGACCGCGCCGGCGGCGGCGGCGGTCGTCTCCGAGCCCATCGCCGCGCCGAGCAGCACGCCGTGCGCCCAGTCGCGCGCTTCCACGACCAGCGGCACCAGATGCTCGCGACGCCCACCGAAGACGATGGCGCTGATCGGCACGCCTTGCGGATCCTCGCCGTGCGCCGAGAAGCTGGGACACTGGCGTGCGCTGACGGTGAAACGCGAGTTGGGATGCGCGGCCGGGCCGTGGTCCGTGTCATGGCGCCGACCCTGCCAGTCGAGCACGGGCTCGCCCGGCAAACCCTCCCACCACGGCTGGCCGTCAGCGGTGAGGGCCACGTTGGTGAAGATGGTGTCGCGGTCGAGCATGGCCAGCGCATTGGCATTGGTCCGGGCGCTGGTACCGGGCGCCACACCGAAGAATCCGGCCTCGGGATTGATCGCCCACAGCCGGCCGTCGGCGCCGGGCTGCATCCAGCAGATGTCGTCGCCGACCGTCCAGACCTTCCAGCCCTTGCGGCGCATGCCTTCCGGCGGGATCAGCATCGACAGGTTGGTCTTGCCGCAGGCGGAGGGGAAGGCCGCGGCGATGTAGTGCGTCTGCCCCTGCGGATTCTCGATGCCGACGATCAGCATGTGCTCGGCCAGCCAGCCCTCCTGCCGCGCCTGCCACGAGGCGATGCGCAGGGCGTGACACTTCTTGCCCAGCAGGGCGTTGCCGCCATAGCCCGAGCCGTAGGACTTGATGGTGAGCTCTTCGGGGAAGTGCATGATGAAGCGGCGCTCGGGGTCGAGTTCGCCGGTGGAGTGCAGACCCTTGACGAAACGGCCCTCGCGCTCGATGCGCGCCAGGGCCTGCGCGCCCATGCGGGTCATGATGCGCATGTTGGCGACGACGTAGGGACTGTCGGTGATCTCGACGCCGCAGCGCGCCAGCGGCGAGTCGATCGGGCCCATGCAGTAGGGCACCACGTACAGCGTGCGGCCTTTCATGCAGCCGGCGAACAACGCATCGATCTTCGCGTGCGCCGCGTCCGGTGCCATCCAGTGGTTGTTGGGGCCGGCGTCGTCGCGCTCGCGCGTGCAGACGAAGGTCAGGTGCTCGACGCGCGCCACGTCGGACGGGTGCGAGCGGTGCAGGGTACAGCGCGGATGCGTGGCCGGGTTGAGCGCGATCAGATCGCCCGTGGCGTGCATGCGGGCCACCAGCGCGTCGTACTCCTGCTGCGTGCCGTCACACCAGTGGACATCTGCAGCCTGTGCATGACGGGCAACGTCCTCGACCCAGCGGTCGAGAGCGGCGAGCGAGCTGGTCATCGGTACGGCTCCATGCGTTCGACGTGGAACCTTAACGGTCCGGCGCGGCGAGGGGCACGCCGCAGTGCAGCGCGGCGAGTGCGGTGTCCCGGAAATACGCAGCCCTCATTCCCGCGTCTTTCGGCGCGCTACGGCGTTGCGCCTCGTCGCCATGGCGTGGCAATGCCTCCGCGTCGCGCCTGGTCTCGCATCGAAATCCATCGGGGATCGCCGGCGCGCACTTCCGAGGCACCACGCCGGGCGGGTCCGATCAGTCCGGGACCAGCGCGGCGATGACATGCTCGACGTAGGCCTCATATTCCTCGTGGCTCAGACGCGGCACGCTGAGGTTGAGGTTCATCTGCAGGAAGCCGACATAGGCGGCATAGGCGAGCCGTGCGCGGTGCTGCGCGGCGGCGCGGTCCATCCCGGTCTGACGATAGGCGTGGGCGAGGAAGTCCATGCGCCGCTGGGTGACCTTCTGCATCAACGGGATCACCAGCGGATGGTCCAGCGCCTTCAGCAGGGCGGCGTAGATGCGGTGCGGCTGCACCTCGCGGGCGACGCGGCGGAACAGCTCGCAGAGGCGCTCGCGTGGCTGCGGAATGGTGTCCACCTGTGCCAGCAATACCCGTTCGCCCTCGTCCTCCCAGCGTTCCAGCGCGGTGCTCAGCAAGGCTTCGCGACTGCGGAAGTGCCAGTAGAAGCTGCCCTTGGTGACGCCCAGGCGGCGTGCCAGGGTCTCCACCGCCAGCGCGCCGACGCCCTGCTCGGCGATCAGCTCCAGCGCGGCATGCTCCCAGTCGGCGGCGGTCAGGCGAGCGCGATCGGGCCGGATGGCGGTCATGGCAGGCGTCGGTTGCGGCATGCGGGCATGGTAGCGGCTTGCGGGTCCGGCGCAATCGCGCGGACTGCCGGTCCGGCCGGGAAATACGGATCACGGGTCCTTCGACTTCGCTTCGTGGCATTCAGTGTCTGTGACCACAGACCCTTCGCTGGCGCTCAGGGTGACAACTTCTCTTTCAGGGCGACAAACTTCGCTTGTTGTCGCTGAGGGCGCAGCCCGAAGGATCGGGTCGTCGACAGGCACCCCGCTGCGTGGCCGGCCGGAATGGCCCGATGGTCGGCCGGGATGGCTCGGCAGGCCAGATGCTTCGCTGCGCAGATCCTTCGCTGTGCTCAGGATGACAAGTCAGTTCCTGAGGGCGCTGCCCGAACGATTGGTCTGCCCGCGCCGACTCTCGACACTTGCCTTCGCAAAATGCGAGTGGGAATCCGGGTGACATCCGGGTTGTCGGTATGCAGGCATGGAGTCGCGGCTCGATCCATACGCATGCGTATTGACAGTGGATCGCCGGTTTCACATACTCGGCCGTATGGTGTCGACCTGCCCGCATACGACGATGGTGGCTCGCGAGCGCATGGCGTTCGTCAGCGCCGACGGCACGACCTTGGTCGGCGAGCGCTTCGGCGGCGCCGCAGCGCCGGCCGTGCTGTTCGCCCACGGTTTCGGCCAGACCCGTCAGGCCTGGTCCGGCGCGGCACAGGCGCTGGCGGAGTCGGGCTGGCAGGCGATCACCTTCGACGCCCGCGGTCACGGCGAGAGCGATCGTGTGGCCGGCGGGGCCTATCACCTCGACCAGTTCATTGCCGATCTCGATGATCTTGCACGCTCGCTGCCGCAGCCGCCGGTGCTGGTCGGCGCCTCGATGGGCGGTCTGCTCGGTATCACCGTGGCCGGCGCCAGCCAATCGCCGCCATTGCGCGCGCTGGTACTGGTGGACATCACGCCGCGCTGGGAGCCGGCCGGCGTCGAGCGCATCCTCGCCTTCATGCGCGCGTTCCCTGACGGCTTTGCTTCCTACGAGGCGGCCGCCGATGCGATCGCGGCCTACCTGCCGCAGCGTCGCGAGCGCAAATCCGCGGCGCAGCTGGCACCGCTGTTGCGGCTGGGCGACGACGGCCGTCTGCGCTGGCACTGGGATCCGGCGCTGCTGGACGTGGTCGCCGCCGAGGGTGAGCGTCATCAGCCGCAGCTGCTTGCGGCCGCGCGTCGCATCGCGGTGCCGACGCTGCTGATCTCCGG
>JAKAZT010000154.1 GCA_021815695.1 Pseudomonadota bacterium
TGGCCGCGCTGCGCAGATAGCTGTCCTGCGGACGCGGTCCGCCGATCGGGAAAGCCGCGTCCGCCATGCGCACGTGCTGGGCATCGCGGTCGGCCTCCGAGTACACCGCGACGCTGCGCAGTCCCAGCCGCCGCAGCGTGCGGATGATGCGGCAGGCAATCTCTCCGCGGTTGGCGACGAGCACGCTGTCGAAGGGAAAGTTCATGCGCCGTCTCCACCGATCCAGCGTGGCGGGCGCTTGTCCAGAAAAGCCTGCATGCCTTCGCGCCCCTCGGGCGAGACGCGCAGGCACGCGATCAGCGCGGCGTTGGCGGCGTCCTGACCGGCCGCATCCAGCGCTGCGCGTCGCAACCGGCGCAGTAGGGACTTGCACGCAGCCTGCGCCTGCGGACCGCCCTTGGCCAGCCAGTGCAACTGGCGCGCGCAGGCGTCATCCAGTTCATCCGCCGGCACCACCGTGTGCAGCAGGCCGATGCGTTGCGCTTCTGCGGCGTCGATCACCTCACCGCCGAGGAACAGCCGCCGCGCCTGGCGCGGCCCGATGGCAGCCACCACGTAGGGCGAGATCACCGCCGGCGCCAGCCCCAGCCTGACCTCGCTGAGCGCGAATTTGGCCGTGGGCACGCCGATGGCGATGTCGCAGCAGGCGATCAGTCCCACGCCGCCGCCGTAAGCCGAGCCGTTGACGCGGGCGAGGGTGGGTTTGGTGAACTCGTCCAGTACGCGCATCAATGTCGCCAGACGCAGCGCGTCGGCTTCGTTCTCGGCCTCGCTGGCGGTCGCCATGGTGCGCATCCAGTGCAGGTCGGCACCGGCTGAAAACGTACTGCCGTCGCCGGTCAGCACCGCGGCGCGTATGCCGGGGTCGGCGTCGAGCTCGCGTAGCGCCGCTGTTAAGCGCGCGACCAGGTCGTCGTCGAAAGCGTTGTGCACTTGCGAGCGCGCCAGAGTCAGGCGGGCGACGGCTCCCTCGCGCGTGATTTCGAGTGGACTGGACATACGAACTCCCGAACAGAACGGGAATGATAGCGGGCCGGACCTTGGGCCTTTCAGCCGTCTTGTCAAAGTTAATGAGAATGGTTATTATTATCTAAATCTCTAGAGGCCTCGTCATGCCGCATCGCATCTCCATTCTCGTGTCCGTTGTGCTTGCGCTTGCGGCCATGGGTACTGCGCGTACGGCAGTGGCCGCCGAACCGCCGTCGTTCCGGCTGGCGATCGTGAACCATCGCTTCCAGCCGGCCACGCTGACGATTCCCGCCAACACCAAGGTGAAGCTGGTGGTCGAGAATCGCGACGCCACGCCGGAGGAGTTCGAGAGCAACGACTTCGACCGCGAGAAGATCATCCTGCCGAACAGCAGAGCGGTGATCTTCGTCGGTCCGCTGCCGCCGGGGCGGTACCGCTTTTTCGGCGAGTTCAACCCTGCGACGGCGCAGGGTGTGCTGCGCGTGGAGTGAGGCCATGCTCGCGATTGCCCTGCTGGTCTTCCGTGAAGTGCTCGAAGCGGCACTGATCGTCTCGATCGTGGCCGCGGCTACGCGCGGCGTGCCGCGCCGCGGTGCGGCGCTCCTGGGCGGCATCGGTCTCGGCGTGCTCGGCGCACTGCTGGTGGCGCTGGGCGCCGGTCGCATCGCCGCGCTGTTCAGCGGCGTCGGCCAAGAAGTTTTCAATGCCGGCGTGTTGCTGGCGGCGGTACTGATGATCGCCTGGCATGTCATCTGGATGGCATCCCATGGGCGCGCGCTGGCGATGCAGATGCAGGACGTCGGCAAGTCGGTGCGCACGGGCGCCAGCCCGCTGACCGTGCTGATCACGGTGGTGGCGCTGGCAGTGCTGCGCGAAGGCTCCGAGGTGGTGCTGTTCCTCTACGGCTTGCTCGCCGGCGGCGCCGGCCATCTGGGCGCGGGACTGGCGCTGGGCCTCGCGGCCGGCGTGACGATCGGCCTGCTGCTGTACTTCGGACTGCTGCGCATACCGCTGCGGCATTTCTTCGGTGCCACTAACGCGCTGCTGATCCTGCTGGCGGCCGGGCTGACGGCGGACGCGATGGCGTTCCTGGTGCAAGCCGACCTGCTGCCGGCACTGGGTGAGCCGCTTTGGGACAGCTCGGCGTTGCTCAGCGAGCACTCATTGCCGGGTCAGGCGCTGCATGTGCTGGTCGGCTACAGCGCGCGGCCTGCGCCGGTGCAGTTGCTGGTCTGGCTAGCGACGGCGCTGCTGCTGGGTATCGGCATGCGTATCGCAAGCAAAGCGGCGCACAGGACGCATTCGGCATCGCCGCAACGTGCCATGACCGGCTGAGATTCCCTAGTTTTGCAATCACCGCGCCCTCGTGGCGCGTCGGCTCCGTTCGCCTCGATTCCACGCCAAGGGGTACTCCAATGCATCGCAACCGATTGTTTTGCCGCCTCCATGGCCCGCTCGTCCTGCTGCTGCTCGCCTGCATTCCGACGCTGGCGCAGGCCGGTCCGGCCGAGAAGGTCTACATGCCGCAGGTCAGCTATCGCGAGTGGGAGATCGAGTTCCGCGGCGGCGCGCTCGACTGGCCCGGCAATCCGGACAACCGCGCTCAGCAGTACGTTGCCGACATCGGTTACGGCATCGCGCCGCGCTGGTTCACCGAGCTGGCCGTGTTCTACGCCAAGCCCCCGGGCGGCGCCGCGCGGGTCGAGGGCTACGAATGGGAGAACGTATTTCAGCTGACCGAGATCGGCGAGCATTGGATGGACGTCGGTCTGTTCGCGGAATTTGCCCACGACCGCTTGCAGAAGAAGAACTACGTCGAGCTGGGGCCTATGTTCCAGAAGGAATTCGGCCGTGCCTTGGTCAACCTCAACCTACTGTTCAAACGCGGACTCGCCCGTGACCGCGAGCCCGGCACCGAGTTCGAGTACGCCTGGCAGTGGAAGTGGCGCGGCAATGCATCGTTCGAGCCGGGGCTGCAGGGCTTTGGCTCGTTCGGCCGCATCGGCGCACTGCGTGTGATCGAGAACAAGATCGGACCGGCATTTTTCGGCCGCATGTTGCTGGGTGGTGGACGGGCCCTGAAGTACGACGCCGCGCTGCTGTTCGGTACGGTCAACGGCTCGCCTGATCGTACGTTGCGCTTTCAGCTTGAATACGAGTTTTTCTGAGCCGCAGCGCAGTACGCCGCACCGTGGTTGCGGCGCCGCGGAACGCAGGCGTCACATGCGGAACACGCCGAAACGCGTGGGCTCGGGCGGGGCGTTGGCACTGGCGGCCAGCGCCAGCGCCAGCACTCGGCGGGTATCGGCAGGATCGATGATGCCGTCGTCCCAGAGCCGGGCGGTGGCGTAGTAGGGATGACCCTGGCGCTCGTACTGTTCGCGGATGGGTGCCTTGAAGGCCGCCTCCTCGTCCGCGCTCCACGTCTTGCCTTGCGCTTCCAGGCCGTCGCGGCGCACCGTGGCCAGCACGCCGGCGGCCTGCTCGCCGCCCATCACGCTGATGCGCGCGTTGGGCCACATCCACAGGAAGCGGCCGCCGTAGGCGCGTCCGCACATGGCGTAGTTGCCGGCGCCGAAGCTGCCGCCGATCACCACAGTGAACTTGGGCACGTTCGCGCAGGCCACCGCGGTGACCATCTTGGCGCCGTCCTTGGCGATGCCGCCGTTTTCGTATTTCCTGCCCACCATGAAGCCGGTGATGTTCTGCAGGAAGACCAGCGGCACGCCGCGTTGCGCGCACAGCTCGATGAAATGCGC
>JAKAZT010000155.1 GCA_021815695.1 Pseudomonadota bacterium
AAGCGCTGGAAGCTGGTCACGCCCAAAGGCATCCCCGGCTGGGCGCAGATCAGCTCGATCGAGCCTTCCCACGTGGCCAAGGGCACGGCGTATCTGACCGCCTCGCGCTACATGTGGGACGACTTCCGTCCCTACGTGTTCGAGACCAGCGACTACGGCGCGCACTGGACGCCGATCACCACCGGCCTGCCCGACGATCAGTACGCCTTCGTGGTGCGCCAGGATCCCAGCGACGCGCGGCTGCTGTTCCTCGGCACCAAGAACACGGTGTACGCCAGCTTCGACGGCGGCCGGTACTGGCATCCGCTGGCGCTGAACCTGCCCAAGGTGCAGGTGCGCGATCTGGCCATCGACGTGCGCCAGGGCGATCTGGTCGCCGCCACGCACGGGCGCTCGTTCTGGATCCTCGACAATCTGGCCCTGCTCGAGCAGATGACCCGGCAGCCGACGGTCGCCGCCGACGCCGCGCAGGTGTTCGCGCCCGAAACCGCCTGGTTGACCCACGCCTATGGCGTCAGCGAGTACGCCAGGTTCGTGCTCGACGCCGGTGCCAATCCGCCGTTCGGCGCGACGGTGTTCTTCCACATCCCGGCGAGCTACGACGGCAAGACGCCGGTCACGCTGAGCTTCGTCGATGCACAAGGTCAGGTGGTGCGCAGGTTTGCCTTGCATCTCAAGACCAAGACGCCCAAGCCGGCCGCCACCGTGCGCGACAACTGGACGCCGATCCAGGCCAAGGATGCGGCGGAAGCCAAGCTCACCGCGATCGCGCCCGGCATGAACCGCCTGCAGTGGAACCTGCGCTATCCCGATGCCACCGAAGTCACCGGCTTCCAGGCGCCGATCGCCGCCGGCGGACTCGACGACACCGTGGAAGGCCCGGCCGTGCTACCCGGCCGCTACACCGCCGTGCTCGACTACGGCGGTCGCAAGTCCGAGCAGGTCTTCACCGTGGTACTCGATCCGCGCCTGCATCCGGCGCCCGACGCGCTGGCCGCGCGCCTCGCGTTGGGGCTGAAGATCCACGCCGCGCTGGACACGCTGGACCGCACCCTCAACCAGGCGATTGCCTTGCGCGACCAACTCGACGGCGCGGTCGCCGCGGGCAAGCTGGCCAAGGCCAGGGCGCAGCCGGCGCTGAACGCGCTCGATGCCGACATCGCCGGCCTGGTCGCGCTGCAGATCCAGTCCAGCGAGGGCAGCCTGCTGCACGAGACGAAACTGCGCAGCCATCTGGCCTACCTCGCCGCCGACATCGACCTCAGCTACGACCGGCCGACGCAGGCGGAGTACGCCGTGTTCGAACACCTCGACCGCCAGGCGCAGGCCGGCGAGCAGAAGCTGCACGCCGACATCGCGCAGGGACAGCGCCTGCTGTAGCACTCGCCGGCCGAACGGCGGATGATCTCCGCCGTTCCGCCGTTCCGCCGTTCCGCCGTTCCGCCGTTCCGCCGTTCCGCCGTGATGACGGGATTCGCATCCGATTGGAGAGTTCGCGCATGGCCAGCATTCCGAAAGTGGCGGTTCTCGTCGGTAGCCTGCGCAAGGAATCCTTCAATCGGCGCATGGCGCTGGCGCTCGCGGAGATGGCACGCGGCACGCTCGATCTGCGGTTGATCGAGATCGGCGCGCTGCCGCTGTACAACCAGGACCTCGACCCCGCGCCGCCCCAGCCGTGGACCGCTTTTCGCGATGCGGTGAAGGCTTGCGACGCGCTGCTGTTCGTCACCCCCGAATACAATCGCTCGGTGCCCGGCGTGCTGAAGAACGCGTTGGACATCGGTTCGCGCCCCTACGGCCACAGCGTCTGGGGCGGCAAGCCCGGCGCGGTGGTCAGCGTGTCGCCCGGCGCCATCGGCGGCTTCGGCGCCAATCACCACCTGCGCCAGTCGCTGGTGTTCCTCGACGTGCCGACGCTGGCACAGCCCGAGGCCTACGTCGGCGCCGCCGCCACACTGTTCGACGAGCATGGGCGCATCGCCAACGAGGGCACGCGCGGATTCATGCAGAAGTTTCTCGACGCTTACACGGCATGGATTGCCGTGCACCGCAAGGCGACGCCGTGATAGCCCATCCGGCGGCGCGCGCGAAGCGCCCGTATTCGACCTTCTCCCCCCGGGAGAAGGTGCCCTTGGGGCGGATGAGGGTTCGCTCTTGCGGTGATTTGCTGGCCTGCTGCCGCGATTCGCTCACAGGGCCACAACTTCCACTCGCCCGCGGCGTTCGCCTCGTACAGCCCCAGCACGCCTCCTGGTCCATCCGCGCGCCATTGCGTGGTGATGTTGGCACCGCATCAGTGAGGTGCGCAGGTACGGATCGATGACTGGCTGGTTCATCTCGACAGCCCTGATCGCCGCCACCGCGCTGATGGGCATGACGCGCGCCCAAGGCGCAGCCGACCCTTACGCGCCGCTGCGGTTATACGAGGGCGCCTGGCAGGTGACGCAGACCACGCCCGCCGGCAGGAAACCCGATCGACTGGTCAACGACTGCGCGCGGATCGGGCGCTACTTCGCCTGCCAGCAGACCGTCAACAGCAAACCTGGTGCGCTGGTGGTGTTCATCCCAGATACCGTGCCCGACCATTATCACACTCAGATCGTGCTGCCCGACGGCGCCGCGTCCGGCCCGTCCGGCATGTTGACCATCACCGGCAACCGCTGGATCTATCTCGGCCAACCCGGTGCCAAGGGTGTGCGCTATCGCACCATCAACGTCTTCAGCGGTCACGACCACATCCATTTTGAAAGCGCGCGCTCGACCGACGGTAAGACCTGGACGGTGACGATGGCGGGGGATGAAACAAGGCAGCGGTAGGCTGTTTTCAGACAACTCAATCGCATGCGCGGTATTCATTGATCGGAGGACGCTCGGCATGAACGGGAAGCTGCAAATCACTACCTGTATCCGCCTGCTCGCAGGAGTCCTGATGCTGGGGCTATGGGCGCCCAATGCCCTGGCCAAGGGGCCGGACTCCTTGCACGCAGCGGTTCAGCGCGGCAGCCGCATCTTCGCGACCGATACCTTCGGCGGTCGTGGCATGACCTGCCAGAGTTGCCATTCGGGCGGCGGCAGGATCGCGGGCCAGCTGGCCAACGGCAGCAAGATTCCAAGTCTGAGCAATGCCGCCGCCATTTTTCCCCGCTACAGTCCGCGCGCCGGCAAAGTCATCACCCTCGAGGATCAGATCCGTGCATGCATTGCCGGCGCACTTGGCGGCAAACCGCCGGAGTACGGCAGCCGCAAACTGACCGATCTGGTGAGTTACTTGACCTTCCTGTCCAACGGCAAGCCGATCGACATCGGCGGCAAACCGAAATAGGCGAGTGGCGCGTGGTGCGACCCGAAGGAAAGAACCTCATCCAGGCGCAGGACGGTCGGCGCATTTGCCGATGTACATCCGGCGATCCGCGAGCTTTTGCATCTCGGCGATATCGGTGGTGTCCTCCGGGTAAATGGCCACACCGATGCTGACGCTGAGCTCGACGGGCTGGTTGTCGATCATGATCGGTTCTGCCAGCGCCTCCTCGAACGAACGGATGATCCGCGCAACGGCCGCGTGATTGGACAAGTCACTCAGGATCGCCACGAATTCGTCCCCGCCGAGGCGGGCCAGGGTGTCGCTCGCGCGCATCCTGCCGGCAAAACGCTGCGCCACGGTACGCAGGGCTTCATCGCCCGCGAAGTGGCCGAAGCGGTCGTTGA
>JAKAZT010000035.1:0-12996 GCA_021815695.1 Pseudomonadota bacterium
ATCTTCAAGATCTTCACCGTCGAGGCCGCGCATCGCCTGCCGAACGTGCCGCCGGGGCACAAGTGCGCGCGCCTGCACGGGCATTCGATCCGCATCGAGGTCCGCGTCAGTGGCGAGCCGGATCCGGCGCTGGGCTGGGTTTGCGACTTCGCCGATCTCAAGGTGGCGTTCCAGCCGCTTTACGAGCAACTGGATCATCACTATCTCAACGACATTCCCGGACTCGAAAACCCGACCAGCGAAGTCATCGCGCGCTGGATCTGGGAGCGTCTGGCGCCGACGCTTGCCGGCCTGTCCGAGGTGATCGTGCACGAGACCTGCACCGCGGGCGCGCGCTATCGCGGCGTTTGATCTGACGCGATGCAATGCTGGCTACAAGGATTTCATCGGCAGCATTGTGATCTGAAATCAATCGGTTGAAACTATGCGCCTCGAGTGAGCTGAGCCGTTCGTCGGATTTATGTTGCGTCGCAGCATGATCGTCTGCATCATGCTCACCACATCCGATCCACCAGAGGATTCCCTCATGAACACGTCCTGGACCCACCCCGCATTCGATTACAGCCGCCAGCTGGCCGATACCGCCGCCAAGGCGCAGGGCTATGGCCTCGAGCTCGCCGAGCAGATGTTCGCGCTGCAGCTGAAGTCCGCCGAGCAGCAGGTCGCCCGCATCGGCAGCCTGACCCGCGAGGCACTGGCCGTGCGCGATGCCTCCAGCGCCAACCAGCTGTGGACCCGCAGCGTCGAAGCGGCGCGTGCGCACACTGCCGATCTGGCCGCGACCCAGCAGGAAGCCGCCGAGGCCGCGCTGAAGAGCGCCACCGCGTTCGGTGATCTGGCGCGCAAGCAGTTCGAAGCTGCGCAGACCACCTGGTCTGCTGCCCAGGCCTGATCGACCGCTCCCCCGCGCGCCGTCGCCTCCCCCCTTGGCGGCCGCGCGCACCCTGCGCCGGGACTGAGCTTGCTCAGCCCCGGCGTTTTTTCGTGTCGCTTGCCCGTGTTGCGGCAGTCTGCCGCACGACCCGTGGCGGCGCCGCTCCTGCGCGCCGTTGCATGGGCGTTGCGCTCCCGGCGGGCGCGACCGGCGGCTCCGGGGGCACGCATGCAAGCGGTGGCCGAATCCGGCTGGCCGTGTCCGTCGCTGCACGGCGTGCATGCAATTTCGCGGATTGCTGCGACTTCGCGCCACCGCGACCGTCTTGCTGCCGCAAACCGGGGGATGCTATCCTTTTCAGGCTAGGCGACACGGTTTGCTGGCCCTCCGGCCGGCGCGAACGCCGCGCGGAGCGACCTATGCGCAATTCCATCGCGCACGGACGAAGCGTGGCGCTGCGCACGGTGGCCTTGCAGCTGGCGGTAACGGTGCTGCTGGCGTTTGCATTGTCGTTGCACGAAATGCGGATGGCCTTGGCCGCCGCGGTAGGTGGCGGTGCGATCGCGCTGGGGAATGCGCTGTTTGCCTTGCGTCTGTTCGGGACCGGGCCGGCCCCGGCGCGGCGGGCGTTGCACGCGGCGTATGCGGCGGAGGCGCTGAAGTGGGCCTGGCTGGTGGCGGTGCTGTATCTCGCCATCGCCGTGTGGAAGCTCGACTTCCTGCCGCTGATCGCCGGTGTGCTCCTGGCCCAATTTGCGTTCTGGCTTGCTCTCGTCGTTTTCAGGTGACCCGATGGCAGAATCCGCCGAACAAGCCGCTGGCGGCGGCATGACGGAATACATCCACCACCATCTGCACAATCTGCAATGGCACGTGGGCTCGGGGGTGTTTTCGGTCATCAACATCGACACCGTGGCCGTCACGCTGTTGCTGATGGCCGTGTTCCTCGGCGCGTTCATCACCGCTGCGCGACGCGCGAACGCCGGCGTGCCCGGACGCTTCCAGGCCTTCGTCGAGATGGTGGTCGTCGGCGTCGATGAGCTGGTGCGCGAGACTTTCCACGGTTCCAGCAAGCTGATCGCGCCGCTGTCGCTGACCATCTTCGTGCTGGTGTTCATGATGAATTTCATGGACCTGGTCCCGGTGGATCTGCTGCCCTGGCTGGGTCGCGCGTCGGGCCTGCCGTACCTGCGCGTAGTGCCGACAGCCGATCTCAACACCACCTTGGGCATGGCTCTGACCGTGTTCCTGCTGATCCAGTATTTCGGCCTCAAGCACAAGGGGCCGCGGTTGTTCTTCAAGGAAATGTTCACCGCGCCCTTTCACGCGCATGGCTTCATGGCCATCGTGCTGGCGCCGGTCAACCTGCTGCTGCGACTGATCGAGGAGGCGGTGCGACCGGTCTCCCTGAGCCTGCGACTGTTCGGCAACATGTACGCGGGCGAGCTGATCTTCATCCTGATCGCGGTGATGAGCCTGGGGGCGGGCCTGGCGCATGGCATGACCTATGTGATGGGGCCCATCCAAGGGATGGCCGACTTCGTCTGGACGGTCTTCCATATCCTGATCATCACCTTGCAGGCTTTCATTTTCATGATGCTGACCGTGGTCTACCTGAGCATGGCGGCGGAACACCACTGAGTTTCATCCAACCTGTCTGAATTCTCACTACGGAGAGCACCATGGAGCACGTCACTTCGATCGCCAATGTCATGGGCATGACGATGATTGCCGCCGGCCTGCTGATCGGCCTGGGCGCGCTCGGGGCCGCCATCGGTTTCGGCATTCTCGGCGGGAAATTTCTCGAAGGCGCATCGCGTCAGCCCGAGTTGACGCCGATGTTGCAGGTCAAGATGTTCATCGTTGCCGGTCTGCTCGACGCGATTCCGATGATCGGCGTGGCGATCGGACTGCTGCTGATTTTCGCGAACCCCTTCCTGTCGCAGCTGGCCAAGTAAGCAATTGGCGCAGCGGTTGAAACATGGCCTTGAAGCCGTAGGGAACTCGCGATGAACATCAACCTGACCTTGATCATCCAGGGCTTGGCGTTTTTCGCCACCGTGCTGCTGGTGATGAAGTACGGCTGGCCTCCCATCATGGCCGCCATCGAGGATCGCCAGAAGAAGATCGCCGAAGGCCTCGCCGCGGCCGAACGTGCGCGTGCCGAGCTGAAGGACGCCGACGCACGTGTCGCGGTCGAGATCAGACAGGCGCGCCAGCAGGCGGCCGAGATCATCGATCGCGCGCAGCAGCAGGCCAACCAGATGCTCGACCAGGCGCGCGAGGACACGCTCGCCGAGCTCAACCGCCTGAAGGCGGCGGCGCAGGCCGACATCGCCAGCATGGCGCAGCGTGCGCGCGAGGATCTGCGCGACCAGGTGGCGAAGCTCGCCGTGCAGGGCGCGGCGAAAATCCTCCAGCGCGAGATCGATCCGGCCGCCCATCGCGCCCTGCTCGATCAGCTGGCGACCGAGATCTGACCATGGCCCAGGCGCTCACTCTCGCCCGACCCTACGCCCGCGCCGCCTTCGCGACGGCACGGGCTGCCGGGCAGACCGCGGAGTGGTCGCGCGGTTTCGCCTTCGCCACCGCGGCCGCCGCCGATCCGCAGGTGATCGTGCTCAGCGGCGATCCGCGCGTGGGCGCGGGCGAACTGGCCGAGCTGCACCGTGCGCCGGACGCCCCGGCCGACGGTGCCTTTGCGCGTTTCCTGCGCGTACTCGCCGATGCCCGCCGGCTCGACCTGCTGGCCGAGGTGGCGGCACTTTACGAAGAGCTGAAGCTCGAGGCCGACGCCACGCTCAAGGTCACCGTCACCAGCGCGATGGCGCTGGATGCCGCTGAACTGGAGCAGCTGCGGGCCGCGCTTCAGCGCCGCTTCGCGCGAGCGATCGAGATGACCATCCGCCAGGATCCCGCGCTGCTCGGCGGCGTGATCGTGGATGCCGGCGACGAGGTGATCGACGGCTCCGCTCGTGGCCGCCTCGAGCGCCTGGCCGGCGCGCTGCTGCACTGAATTGACCGACTTCAATCCGACCGCCCGCTGCTGACGCACGGGCCTCACGGGAACCGACCATGTCCAGTACCACGCTCAACCCGTCCGAGATCAGCGAGCTGATCAAGTCCCGCATCGAGCAGTTCAAGCTCGGCGCGGTGGCACGCAACGAAGGCACGCTGATCAGCGTGTCCGACGGCATCGTCCGCATCCACGGCCTGGCCGACGTGATGCAGGGCGAGATGATCGAACTGCCGGGCGATACCTTCGCGCTGGCCCTGAATCTCGAGCGCGACTCGGTCGGCGCGGTGGTGCTGGGCGACTACGAGCACCTGCGCGAGGGCGATACTGCCAAGACCACCGGGCGCATCCTCGAGGTACCGGTGGGCGAAGGCCTGCTCGGCCGCGTCGTCGACGCGCTGGGCAACCCGATCGATGCCAAGGGGCCGATCCAGGCCCAGGGCCGCAGTCCGATCGAGAAGGTCGCGCCGGGCGTGATCTGGCGCAAGTCGGTCAGCCAGCCGGTGCAGACCGGCTACAAGTCGGTCGACGCCATGATCCCGATCGGGCGCGGCCAGCGCGAGCTGATCATCGGCGACCGCCAGACCGGCAAGACCGCGCTCGCGATCGACACCATCATCAACCAGAAGGGCTCCGGCGTCCGCTGCATCTACGTCGCCATCGGCCAGAAGCTGAGCTCGGTCGCCAGCGTGGTGCGCAAGCTGGAAGAGCACGGCGCGCTGGCGCACACCATCGTGGTCGTGGCCGCGGCTTCCGAGTCGGCTGCGATGCAGTACGTCGCCCCCTACGCCGGCTGCGCGATGGGCGAGTATTTCCGCGACCGCGGCGAAGACGCGCTGATCATCTACGACGATCTCACCAAGCAGGCCTGGGCCTACCGCCAGATCTCGCTGCTGCTCAAGCGTCCGCCGGGCCGCGAGGCGTATCCGGGCGATGTGTTCTACCTGCACTCGCGCCTGCTCGAGCGCGCCGCGCGCGTCAACGAGGACTATGTCGCCCGGCACACCGGCGGCAAGGTCACCGGCAAGACCGGCTCGCTGACCGCGCTGCCGATCATCGAGACCCAGGCCGGCGACGTCTCCGCGTTCGTCCCGACCAACGTGATCTCGATCACCGACGGCCAGATCTTCCTCGAGACCGACCTGTTCAATGCCGGCATCCGTCCGGCGGTCAATGCCGGTGTCTCGGTATCGCGCGTCGGCGGCGCCGCGCAGACCAAGGTGATCAAGAAATTGTCCGGCGGCGTCAAGCTGGCACTGGCGCAGTACCGCGAGCTGGCGGCGTTCGCGCAGTTTGCCTCCGATCTCGACGCCACCACGCGTGCCCAGCTCGAGCGCGGCCAGCGCGTCACCGAGCTGATGAAGCAGAAGCAGTACGCGCCGCTGTCGATCGCCGAGATGGCGGTGTCGCTGTACGCCGCCGAGAAGGGCTATCTCGACGACCTCAAGATCGCCGACATTCTGCCGTTCGAGCGCGCACTGCATCTGTACATGCTGCAAAACCACGGCGAACTGATGCAGCAGATCATCGCCACCGGCGACTGGAACGATGCCATCGAGGCCACCTTCAGGCAGGCGCTCGGGGAGTTCAAGAAGACCGGCAGCTGGTAAGAGAGCCGGGACTCGTGACCCGGGCCCGGGACCCGCGCAAGCGGGCTGCCGGGGTCCGGAGATCGAGGCCCGCAGCGATACCACCGGAATACCGGCGATTCGGTTCAACCCCGGGTCCCGGGTCCCGAGTCCCGAGGTTTTGATACGTGGCCAACGCACGAGAAATCCGCACCAAGATCAAGAGCGTGCAGAACACCCGCAAGGTGACCCGCGCGCTCGAGATGGTCTCGGCCTCGAAGATCCGCAAGGCGCAGGAACTGATGCGCGCCTCGCGTCCTTACGCGCGGCTGATGCGTCAGGTGATCGGCCACATCGCGCGCGTCAACACCGACTACAAGCACCCCTTCATGGCCGCGCGTGCCGAAGTCCGGCGCGTCGGTTACCTGGTGATCTCCACCGATCGCGGCCTCTGCGGCGGCCTCAACGCCAACCTGTTCCGCAAGATGCTGGCCGAGATCCGCGCCTGGCAGGGACAGGGTGTCGAGGTCGAGGTGGTGGCGATCGGGCAGAAGGCCATCCAGCTGTTCCGCCGCATCAAGGGCGTCACCCTGACCGCCTCGGCGAGCCATCTCGGCGAGCGTCCGCACGTCGAGCAACTGGTCGGCGTGATCAAGGTCATGCTGGACGCCTACAGTGCGGGCCGCGTCGATCGCGTGCAGCTTTGCTACAACGATTTCGTCAACACCATGACCCAGAATCCATCCAGTGACACCCTGCTGCCGTTGCAGCCGGGCAGCGATCTGGCGGTGACGCACGACTGGGACTACCTCTACGAGCCGGATGCGCCGAGCGTGCTCGACCCCGTGCTCAAGCGCTACGTCGAGTCGCTGGTCTATCAGGCGACCCTGGAAAACCTGGCCAGCGAGCAGGCGGCGCGGATGGTGGCGATGAAGAGTGCCTCCGACAACGCCACCAAGCTGATCGACACCCTGACGCTGATCTACAACAAGGCGCGACAGGCGGCGATCACCCAGGAAATCTCGGAAATCGTCAGCGGCGCGGCGGCGGTGTGATCGAACAGCATGGGATCCGCGAAGAACGCCGAGAACGCAAAGCCGATTTCCTGGATGCTCCGGGGATTTTTCGCGCTTTTCGCACCCTTCGCGGATGACAGAACTTGATTTTTCGAGGAAACACAGATGAATAGCCAGCTGACGAATACTCCGGCGACCGGACACCAGGGCAAAGTGGTCCAGATCATCGGTGCGGTCGTGGACGTGGAGTTTCCGCGGGAACAGGTGCCGCGGGTGTACGACGCGCTGAAGATCGCCGATACCGCGATCACCCTCGAGGTGCAGCAGCAGCTCGGCGACGGCGTGGTGCGTACCATCGCGCTGGGCTCGACCGATGGCCTCAGGCGCGGTCTGGTCGCCACCAATACCGGCGAGGGCATCAAGGTACCGGTCGGCAAGGGCACGCTGGGACGTATCCTCGACGTGCTCGGCAGCCCGATCGACGAAGCCGGCCCGGTGCCGGCCGAGGATCACTGGGTGATCCATCGCGCCGCGCCGCCCTACGAGGAGCAGGCAGCCAGCAACGAGCTGCTGGAAACCGGCATCAAGGTGATCGACCTGGTGTGCCCGTTCGCCAAGGGCGGCAAGGTCGGCCTGTTCGGCGGTGCCGGCGTCGGCAAGACCGTGAACATGATGGAACTGATCAACAACATCGCCAAGGAGCATGCGGGCCTGTCGGTGTTCGCCGGCGTCGGCGAGCGCACCCGCGAGGGCAACGACTTCTACCACGAGATGAAGGACTCCAACGTCCTCGACAAGGTGGCGATGGTCTACGGCCAGATGAACGAGCCGCCCGGCAACCGCCTGCGCGTGGCGCTGACCGGCCTGACCCTGGCCGAGTACTTCCGCGACACCAAGGACGCCAGCGGCAAGGGTCGCGACGTGCTGCTGTTCATCGACAACATCTACCGCTACACGCTGGCCGGCACCGAGGTGTCCGCGCTGCTGGGCCGCATGCCCTCCGCGGTCGGCTACCAGCCGACGCTGGCCGAGGAAATGGGTGTGCTGCAGGAGCGCATCACTTCGACCAGGACCGGCTCGATCACCTCGATCCAGGCCGTGTACGTGCCTGCCGACGATCTCACCGACCCGTCGCCGGCCACCACCTTCGCGCATCTCGATGCCACCGTCGTGCTCTCGCGCAACATCGCCAGCCTGGGCATCTACCCGGCCGTCGATCCGCTGGATTCGACCAGCCGCCAGCTCGATCCCAACGTCATCGGCGTCGAGCACTACGAGACGGCGCGCAAGGTGCAGGGCACGCTGCAGCGCTACAAGGAGCTCAAGGACATCATCGCGATCCTCGGCATGGACGAGCTGAGCGAGGAGGACAAGCAGACCGTGGCGCGCGCGCGCAAGGTCGAGCGCTTCTTCTCGCAGCCGTTCCACGTCGCCGAGGTGTTCACCGGCTCGCCGGGCAAGTACGTGTCGCTGAAGGAGACCATCCGCGGCTTCAAGATGATCGTCGACGGCGAGTGCGACCACCTGCCCGAGCAGGCGTTCTACATGGTCGGCGGCATCGACGAGGCGTTCAAGAAAGCCGAAGAGATGGGCGCCAAGAAGGCGGCGTGAGGCCAGGAGTTGAAGTGGGAAGCAGGAAGTGGAAAGCAGGAAGCAGAAAGCAGGAAGCAGGGAAAGCGGGCTGTCATCCTGAGCGAAGCGAAGGATCTTCCCCACTCCCCACTTACAGTTGTGAAGCGAACAGGGCGAGCGAACCATGACTACCATCCGCTGCGACATCGTCAGTGCCGAGGCCGAGATCTTCCACGGCGAGGCCACCCTCGTGGTGGCCACCGGCGTGATGGGCGAGCTTGGCATCGCGCCGCGGCATGCGCCGCTGATCACGCGCCTCAAGCCGGGTCAGGTGCGCGTGCACGCGGCCGACGGCAGCGAACTGTTCTTCTACGTTTCCGGCGGCATCCTCGAAGTGCAGCCGCAGGTGGTCACCGTGCTGGCCGACACCGCGATGCGCGCCGCCGATCTCGACGAGGCCTCCGCGCTCAAGGCCAAGCAGGACGCCGAGCAGGCACTGGCCAACCGCAGTGATGCGATGGAACTGGCCGAGGCGCAGGCGCAACTGGCGCAGGCGGTGGCCCAGCTGCAGGCGCTGGAGCGTCTGCGCAAGCAGCTCAAGCACTGAGCACGGCATCGGGTCCGGGCTGCTGCCCGATCGCGTCGTTTCTCGTGACCGATCCTTCGACCCGCGGTCTCGGGACATCCAACGCGACCGAAGGGAGTCCCTTTCCGGGGCGACCGAAGGGAGTCCTGCGAAGAAGTCGCCGAGGGGTGACATCCATCGCATCGTCCTGAGCCGCGCGAGGCACTCGGTGCAGGCGCCCGGGACGGGCGCAGGACTCGGCGCCTGCCTCGGCTCGATCCGCGAATGAACGGGCGGATCGCGATCGACCTCGTTCCAATGACGCCCCGCTTGTATCTCCATCGCAACACCTGACCGTATCCCCGTTGACAGTCGCGCGGCGCGCGACGAGTCTGCAGGATCGGGCAGTCGAGGGGCAGGGCATGTGCGGCTTTCTGGCGATCCTGGATGCAGGCGGCGGCGCCGCGGCGCTGCGCGAGCTGGCGCTGAAGCAGGCACGCCTGTTGCGCCATCGCGGCCCGGACTGGAGCGGCATCTACGCCGACGACCACGCGGTGCTGGCGCACGAGCGGCTGGCGATCGTCGACGTGCTGCACGGCGCGCAGCCGCTGCGCTCCGATGACGGCATGCAGGTGCTGGCGGTCAACGGCGAGATCTACAACCACCGCGAGCTGCGCACCCGCTGCCCCGATTACGCCTTTCGCACCGACTCCGATTGCGAGGTGATCCTGCCGCTGTACCGCGCACGGGGCAGCGCGTTCCTCGACGATCTGGTGGGCATGTTCGCCTTCGTGCTGTGGGATCGTGCCCGCCAGGACTGGCTGATCGCACGCGATCCGATCGGCGTGATCCCGCTGTACACCGGCCGTGATGAGCACGGCCGGCTGTACGTGGCGTCGGAGCTGAAGGCGCTGCAGGGCGTGTGCGTCAGCGTCGAGGCGTTTCCGCCCGGCAGCTTCCAGACCGCGGCGATGCCGATGCCGCAGCCGTACTACGCACCCGGCTGGCGCGCGTTCGACGCAGTCGAGCATGGAGCCGCCGACCCTCAGGTGCTGCACGACGCGCTGGACGCCTCGGTGCGCCGGCATCTGATGACCGACGTGCCCTACGGCGTGCTGCTGTCGGGCGGGCTGGACTCGTCGCTGGTTGCGGCGATCGCCGCGCGCCACGCCGCGCGCCGGGTCGAGGACGACGATCGCAGCGAAGCCTGGTGGCCACGGCTGCACAGCTTCGCGATCGGCCTGGAGGGCTCGCCCGATCTCGCCGCGGCGCAGATCGCCGCGACGGCGCTGGGCACCGCGCATCACGGCTTCCACTTCACCGTGCAGGAAGGGCTCGACGCGCTCAGCGACGTGATCTGGCACATCGAGTCCTATGACGTGACCACGGTGCGCGCCTCGACGCCGATGTACCTGCTGGCGCGGCGCATCCGCGCGATGGGCATCAAGATGGTGCTCTCGGGCGAGGGCGCCGACGAGATCTTCGGCGGCTACCTCTATTTCCACATGGCGCCGGACGACCGCGAGTTCCACGCCGAGACGGTGCGCAAGCTCGACGCCCTGCATCAGTACGACTGCCTGCGCGCCAACAAGGCGATGGCCGCCTGGGGCGTGGAGGCGCGGGTGCCGTTTCTCGATCGCGTGTTTCTCGACCACGCCATGCGCATCGCGCCGTCCGCCAAGCGCCCGCACGACGGCCGCATCGAGAAGCACATCCTGCGCGAGGCCGGGCGCGGATTGCTGCCGGATTCGATCCTGTGGCGGCAGAAGGAGCAGTTCTCAGACGGCGTCGGCTACGGCTGGATCGACAGCCTGAAGGAGTACGCGGAGGGCGCGATTTCCGACGCGCAGATGGCCGGCGCCGAACGGCGCTTCGCGTACAACCCGCCGGCCGGCAAGGAGGCCTTCCTGTACCGCGCGCTGTTCGAACGCCACTTTCCGGGCGAGCACGCCGCGCGACTGGTGCCGGGTGGCCCCAGCATCGCCTGCAGCACGCCGACGGCGTATCGCTGGTCGCAGTCGTTCGCCGGCCGTGCCGATCCCTCCGGCCGTGCCATCGCCGGCGTGCATCGCGGGGCGGTGCCGGGCTGAGGCGGCGCCGGACATGCTTGGCAAGGCGCCCGATTCCGGCGACAGTGCGCGCGTCCCGCCGCCAATCGGAACCGCGCCATGAGCCTGCTGCCGCTGCACGTGATCGTCCTTGCCGCCGGCGAGGGCAAGCGCATGCGTTCCGATCGCGCCAAGGTGCTGCTGCCGCTGGCCGGCCGCCCGCTGCTGGCGCACGTGCTGGAAGCGGCGCGGATGCTCGATCCGGTGCGCATCCATGTGGTCTACGGTCACCGCGGCGAGGCGGTGCGCTCGGCGTTCGCGGCCGAGCCGGGACTCAACTGGGTACACCAGTCCGAGCAGCGCGGCACCGGCCACGCCGTACGCCTGGCGCTGGAGCAGATTCCGGAGCACGCCCGCGTGCTGGTCCTGTACGGCGACGTTCCGCTGTTGCGCAGCGCTACCCTGCGCATGCTCACCGACGCGCACGCGCCGCTGGTGGTGCTGGCGGCCGAAGTGGCCGATCCGGCCGGTTACGGTCGCGTCGTGCGCGACGGCCTGGGCCAGGTGCGCACGATCATCGAGGAGCGCGATGCCGACGCCGACCAGCGCCTGATCCGCATGATCAACACCGGCATCGTCGCCGCCGACGCACGCCGCCTGCGCGTCTGGGTGGCCAATCTGTCCGACGCCAACAGCCAGCGCGAGTTCTACCTGACCGATGTGTTCCAGCAGGCCGCCGAGGACGGCGTACCGGCATTCTGCGTGCTGGCGCGCGACACCAGCGAGGCGCAGGGCGCCAACGATCCGGCGCAGCTGGCCGAGCTGGAGCGCATCCATCGATTGCGCCGCGCCGCCGAGTTGATGGCGGCCGGCGTGCGCCTGGCCGACCCGCTGCGTTTCGACCAGCGTGGCCGCGTGCAGGCCGGACGCGACGTCGAGATCGACATCGACGTGATTCTGGAAGGCGACGTCGATCTGGGCGACGGCGTGCGCATCGGGCCGTTCTCCCGGCTGCGCGACGTCCGCCTCGCGGCCGGCACCGAGGTGCGCGCGCACTGCGACCTCGAGGGTGTGGTGACGTACGGTGCCTGCCGCGTCGGGCCGTTCGCGCGCCTGCGCCCCGGCAGCGAGCTGGACGAAGGCGTGCAGGTCGGCAACTTCGTCGAGATCAAGAACAGCCGCCTGCAGGCCCACGCCCAGGCCAACCATCTGGCCTACCTCGGCGACGCCGATGTCGGCGTCGAGGCCAACATCGGCGCCGGTACCATCACCTGCAATTACGACGGTGCCAGCAAGCACCGGACCGTGATCGGCGAGGGTGCCTTCATCGGTTCCAACGCCGCGCTGGTGGCACCGCTGACGATCGGCGCCGGTGCCACCGTCGGAGCCGGATCGGTGGTCACCCACGATGCGCCGCCCGGCGAGCTGACCGTGGCACGCGCGCGCCAGCACACCGTCCCGGGCTGGAAGCGTCCGCGCAAGAACCCGAAATAGCCGCGGTCTGGCCTTTGTCGTTGCCGCGTTGTGCCCGCGGCGAAAGTCAGGCTGTGTGCACGGATGCGGCTCGGGAGGGTTTCGTGCCGGTGCGATGGTTTGTGCCGATGGGCTGGATGCATCGCCCGGTTTCGCTGGTCGGCTGGCTGCTGACGCTGGCGGCGCCGGCGTTCATGGCGCAGGTCTTCATCACCGTGGATGCGCGTTCGCACTCGGTCAGCGACACCCTGTACGGAGTCTTTCCGTTCCGGGGCGTGACGATTCGGTCCTGGGACTGGATCGCGCGGCGCAGCGCGTGCCGCCGGTGAGCCGCAACCCGCCGACGCGGCGTGGCGGCCGATCGGCGTCGTTGCGCAGATCCTTCGCTACGCTCAGCAACAGCGCTCCTGGAGTCGCCCTGGCGCAGCGAGTGGTCTTTGCTTCGAGTATCGCCCCGCTGCAGCGAGTGGCCTTTGCTTTGGGTGTCACCCTGAGCGCAGCGAAGGGTCTTTCGTGCAGGGAGACGTCGTTCTTGGGGTGAGGTCGTTGCTGCCAGATCCTTCGACCTGCGGTCTCAGGACGACCAACGAAAGTCCCCAAGGGATGGCCACAGGAGCGTGTGCGCCTCGCATTCCCCGTCGCTACGTCACCGTCGCGCTCCCGGAGTCGCCCAGGCGCAGCGAGTGGTCTTTGCTTCGGGTGTCGCCCTGCTGCAGCGAGTGGCCGTTGCTTTGGGTGTCGCCCTGGCGTAGCGAGTGGTCTTTGCTTCGGGTGTCGCCCTGCTGCAGCGAGTGATCGTTGCTTTGAGTGTCACCCTGAGCGCAGCGAAGGGTCTTTCGTGCAGGGATCAGTCGAGCTCTTCCT
>JAKAZT010000035.1:13096-18193 GCA_021815695.1 Pseudomonadota bacterium
GTCGCCCTGGCGTAGCGAGTGGTCTTTGCTTCGGGTGTCGCCCTGCTGCAGCGAGTGATCGTTGCTTTGAGTGTCACCCTGAGCGCAGCGAAGGGTCTTTCGTGCAGGGATCAGTCGAGCTCTTCCTCGAAGCGCAGATGCTTGACGCTCTTGCCGTTGCGGCGGATCAGCTTCAGCGCCTCGATGCCGATGCGGATGTGCGCGTCGACGAATTCGCCGGTCACCTTGCGATCGCTGGCCTCGGTCTTGACGCCCTCGGGGATCATCGGCTGGTCCGACACCAGCAGCAGCGCGCCGGTCGGGATGTGGTTGGCGAAGCCGACCGCGAACACGGTTGCGGTTTCCATGTCGATCGCCATGCAGCGCGTCCGGCGCAGGGTTTCCTTGAACGCCTCGTCGTGCTCCCAGACGCGGCGATTGGTGGTGTAGACGGTGCCGGTCCAGTAGTCGTGGCCGAGGTCGCGGATCATCGTCGACACGCCGCGCTGCAGCTGGAATGCGGGCAGTGCCGGCACCTCCGGTGGCAGGTAGTCGTTGCTGGTGCCCTCGCCGCGGATCGCCGCGATCGGCAGCACCAGGTCGCCGAGCTGGTTCTTGCGCTTGAGCCCGCCGCACTTGCCGAGGAACAGGCAGGCTGCCGGTGCGATGGCGCTGAGCAGATCCATCACCGTGGCGGCGTTGGGGCTGCCCATGCCGAAGTTGATCATGCTGATGCCGTCGGCCGTGGCGTTGGGCATCGGGCGGTCGCGGCCCAGCACCTCGACGCCGTGCCATTCGGCGAAGCGCTCGACGTAGAGGCCGAAGTTGGTGAGCAGGATGTGCGGGCCGAGCTGGCCGGCCGGGACGCCGGTGTAGCGCGGCAGCCAGTTGGTGACGATGTCGTGCTTGTCCTTCATGGAATTCGCCGATGGAGGCATCCGGGAGCTGCGCGGATGCGGCGCCGGCGATGTCGCGCCGGCCGATTGACGACTTGGTAACCGGTGCCAGTCTAGCCTAAGGTGCACGGGCATCCGCGTCGCGCGGCTGCTTGCGCAAGGAGGTTGCCGATGACCGTCGCGGCGATGGTGCTGGCCCTGGCACTGCTGCTGGCACTGCTGTATCTCGGGCGGGCCTGGTGGTCGTGGGTTCTGGCAACTGCCCTGCTGCTGGCCGCCTGGGGTCGCGCCGGCGGCGCATTCCATCCGCTGTTCATCGGCGTGTGTCTGCTCGCCGGTGCTCTGGCGCTGATCACTGCCCGTACGCCCTTGCGCCGCGCGCTGCTGTCGCCCTCGCTGATGCGGCTGATGGCACGGGTGCTGCCGCGGCTGGGTGACACCGAGCGCATCGCGCTCGACGCCGGCACCGTGTGGTGGGATGGCGAACTGTTCTCGGGACGGCCACGCTGGCAGAAACTGCTGGACTTCGAGTGCCGGCCACTGGATGCGCGCGAACAGGCCTTTCTCGACGGCCCGGTGGATGCGCTGTGCCGCCTGCTCGACGACTGGCGGATCCAGCAGGATCGCGACCTGCCACCCGCAGTCTGGGCCTTTCTCAAACGCGAGCGCTTCTTCGGCATGATCATCCCGCCGGAGTTCGGCGGTCTCGGATTCTCGGAAATCGGCCACTCGCGCGTGGTCACGCGCCTCGCCAGCCGTTCGGTCACCGCAGCGGTGACGGTGATGGTGCCCAACTCGCTGGGTCCGGCCGAATTGCTGCTGCACTACGGCACCGCCGAGCAGAAGCAGCGCTTTCTGCCGCGGCTGGCGCGCGGCGAGGAGATCCCCTGCTTCGCGCTGACCGGTCCCGAGGCCGGCTCGGATGCCGCCGCGACGCAGTCGCTGGGCATCGTCGAGGCGCGAACGGTGGGTAGTCAGCGCGTGCTCGGCATGCGCCTGAACTGGCGCAAGCGCTACATCACCCTGGCACCGGTGGCGACCCTGATCGGGCTGGCCTTTCGCCTGCACGATCCGCAGAAGTTGCTGGCCGACGAGCTGCCGGAGGCGTTGCGCGACAGTGACGGCTACCGCCGCGAGGGCGATCTTGGCATCACCTGCGCACTGATTCCGCGCGACCTGCCCGGCATCGAGATCGGCCAGCGCCACGATCCGATGGGCGTGCCGTTCATGAACGGTCCGATCGTCGGCCGCGACGTCTGGGTGCCGCTGGACGCGATCATCGGCGGCACCACCGGCATCGGCAAGGGCTGGCGCATGCTGATGGAGTCGCTGGCCGCGGGGCGCTCGATCTCGCTGCCGGCGCTCGCCGTCGGCGCGGCGCAGATGGCGACCCGCATCGTCGGCGCCTACGCCACCGTGCGCGAGCAGTTCGACACCCCGATTGGCCGTTTCGAGGGCATCGAGGAGCCGCTGGCGCGCATCGCCGGCATGACCTATCTGATGACCGCCACGCGCACGCTGACCTGCGGCGCACTCGATGCCGGCGAGCGCCCGGCGGTGCTGGGCTCGATCGCCAAGGCCTACCTCACCGACGCCATGCGCGGGGTGATCGCCGATGCCATGGACATCCGTGCCGGCGCGGCGATTCAGCGCGGCCCGCGCAACACGCTCTCGCGTGCCTGGATGGCGGTGCCGATCGCGATCACGGTCGAGGGCGCCAACATCCTGACGCGCTCGATGATCGTCTACGGCCAGGGCGCGATCCGCTGCCATCCGTTCGTGCAGCAGGAGATCACCGCGGTGTCCGCCAATGACCTCGCGCGCTTCGACCGCGCGATCTTCGGCCATGCCGGTTTCGTCTTCACCTGCGCGACGCGTGCGCTGCTGCTGGCGCTCAGCGGCAGCCGCCTGGCATCCGTCGCGTGCGCCGCGGAAACGCGGCGCTACGTGCAGCACCTGACGCGTTTCTCGGCGGCGTTCGCGTTCACCTCGGATCTCGCCATGGGCACGCTGGGCGGCGCGCTGAAGCGCCGCGAGATGCTCTCGGGTCGCCTGGCCGACGCGCTGGCATGGCTGGTGATCGCCTCGGCGGCGCTCAAGCGCTACCACGACGAGCCGCGCACTCCCGACCGGCTGGACCTCTGCCGCTGGTCGCTGGAAACCAGCCTGTTGCGCATCCAGGACGCGCTGGCCGGCGTGCTCGACAACCTGCCGGCGCGGCCGGCGGCGCGGCTGGCGCGCGCGCTGGTGTTTCCGCTGGGTCTGCGCTTTCGCCCGCCCGCGGACCGGCTCACCCGGCGCGTCGCGCGGGCGATCCTGGAAGACCACGCCGCACGTGCCTGGCTGAGCGATGACGTGTTCGTGCCGCCCGCGGATGAGCCCGGTCTCGGCACGCTGGAAGCCGCGCTGGCCATGGCGGTGCGCGCGCTGCCGGTCGAAACCAGGCTGCGCGATGCCGTGCGCGCGGGGAAACTGCCGCGGGCGCCCGGCGACCGTCTCGACGAGCTGGGCCTCGCCGCCGGCGTGATCTCGCGCGAGGAACATGCGCTGCTCGATGAGGCGCGCGCGGCGCGCGACGAGGTGGTGCAGGTGGATGCCTTCGATCCCGCGGTCTATCGGCAGCTGCGCTGAGCCCGAAGGCCGGTCCTCGCCAGCGGCCGGGCATCCGCTGCGAGCGACCACGGGGCCTGCGATGATGTTGCGCGGCATTGTGAACATTCGCGGCAGGGCACGGTCCAAGCGCGTACCGGCTCGCGTCGTGATACGTTTTCGGCACCCGGTTGCCGCCTGCCATTCGGGGAGGGCTCACTTGTGCGCATCGGCCTTGTGATCGATTCCGCCTGCGATCTGCCGCAGGACTACATCCGTCAGCACCGCATCGGCATCCTGCCGATTGCCGTGCGCAGTGATTCGCAGACGTTCTCCGACGCTCGCGACCCCGATGCCACGCTGCGGTTTTTCCGCGACAGCCTTGGCGATCGCGCCCACGACGCCGAAACCATCCCCTATTCGGTCGAACAGATCGAGCAGCTGTTCCTCGAACGTCTGGTGATCGATTACGACTGCGTGTTCTGCCTGACCATCACCGCCACGCGCAGTCCGATCCATGCCAACGCCGCGCGGGCCAGCTTCGCCATCCTCAAGGACTACCGTCCGGTCCGGCAGAAGGCCGGTGTCGAGGGGCCGTTCCTGATGCGCGTGATCGATACCCAGACGCTGTTCGCCGGGCAGGCGCCCAGCGCTGTCGAGGCGGTGCGCCTGATCGCCGCCGGCGAGAGCCCGGGACGCATCCGCGAGCGGCTGGAGCAGATCGCGCAGAACGCCTACGGTTACATGCTGCCACGCGATCTCTACTACCTGCGCTCGCGGGCACAGAAAAAGGGCGACCGCAGCGTCGGCTGGCTCAGTGCCACGCTGGGTTCGGCGCTGGACATCAAGCCGCTGCTGCGTGGCTACCGCGGCGAGACCGGCCCGGTGGGCAAGGTACGCGGCTTCGACCACGGTGCCGAAGTGCTGTTCGGCTACGCCGCCGAGCGCGTGCGCGCCGGACTGCTGGTGCCCGCGCTGGCGCTGAGCTACGGCGGCGAACTGGCCGAGATGCGTGCGTTGCCGGGTTATGCCGCACTGGCTGCAACCTGCGCCGAGCAGGGCGTGCCCCTGCTCGAGAGCGTGATGAGCATCACCGGCATGGTCAACGTCGGAGCCGGCGCCTTGACGGTGGGCTTCGCCGCCGAGCCGCACCCGACGACGTTCTAGTGGCCTGTAACGGGAGAAGCGGAAGAGGGATCGCGAAGGAATGGGCGTGTTGGGCGCGGCTGCGGAGCGAGGCCCATAGCCATCGCTATGGGCTGAGTGAGGAGCCCGCCCGGCGCGGCCAGTCCGAGCGAGCTGCTTTCGATTTTTTCGTTACCGGCCACTCATCCATTGCGCCTCAGCGCCCGATGTCGCGCAGCGACGCGCCATCCATCAGCTTGCACTCGATGTGCTCGAGGGTGACACCCCTGGTCTCCGGCACCAGTGCCCAGGTGAACAGCAGGAACACCGCGTTGAACCCGGCGTACAGCCAGAACGTGTTGGCGTGACCGAAGTGGTTGAGCAGGGTCAGGAAGGTGTTGCCGACGATCATGGTGCCGACCCAGTTGGTGACGGTGGACACGCCGATGCCGAAGTCGCGACCCTTCAGCGGCTGGATCTCGGAGCACAGCGTCCACACCAGCGGCCC
>JAKAZT010000156.1 GCA_021815695.1 Pseudomonadota bacterium
CTGCGCGATGGCGGTCCCTGGGGACAGGGGTTTCCCGAGCCGCTGTTCGACAACGTGTTCGAGCGGGTCGCCTGGCGGCCGCTCGGCGAGGGTCACTGGCGGCTGACGCTGCGCGCGACGGACGGCGGCAGCGCGCTCGAGGCGGTGATGTTCAACGCCGGTCCCGGCGTGCCGCCCGCGCGCTTGCGCGCGGCCTATCAACTCGGCGTCAACGAATGGCAGGGACGCGAACGGCTGCAACTGCTGCTGCGGCATGTCGAGCCTGCCTAGCGTGGCGCCCGGGGGCGCGCCGGCGATGCCCGACGGATTCCGCTGCGTGACCCGGTGCGACGAACAGGCGTGGCCGCGCCCGGCGGGCTTCCCGCTCAGTCCCTGGCGATGGCCATGAGCCTCGTTCCGCCGTCGCACCCGATGCGCCCATTCCTTCGCGATCCTGCGTCCGTTTCTTCCGTCGCCGGCCACTCGTTGCGAGCCGGCACGAACGTGCCTTTGCTATGCTCGCACTCCTTGACTGCCAACCCCGCCGCCATGATCGAGACCAACCCCATCCAGACGCAGATTGCGGACCTCGCGGCCCGGGTCACCGCGCTACGGGGGTATCTTTGACTACGAGGCCAAGCGTGAACGCCTCGAGGAAGTCACCCGCGAACTGGAAAACCCCAAGGTCTGGGATGATCCGCCGCGCGCCCAGGAACTGGGCCGCGAGCGCGCCCGGCTGGAGCAGATCGTCGGCGTGATCGGCGGCCTGACGCAGGGACTGGCCGACGCCGGGGAGCTGCTCGATCTCGCGGCATCCGACCAGGACGAGGCTTCGGTGCAGGCGGTCGCCGAGGACGTGGCGGCGATGCAGCAGCGCCTGGAGGCGCTCGAGTTCCGGCGCATGTTCGCCGGCAAGCTCGACAGCGCCAACGCGTTCGTCGACATCCAGGCCGGCGCCGGCGGCACCGAGGCGCAGGACTGGGCCGAGATGCTGCTGCGCATGTACCTGCGCTGGGCCGAGAGCCGCGGCTGGAAGACCGAGTTGCTGGAGGCCAGTTCGGGCGAAGTCGCGGGCATCAAGTCGGCGACCTTCCGCGTCGAGGGCGATTACGCCTACGGCTGGCTGAAGACCGAGACCGGCGTGCACCGGCTGGTGCGCAAGTCGCCGTTCGATTCCGACAACCGCCGGCACACCAGCTTCGGCTCGGTGTTCGTCAGCCCCGAGGTGGACGACGACATCGACATCGAGATCAATCCCGCCGACCTCAAGACGGATGTGTACCGCTCTTCCGGCGCCGGCGGCCAGCACGTCAACAAGACCGAATCCGCGGTGCGCATCACCCACGTGCCGACCAATACCGTGGTCGCCTGCCAGACCGAGCGCAGCCAGCACGCCAACCGCGATCGCGCGATGAAGATGCTCAAGGCCAAGCTCTACGAGCTGGAGCTGCAGAAGCGCAACACCGAGAAGGCCGCGCTGGAGGCCAGCAAGTCCGACATCGGCTGGGGCAGCCAGATCCGCAATTACGTGCTCGATCAGTCGCGGATCAAGGATCTGCGTACCGGCATCGAGCGCAGCGACACGCAGAAGGTGCTCGACGGCGATCTCGATGCCTTCGTCGAGGCCAGCCTCAAGGCCGGCCTCGAAGTCGGCGCCCGGCGCGCGGACGCCTGATCCGCCGCGACTCCCATTCCCGGACCCAGCGTCTCATGAGCGAACCCCAGACCCCGCCGCCCGCCGTCGATGCCATCCCGGTCGACGAGAACAAGCTGATCGCCGAACGCCGCGAGAAACTCAAGGCCCTGCGCGCGCAGGGCGTGGCCTTTCCCAACGATTTCCAGCCGGACGCCTTTGCCGGCGACCTCGCGGCCGCGTACGCCGAGGCCGAACGCTGGAGCGCCGAGGCACTGGCTGCGACGCCGCGCGTGGTGCGCGTCGCCGGTCGCCTGCTGGCCAAGCGCGTGATGGGCAAGGCCAGCTTCGCGCGGCTGCAGGATGGCACCGGCGCGATCCAGCTCTACCTGCGCGCCGATCTTGGCGACGCCTACGAGGCGTTCAAGGGCTGGGACATCGGCGACATCGTCGGCGTCGAGGGCACGCTGACGCGCACCCGCACCGGCGAGCTGTCGATCGCGGTCGGCGCCATCCGCCTGCTGGTGAAATCGCTGCGCCCGCTGCCGGACAAGTGGCACGGCCTGGCCGACGTCGAGCAGCGCTACCGCCAGCGCTACGTCGACCTGATCGTCAGCCCCGAGGCGCGGCGCGCCTTCGAGTTGCGTTCGCGCGCGATCGGCTTCATCCGCCAGTGGCTGGAGGCGCCGCCGCGGCGCTTCATGGAGGTCGAGACGCCGATGATGCACGTGATCCCCGGCGGCGCCACCGCGCGGCCGTTCGTCACCCATCACAACGCGCTGGACATGGATCTGTATCTGCGCGTGGCGCCGGAGCTGTACCTCAAGCGCCTGGTCGTGGGCGGCCTCGACCGCGTCTACGAGATCAACCGCAATTTCCGCAACGAGGGCGTGAGCACAAAGCACAACCCCGAGTTCACCATGCTCGAGCTGTATCAGGCCTACGCCACCTATCACGAGATCATGGATCTCACCGAGGGTCTGGTCCGCGCCACCGCGCAGGCGGTGCGGGGCACCACGCAGCTGGGCTGGGACGGCGCGGCGATCGACGTCGGCCCGGCGTTCCGCCGCTGGCGCATGGAAGACGCGGTGCTGGAGCACAACCCGGAGATCAAGCGCGGAGAACTGCGCGATCGCGAGGCGATGGCCGCGCACGCGCGCCGCCTGCAGGTGCCGGTGAAGGCCGGTTACGGCTGGGGCAAGCTGCTGCTGGAGATCTTCGAGAAGACGGTCGAGTCCACGCTGATCGCGCCCACCTTCATCACCGATCACCCGGTCGAGGTTTCGCCGCTGGCGCGGGCGAACGACCGCGACCCGGGCCTCACCGACCGCTTCGAACTGTTCGTCAACGGCAAGGAGATCGCGAATGGATTCTCCGAGCTCAACGATCCCGAGGACCAGGCGGCGCGCTTCCAGGCCCAGGTCGACGCCAAGGACGCCGGCGACGACGAGGCCATGCACTACGACGCCGACTACATCCGCGCGCTCGAGGTCGGCCTGCCGCCCACCGGCGGCCTCGGCATCGGCATCGACCGCCTGGTGATGCTGCTGACCGATTCGGCGTCGATCCGCGACGTGTTGCTGTTTCCCTACATGAGGCCGGAGAGCCGCGATCCGGGACCCGGGACCCGGGACCCGGAAAACAACCGGGAAACGTGAATCGGGCAGGGCCGGGAACCGGAATCGCGCCGGGTCGGGAACCGGAATCGGGCCGGGTCGGGAAAATCGGATCAGCGCGGCTGGCCTATCCGTCCGTCAGCAAGCAGGCAGCATCAGCAAGCGAGCAAGCAAGCATGGTCCGAAGGCAGGAATGCCGACACGCCATGGTCAACCAGCAAGAAGGACCTCAGGCAAGCAGACCAAGCCATCAGGCCAAGCCATCAGGCCAAAGCGTCAAGCCGAAGCATCAGGCCGAAGCATCAGGCCGAAGCATCAGGCCGAAGCATCAGGCCGAAGCATCAGGCCGAAGCATCAAGCCAAAGCATCAAGTCATTGTTGTCATGCTGAGGCCGCGGGCCGAAGCATCTTTCACGCGAACGGGTTCGACTGTGCGCGCAG
>JAKAZT010000157.1 GCA_021815695.1 Pseudomonadota bacterium
TCAGGCCGCGGGCCGCCACTGCCCGAGCGCCGCCAGTCCGTTCTCGCGCGCGCGCTGGGCGACGGTCTGCTGCGCCTTGGCGTAGTTGCCGGTCATGTCCTGCGCCCACAGCTTCAGCGCCGCCTGCTGCATCGCGCGGCCGTAGCTGAAGCTCAGCGGCCACGGGTGCGGGCCGATCTGGTTCATCGCATTGAGATGCGCGGTGGCCTGCTCGTCGCTCTGCCCGCCGGAGAGGAACACGATGCCCGGCAGCGCCGCCGGCACGGTGGCCTTGAGGCAGCGCACGGTGGCTTCGGCGACCTCCTCGACGTCGGCCTGCTCGTCGCAGTCCTTGCCGGCGACGACCATGCTGGGCTTGAGGATGGTGCCCTCGAGCATGACGTTGTGCTCGTACAGCGAAGCGAACAGCGAGCGCAGCGCGGCCTCGGTGACCTCGTAGCAGATGCCGATGTCGTGATCGCCGTCCATCAGCACCTCGGGCTCGACGATCGGCACCAGACCCGCCTCCTGGCACAGCGCGGCATAGCGCGCCAGCGCGTGGCAGTTGGCCTCGATGCAGGTGGAACTGGGCATGTCCTCGCCGATGGTGATCACCGCGCGCCACTTGGCGAACTGCGCGCCCAGGCGCACGTAGCCGGTCAGGCGCTCGCGCAGGCCGTCGAGACCTTCGGTGACCAGCTCGCCGGGGAAACCGGCCAGCGGCTGCGGGCCCTTGTCGACCTTGATGCCGGGGATGATCCCGGACTCGCGCATCAGCTGGGTGAAGGGCTTGCCGGCGCGGGTCGACTGGCGGATGGTTTCGTCGTACAGGATGGCGCCGGCGATGTGATCGCTCAGCGCGGGCGCGGCCAGCAGCAGCTCGCGATAGGCGCGGCGATGCTCCTCGCTGTCGTGGATGCCGACGGCGTCGAAGCGCCTCTTGATCGTGTTGTTGGACTCGTCGATGGCGATGATGCCCTTGCCGGGCGCGACCATCGCCTGGGCGATGCTTTCAAGCTGCTCGATGCTCATGACGGCTCCGTCGGTGATGGCGGGACGGCTGGCCGTCCCGGACCGCGCTCACCCGCAGCGCGATCAAGGGGGGAAAGCCGCCGATTATAGCCGCGCCGCAGCCCGCGGCCCGGACCGCCCGTCCGCCGCCTCAGCGACCGGTGGCGCCGAATCCCGGCAGCCGGCAGGGCGCCATGATCGCCTGCTGGCGCACCGGATCGACCTGGCCATTGGCCAGCTTCGGCACGTTGAACGGCACGATCAGATAGGTGCGGACCGCGTCCTGCATGCCGTTGCCGGGTCCGGGCGCGTAGTGCATGTCGCGCACCAGGCTGACCGCCATCGGGCCGAGATCGCTCGGCGGCGCCACCCTGACCACGGCGAAATCGCGGGTGCGGCCGTCGCCGCCGATGGTGTAGGTGACCGTCACGCAACCCGGTACGGTGAGATTGCGCCCGCTCATCGGGGCTTCCGCCTCGAGGCTGCTGTTGGCCAGCGTCCAGTAGCGGTTGAGGCGCTCGGGCGGCACCGGACGCGGGCTACCTTCGGCATGCAGCACGCTGGTGACGCAGACCAGCGCGGCCAGCATCGGCGGGATGAAACGGCTGCGGCATCGGGGGCTGGACATGGGGCGTTCCGGTGATGGGTTGCGCTGCTTCGAATGCGGATCTTCAGTGGCCCGGCATCGGCGTATCGGTGGCGCGGGCGACGCGCCGGACGAAGTCGGGCACGTCGCACTTCGCGGTAATGGCTTTCGCGAACCCGGCGACTTCCTTGTGCTTGGCGTCGTTCACGACCTCATTGGGCGACGTGAAGGAAATGATGGTATCGACCATGTAGGTATACACCGGAGCTCGCGCCCTGTTGAGGATCCCCGGCTGGTATCGCGAGGTGCGCGCCGCGCGCACGATGCTCTGATCGAGCAGCCGGTGCAGATAGGGCGACATCGGGGTCCATCCTTCGCGGATGATCCGGACCTGATGCACGCTGCCATCCGGCTCGATGCGCAGGGCGACCGCAGCGCAGCCGGAGGGACTCTCGCTGCCGATACCCCGAGTCCACCGCGGCTGGGGATTGCCGGGGGCGGGTTGCCACCAGTCGCGGAGCATTTCCGCCGGAACAACGCGATAGTCCTCGCCGGCGTGCGCGACCGCCGCCCCGGCAAGCAGCAGCATGATGGCAAGTCCGGGACCCCTGGCAGCCATGAGCCGTTCCTCCCCCCGCGATCACGCGGACATGATGCAACCGGGCTGCGCGCAAAACCATCCGCCGCGGATCACAGGTCGCGCAGGCTCTCGGCGATGCCGTCGGGTCCGACGCTGAGCAGCTTGAGCGTGTTGGTGCTGCCGTGGCGGCCGGTCTGGTCGCCGTGGGTCAGAATCACGCGATCGCCCTCGGTCAGCAGGTCCTGCGCGAACAGGTGCTGCACGGCGGCGCGGGCGTGCGCGGCGGCGCCGGTTTCGGCGCTGTCGAAGGCGACCGGCAGCACGTCGCGCAGCAGCAGCATGCGCCGGCGCGCGGCGGCGTTGCGCGACAGCGCGTAGATCGGCACCGCCGAGCGGTAGCGTGACAGCCACAGCGCGGTGCCACCGGATTCGGTCAGCGCCACGATCGCGCGCGCACCGATTTCGCCGGCCAGCACCATCGCCGCGCGGGCGATCGCCTGGTCGCTGCGGTCGAGGTGATGCTGGTCGGCGCGCGGGTCCTCGCGCGGCTCGAACTGGCGCTCGGCACCGAGGCAGATGCGCCGCATCGCCGCCACCGCCAGATCGGGGTGCGCGCCGGCAGCGGTCTCCTGCGACAGCATCACCGCGTCGGTACCGTCGATCACCGCATTGGCGACATCGAGCACCTCGGCGCGGGTCGGGATCGGCGCGCTGACCATGCTCTGCAGCATCTGCGTGGCGGTGATCACGGCGCGGTTGCGCTGCACCGCTTCGCGGATGATCTTCTTCTGCAGTCCCGGCAGCTCGGCATCGCCGATCTCCACGCCGAGATCGCCGCGCGCGACCATCACCACGTCGCTGGCGTCGATGATCGAGGCCAGCACCGGAATCGCGTCGGCGCGCTCGATCTTGGCCACCAGCCCGGCTTCGCCGCCGGCAGCGCGCAGCAGTGCGCGCGCTTCCTCGATGTCGGCGGCCGAGCGCACGAACGATACCGCCAGGAAATCCGCGCCCAGCTCGGCGGCAAGGCGGATGTCGGCACGATCCTTGTCCGACAGCGCCGCCACGCTCAGTCCCCCGCCCTGGCGGTTGAGGCCCTTGCGGTCGGACAGGGCGCCGCCGGCGCGCACCCGGGTGCGGATCGCGGCGCCGCGCACGTCGAGCACCTCGAGCGCGATCAGGCCGTCGTCGAGCAGCAGCACGTCGCCCGCGACGACGTCATTCGGCAGTCCGGCATAGCTGACGCCCACGCGATGGGCATCGCCCGGCGGCGCCTCGACGCGGCAGTCGAGCACGAACTCCGCGCCCGCGACCAGCGTGACCGGCCCGCTCGCGAAGCGCTCGATGCGGATCTTCGGCCCCTGCAGGTCGGCCAGCAGTGCCACCTCGCGGCCGGCGGCCGCAGCGGCGGCGCGGGTGGCGGCGGCGCGGCGCAGATGATCCGCGGCGGCGCCGTGCGACAGGTTCAGGCGCACCACATCGAC
>JAKAZT010000158.1:0-2125 GCA_021815695.1 Pseudomonadota bacterium
CCGTCGCTGGACGCGCGCCTGCTGGCCGATGATCCCGCGGCGGCCACGCTGCCGTCGCTGCTGCACCTCGACGTTGCCGGCTGCGTGAGCAACCTGATTCCCTGCGTCATGGATGCGATCGGCCGGTCGCCGTTGCGCGATCTCTACAGGCAGGAAATCCAGAAGACCGCCGACTACGCCGCCCACCTGCGCCTCGGCGCGGCGCTGCTGGCCTTGCGCGCGCCGCCCGCCGTCGCCGGACAAACCCCGGCGCAACGCTATGCCGCGCTGCCCGCGGACCTGCACAGTCCCGGGCACGTGTCCGGCGTCAGCGCCGACGGGCGCTCGCTGTATGTCGTCGACCGCTGGCGCCCCTTCCGGCCCGACGCGCGCTTCGAACTGCCGCTGCCGGTCGCGGCAGCGGCAGCGGCAGCGCGCTGAACGCGGCGATCAGTAGCCCGCGGCCGAGCCGGCCGAGCGGCGGCGATCGTTGGCGCCTTCCAGCCGGTGGGTTTCGGGATTGACCAGGATCGCCTCGTCCGCGCCCCAGGCCGGCACGATCTTGAACGTGTAGCCCATCTTTTCCAGCGCCGCCTGCGTCGCTGGCGTGAGATAGCCGGGCTCGACGAACACCTGGTCCGGGTACCACTGCATGTGCACGCGCGGCGCATCGACCGCCTGCTGCATGTTCATGCCGAAATCGATCACGTTGATCATGCTCTCCAGCGTGGTCGAGATGATCGTCGAGCCACCCGGGCTGCCGGTGACCATGAACACCTTGCCGTGCTTGAGCACGATGCTGGGCACCATCGAGGACAGCGGGATCTTGCCCGGCTGGATCTCGTTGACGTGGCCCTGCACCAGCCCGAACGAGTTGGGGATGCCGGGCTTGGAGGTGAAGTCGTCCATGGTGTTGTTGAGGAAAAAGCCGGTGTCGCCGGCCATCATGCCGACGCCGAACAGGTAGTTGATGCTGTAGGTGACGCTGACCGCGTTGCCCTTGGCGTCCAGCACCGAAAAGTGCGTGGTGTGCCTGCCTTCGGCGGCGCCCAGGCTGCCCTTCACCTCGGAGGACGGCGTGGCGCGATCCGCCAGGATCCGGCTGCGGATGCGCTCGATATTGGCGTTCGAAAGCAGCTTGTCGATCGGGTTGTGCACGAAGGCCGGATCACCGAGATAGGTGTTGCGGTCGGCGAAGGCGTGGCGTTCGGCTTCGACCAGAACATGCGTGGTCTGCACCGAGCCGTAGCCCCAGCGGCCCAGCGGGTAGCCGTCGAGCACGCGCAGGATCTCGCACACCGTTTCGCCCGAGCTGGGCGGCGGCGGCGTCACCACGGTGTAGCCGCGGTACCGGCATTCGATGGGATGGGCCCACACGGCCTTGTAGTCGCGAAAGTCCTTGAGGCTGAGGATGCCGCCGTGCTTTTCGCTGGCGGCGACGATCGCGCGCGCGATCGGGCCGTCGTAGTAGGCGCGGGTGCCGCCCTGCTCGATCCGTTGCAAGGTGTGCGCGAGTTGCGGCTGCCGGAACACCTCGCCGGCCTTCCAGGGCTGGCCGTGGTTGAGGAAGATCGCCGCCACGTTGGGGTGTTTGGCAAAGTCCTTGACCCGCGTGTCCAGAACCTGGATGTCGCCCGGCTGCAGCACGAAGCCGTCACGCGCCAGCCGGATTGCAGGCGCAATCACCTGCCTGAGGCTCATCGTGCCGTACTTCTTCAGCGCGGCATCGAGGCCCATCACGGTACCGGGCACGCCGATGCCCAGCCAGGTTTTGGTGCTGCGGCCGGGCACCACATTGCCCTGCGCGTCCTGAAACAGCGTCGGCGTGGCCGCCAGCGGCGCGCGCTCGCGGAAGTCGAGAAAGACGTTCTTGCCGCCGGCGAGATGGATGGTCATGAAGCCGCCGCCGCCGATGTTGCCGCAGCAGGGGTTGACCACCGCCTGCGCGTAGCCCACCGCGACGGCGGCATCGACGGCGTTGCCGCCCTCCCTGAGGATCTGCAGCCCGACCGCGGTGGCCTCGTGCTGGTCGCTGGCCACCATCGCGTGCTGCGCGATCACCGGCCGCGCCGCCATCCACTGCACACGGCTGATGCCGCCGGCGGTGCTGTCCAGCGCCGAGGCCGGAATCGACGTCGCGTGCGCG
>JAKAZT010000158.1:2225-3618 GCA_021815695.1 Pseudomonadota bacterium
GAATCGACGTCGCGTGCGCGACGGCGGCGGGCGCGGTGACCGGTGCCGCCAGCGCCGGCGCGGCGGTGAGCAGGCAGGCCAGCAACATCGGGATCGGCAGACGCATGGGGAACTCCTCGAGCGGGGCGGCCGCGCAGGCGGCCGTGGGGAACGTCGAAGGCAACCGATTTCCGCCCGCAGGTCAACTTACGAAACGCTCACGGCGGTCATGCCGGCGGCGCCGACGAAGCACTGCGGACGGATCGGCCGGCCGGCGCAGGATCATCGCAGATGCGACCGCGTCACGACGCCGGTGCGGAATCGGCAGGCGCCTCCAGCACGGCCCGCGCCTGCTGTTGCAGTGCGCGGTAGGTGCGCTCCCAGGCGTCCCCGCGCGGTGTCGTCAGCGCCAGCTGCCGCACCAGCGCCTCGAGCCGCTGCGCCTGCGCGCTCGCGGTCTGCAGTGCCGCCAGCGCGGCGGCGTGCGCATCGGCATCGACCAGATGGATCCGGCGGTCGCGGCAGACGCCGATGCAGGTCTGCGGCGCCTCGATGCGGCCGCAGCCCACGCACTGCCAGGCTTCGATGCGATCGGTCATGGGCTCATGCCCCGCACGGCGCTTGCGCGTCGACGCCGCAGCATCGCCGATGCCGCCGGCGCGGCGATTGATCCAGGTCAGGCGCGTGCAGCACCGCGCCGGGCGGCGCACTACGATCGCTCTCGCAGCGGTCGCCCGGGCCGCTCCCGGTGCGCAGGCATGTCCGCAGTGATCCGCAAGATCGTGCACGTCGACATGGACGCGTTCTACGCGTCGGTCGAGCAGCGCGACGATCCCGCGCTGCGCGGGCGCCCGGTGGTGGTGGCCTGGCGCGGCGCGCGCTCGGTGGTCTGCGCCGCCAGCTACGAGGCGCGCGCCTGTGGCGTGCGCTCGGCGATGCCGGCGCTGCGCGCCGAACGCCTGTGCCCGCAGGCGGTGTTCGTGGCGCCGGACTTCGCGCGCTACAAGGCGGTGTCGCGCCAGGTGCGCGCCATCTTCGCGCGCCACACCGACGTGATCGAACCGCTGTCGCTGGACGAGGCCTACCTCGACGTCAGCGTGACCCGGACCGGCCTGGCGTCGGCCACCGCGACCGCGCAGGCGATCCGCGCCGCGATTCGCGAGGAGACCCGGCTGACCGCCTCGGCCGGCGTCGCGCCCAACAAGTTCCTGGCCAAGATCGCCTCCGACTGGCGCAAGCCCGACGGCCTGTTCGTGATCCGCCCGGCGCAGGCCGCCGCCTTTCTGGTCCCGCTGCCGGTCGGGCGTCTGCCCGGCGTCGGCCGGGTGATGGAGGGCAAGCTCGCCGAGCTCGGCGTGCGCACCGTCGGCGAACTGCGCGCGTACGAACTGGCCCTGCTCGAACAGCGCTTCGG
>JAKAZT010000036.1 GCA_021815695.1 Pseudomonadota bacterium
CAGAGGACGTAATCAGCGGCGCCCCCGGAAGAAATCGCGCAACATTTCGGCGCTCGCTTCCGCAGCCAGCCCCCACTCGACGGCAACGCGATGGTTGTGCTGCGGCGAGATCAGCGTGTCGAACACGCTACCCGCGGCGCCGGTTTTCGGATCGGGGGTCGCGAAGATCACCCGGGCTACGCGCGCGTGCACCAGCGCCATGGCGCACATGACGCAAGGCTCGAGGGTCACGTAAAGCGTGCTGCCGGGCAGTCGGTAGTTGCGCTGCTGCTGCCCGGATGCGCGCAGAGCGACGATTTCGGCGTGGGCACTCGGATCGTGCGTGCTGATCGTGCGATTCCAGCCTTCACCGACCAGCTTGCCGCCGATGACCAGTACCGCGCCGACCGGCACTTCGTCATGTGCCTCACCGGCGTGGCGCGCCAGTTCCAGTGCCCGCTGCATCCAACCGACATCTTCGGTGCTGAAGCCATGCGCCGGAGTCCGCGGCAAGCGGCCCGACGGAACGATCGGTGGCGAGATCGTCATGAGTGGCATGAAATCCGGTGATCAAGAACGCCTGGCTGCGCGCGCATTCACTCCCACTCGATCGTGGCCGGCGGCTTGCCGCTGATGTCATAAACGACACGAGAAATACCATGCAGTTCATTGATGATACTGAGAGAAATCTCTTCGAGAAACTCGTACGGCAAGCGTGCCCAGCGGGCCGTCATGAAGTCCACGGTTTCGACTGCGCGCAGTGCGATCACCCACTCGTAGGCGCGTCCATCACCGACGACGCCAACCGACTTCACCGGCAGGAAGACGGCAAAAGCCTGGCTGACGCGGTCGTAGAGGTCGTGCTTGTGCAGGGCCTGGATGAAGAGATGGTCGGCCTGCTGCAGCAAGGCGACATATTCGGGCTTGATCGCACCGAGCACGCGCACGCCCAGTCCCGGGCCCGGGAACGGATGTCGGTACACCATGGCGCGCGGCAGGCCGAGTTCGACGCCGATCCTGCGCACCTCATCCTTGAACAGTTCCCGCAACGGCTCGACCAGTTTCAGGTTCATGCGTTCGGGCAGACCGCCGACGTTGTGGTGGCTCTTGATCACATGCGCCTTGCCGGTCTTGCTGCCCGCGGATTCGATGACGTCGGGGTAGATCGTGCCCTGGGCCAGCCACCGCACGCCTTCGAGCTTGCGCGCCTCCTCGTCGAAAACCTCGACGAACAGGCGACCGATGACCTTGCGCTTGGCTTCAGGATCCTCGATGCCGGCCAGCGCCGCGAAAAAGCGCTCGGCCGCGTTGACGCGGATGACATGGACGCCCATGTGCTCGGCCATGGTCGCCATCACCTGATCGCCCTCGCCTTGGCGCAGCAGGCCGGTATCGACGAACACGCAAGTCAGCTGCGCGCCGATGGCCTTTTCGAGCAATGCAGCGACCACCGAGGAATCGACACCGCCGGACAGGCCCAGCAGCACCCGATCCTGCCCCACCTCGGCGCGAACGCGCGCGATGGCGTCCTCGATGATCTGTGCGGGGGTCCAGAGCGTGGCGCAGCCGCAGATGTCGACCACGAAACGGCGCAGGATCTCGGTGCCGCGCGCGGTGTGCGTGACCTCGGGATGGAACTGCACGCCATACCAGTGACGCGTCTCGTCGGCCATCGCCACGACCGCCACACTGGCGGTGGACGCCACGGCAACGAAGCCCGCGGGCACGTCGGTGACGCGATCGCCGTGCGACATCCAGACATCCAGAGCGCGTTCCGCGTGCGGCGGCGCGAGTGTCGCGCGCGACTGCAGCGCCGCTTCCCCGGAGGGCTCGCCCTGGTCGTCCAGCGCGTCAAACAGCCGGCATGACCCGCTCAGTTCGACCGTGGCATGGCCGAATTCGCGCGCATGCCCGCCTTCGACGCGACCGCCGAGCTGCGCCGCCATGGTCTGCATGCCGTAGCAGATGCCGAAGACCGGTACGCCCAGATCGAACACGACCGCGGGCGCCCGCGGAGACCCTGTCCCGGTCACCGACTCGGGACCGCCGGACAGGATCACGCCCTTGGCTGCGAAGCGCGCGATTTCGGCAGGATCGTGGTCCCAGGCCCAGATCTCGCAGTACACGCCGATTTCGCGCACGCGGCGGGCGATCAGCTGCGTGTACTGCGAGCCGAAATCGAGGATCAGGATCTTGTCGCTGTGGATGTTAGGGCGCATCGGAACTCGGGATTCGGGGCTCGGGACTCGGGATCCCTGCCCTGTTGCGTGAGCATCGCCGCCGGTTTTCCGTGCCCCGGTCGGCCTTGCTGCGACAGACTTGAGGCTGTTGCATTTCCGGTCGGGTCTCGAATCCCGGTCCCGGCGGTACCTCAATCCAGCCGGTAGTTGGGCGCTTCCTTGGTGATCTGCACGTCGTGCACGTGCGCCTCGCGCACACCGGCGCCGGTGACACGCACGAACTGCGGCTGGCTGCGCATGGCGTCCACCGTGGCGCAGCCGCAGTAGCCCATCGACGCGCGCAGGCCGCCGATCAACTGATGCACGATGCTGCGCAGCGGACCGCGGTAAGGCACGCGGCCCTCGATGCCTTCGGGCACCAGCTTGTCGGTGTCGGCTTCGTCCTGGAAATAGCGGTCCTTGGAACCCATCTGCATGGCGCCCAGCGAGCCCATGCCGCGATAACTCTTGTAGGAGCGCCCCTGGTAGAGCTCGACCTCGCCCGGCGCTTCCTCGGTTCCGGCGAACATCGAGCCCAGCATGACCGTGGCGGCGCCGGCGGCAATGGCCTTGGCGACGTCGCCGGAGTAGCGGATGCCGCCGTCGGCGATCAGCGGAACCTGGTCCTTGAGCGCCGTGGCGACCATGTCGATGGCCGTGATCTGCGGTACGCCGACGCCGGCGACGATGCGGGTGGTGCAGATCGAGCCGGGGCCGACGCCGACCTTGACTGCATCGACACCGGCGTCCACCAGTGCCAGCGCAGCGTCACCGGTGACGATGTTGCCGGCGATCGCCTGCACGTTCGGGAAATTCCGCTTCACCCAGCGCACGCGATCGAGCACGCCCTGCGAGTGTCCGTGCGCGGTGTCCACCACGACCACATCCACACCAGCCTCGACCAGCATGCTGACGCGGGCCTCGGTGTCGCCGCCGACGCCGACGGCCGCACCGACGCGCAGGCGCTCGTGCGAATCCTTGGCGGCATGCGGGTTGTCGCGCGCCTTCTGGATGTCCTTGACGGTGATCAGACCGCGCAACTGGAAGGCATCGTTGACGACCAGCACCTTCTCGATGCGATGACGGTGCAGCAGAGCCAGCACCTCATCCTCGCCGGCACCCTCCTTCACCGTGATGAGTTTGTCCCGGCGCGTCATGATGTTCCTGACCGGGTCGTCGGGTTTCTTCTCGAAGCGCAGGTCGCGGCTGGTGACGATGCCGACCAACTGCTCGCCATCGACCACCGGCACGCCGGAAATATTGCGCGCATGGGTGATCTGCATCACCTCGCGGATCGAGGTCTGCGGACCGACGGTGATCGGATCGCGGATCACGCCGGCCTCGAACTTCTTGACCAGGCGCACCTCGGCAGCCTGCTGCTCGATCGGCATGTTCTTGTGGATGATGCCGATGCCGCCGCATTGCGCCATGGTGATCGCGAGGCGCGCCTCGGTGACCGTGTCCATCGCCGCGGAGACGATCGGGATGTTCAGGCGGATGCCGCGCGTCAGCCGGGTCGAGGTGTCGACATCGCGCGGCAACACGGCCGAGTAGGCGGGAACCAGATAGACGTCGTCGTAGGTCAGGGCCTCGGCGAGGATGCGCATGGGCGAAAGTCCTGCGAGTCAATTGCGGAATTGTACGCGGCGACTGCCCGGACGCCTAGCAAAAACGCGCCGCGCGGCCGTCCGGCAGCGGATTCATGTCGAAGCGGCGAAGGCCTCCGCGGCTTCCAGCGTGTTCTCCATCAGCGTCGCCACCGTCATCGGCCCCACCCCGCCGGGTACCGGCGTGATCCACGAGGCGCGTTCGCGCGCCGCAGCGAACTCGACGTCGCCGACCAGGCGCCCGTCCTCGAGCCGGTTGATGCCGACATCGATCACGACCGCGCCCGGCTTGATCCATTCGCCGTGCACGAGACCGGGCCGGCCGACGGCGACGATCAGGATGTCGGCCTGGGCGACGAAGCCCGCCAGATCGCGGGTGAATTTGTGGCAGCAGGTCGTCGTGCAGCCGGCGATCAGCAGTTCCAGTGCCAGCGGCCGGCCCACATGGTTGGACACGCCGATCACCACGGCGTGCTGTCCGCGCACCGGGCGATCGGTGTGCCCGAGCAGGGTCATCACGCCTTTCGGCGTGCAGGGGCGCAGACCGAAGCGGCGCAGCGCCAGGCGACCGACGTTTTCGGGATGGAACCCATCGACGTCCTTGCGCGGATCGATGCGCTCGACCAGGGCGTCCTCGTCGACGTGCGCCGGCAGCGGCGACTGCACCAGGATGCCGTGCACCTCGGGCTCGGCATTGAGTCGGTCGATCAGCGCGAACAACTCGGCCTGCGTGGTCGTGGCGGGCAGATCAAAGTCGAAAGAGCGGAATCCGACCTGCGCGCAGGCCTTGCGCTTGTTGCGCACGTAAACGGTCGAGGCGGGATCACCGCCGACCAGCACCACCGCCAGGCCCGGCACGCGCAGTCCTTGGGAAACCCGCGCGGCGACGCGCTTCTTGACGCGCACCAGCAACTCGTGGGCGACGCTCTTGCCGTCTAGCAGGTGTGCGGTCATGTCGGGCGGTCGGCAAAAAGTCATTGTCGCAGCGTGTGGCGGTCAGCTCAAACGCCAGCGCATCCGGCTGCGTGCGATGTGCGATGCTGGATCGCGGTCGCAGCCGCAAGGAGGTCTTCCATGCCGTCAACGCCACTCGAAATCGAGTTCGAGGCCGCTGCCTTTCGCCGTCTGCTGGAACACCTGCGCCAGCGCAGCGACGTGCAGAACATCGAACTGATGACCCGCGCCGGGTTCTGCCGCAATTGCCTGGCCGACTGGTACCGCGAGGCTGCCGCAGCGGGCGGCGTCCCTATCGACAAGGATGCCGCCCGCGAGCATATCTATGGCATGCCGTTCGCCGAATGGAAGACGCGTTACCAGAGCGAATCCACGCCTGAACAGCGCGCCGCGTTCGCGGCAGCATCGAAGAGCGATCACGACTGATCACGAAGGCTGCACCGGACCTGTCGCGCAGCCGTTCACCCTACGGTGGCACGACAGCCCCGGTGCGCAGCAGGTCGTGGTAGCCGGATGGTTGCTGGTCGATCAGCCCATGGGCGCTCATCAGATGCGCGAGCGCGATCACGTTGTCCATGCCCAGCTTGTCCAGCAGGCGCTGCTTGTAGGTCGATACGGTCTTGGGACTCAGGTGCAACTGCTCGGCGATCGCGAACACGGGCTTGCCACGAACCAGCATCAGCGCCACCTCGAGTTCGCGCCCGGACAGCGCATCGAAAGGCGACTCCTGTCCGTCCAGTGTCGCCAGCGCCAGTTGCTGCGCCACGGCTGGTGCCAGATAGCGACGGCCCTGGGCAACCTGGCGCACCGCAGCCAGCAGTTCGTCGGAGGCGCAGGCTTTGGTGAGGTAGCCGAGCGCGCCGGCTTCGATCAGGCGCTTGGGAAAGCGTGCATCCTCAACCACCGTCAGCACGACGATCTGCGTCGGCAGCCGCGCGCGGGTCACGCGCTCGGTCAGTTCGATGCCACTCATGCCCGGCATGTGCACGTCGACCAGGGCGACGTCGGGCTTGAGCTCGCGGATCAGTTTCAGCCCCTGTTCGGCGCTGCCGGCCTCGCCCGCGATCTGCATGTCCAGTTGCTGCTGCAGGATCAGGCGAAACCCCGTACGCACCAGTTCGTGGTCATCCACGAGCACCAGCTTGATCATGGCGATGTCCCCCGACTCCCCCGCGGGGACATTAGGCAGGGCGCGAGGCGATTTGCAAGGGCCGTGCGTACTGGTGCGGCGTTCCGGAAGCACACGTCGGCGGTTTCCGATGGGATTCGCCGCGAGACCGGACGCGACGAGGAGGCGCGGCCGCGCCATGGCGACGAGGCGCAACGCCGTGTCGCGCCGAAAGGCACTGGAATGCCGGATGGGATTTCCGAGACACCGCACGAGTGGCCGGTAACGGAAAAATCGCAGGCCGCTCGCCCGGACTGACCACGCCGGGCCGGCTTCTCGCTCAACCCATAGCATGGTGCCCGGGGCCGGAGTCGAACCGGCATGGCCCTTGCGGGCCTGCGGATTTTAAGTCCGCTGCGTCTACCGATTTCGCCACCCGGGCGCTACCGTGCACGCACGTCGGCCGGATCGCGATCGCATCAATGGAGGCCAGGGTCGGAATCGAACCGGCGTACACGGCTTTGCAGGCCGCTGCATGACCACTCTGCCACCTGGCCCCACGAATGAATCGCTCAGCCTCCGCACGCGCGGAGGACCGTCTTCGGCGTCCTTCGCCCATCGAGCTTAGCCCGGGCGCCGAAAAAACAAAACCTCGGCTGGCCGAGGTTTTGCAGGTGCAACGATGGAGCGGGAAACGAGACTCGAACTCGCGACCCCGACCTTGGCAAGGTCGTGCTCTACCAACTGAGCTATTCCCGCATCAGACCGCGTATGGTACGGATGGCCCCCGGGGTGTCAATAGCCGCGCGCGTTCGCCAGCATGGCTCGACAGCATGCCGGATTGACATCGAAACCGGGAGCCATCGCTCCTGTTCCCCACACTAGGGCGCTCCACGATCGTCATCGCGCAGCGCCGGCCACGCGGCGCGCAGATAGGCCACACCCGAAATCAGCGTCAGCCCGGCCGCGATCACCAGCAGAAACTCGCCGACGTGATAGAGGCGCAGCGTTTCGGCATTGCGCTCGACGAGCAACACCACCAGGGCGACCAGTTGCATCACCGTCTTGATCTTGCCGATCGTGGCCACCCGCACGCGCGAGCGCTGGCCGATCTCGGCCATCCATTCGCGCAGCGCCGAAACCGCGATCTCGCGACCGACGATTACCGCGGCTGTGACAGCGAGCAGCACGCTGGGATGCGTCTGCACCAGCAGGATCAGTGTCACTGCGACCATCAGCTTGTCGGCGACCGGGTCGAGAAAGGCGCCGAAGCGCGAGGTCTGGCCCCATCGGCGGGCGAGCCAGCCGTCCAGCCAGTCGGTCGTCGCGGCCGCGACGAAAACCCCGGCGGCCGCGAGGTCGGCGAAATGCATCGGCGCGTAATACACCACCACCATGACCGGCAGCAGGGCGATGCGGAACAGGGTCAGCCAGGTGGGAATATTCAGACGCATGCGGCAGCACGTTGTTGCGGACGCCTGCAGTGTGGCACGCGGCGACGCGGATCGTCAGCGGTGCAGCATGTCGTAGATGCGCTCGGCAAGGGCGCGATCGATGCCTTTGACGCGGGCCAGTTCCTCGATGCCGGCAGCCGCGAGGCCGGCCAGGCCGCCGAATGCATGCAACAAGGCGGAGCGCCGGCGCGGCCCGATACCGGCGATGTCATCGAGCACGCTGCCCTCCCGAGCCGCCTGGCGCCGCTTGCGATGCGCGCCGATCGCGAAGCGGTGCGATTCATCGCGAATCGCCGCGATCAGGTGCAGTGCCGGCGACATGGCGCCCGGATGCAACTCGCGGCCGCTGTCGGCGAGGATCAGGGTTTCCTCGCCGGCACGCCGCGCCGGCCCCTTGGCGACACCGACCACCTCGATGCCCGCGATGCCGAGCTGGTGCAGGACCCGCAGCGCGCGCAGCACCTGTCCCTTGCCGCCGTCGATCAGCAGGAGATCCGGGCGCCTGCCCTCGCCTTCCTGCAGGCGACGAAAGCGCCGGGTCAGCGCCTGCTCCATCGCCGCATAGTCATCGCCGGGCGCAATGCCGGCGATGTTGAAGCGGCGGTAGTGGCTCTTCTCCGCTCCTTCCGGACCGAACACGACACAGGACGCCACGGTCGCCTCGCCCTGGGTATGACTGATATCGAAGCATTCGATGCGCTGCGGTTGCGTGGCCAGGCCGAGCAGCCGGCGCAGATCCTCCAGACGCATCGTGAGCGTCTGCCGGCTGGCGAGCCGGCTCGCCATCGCGGCATCGGCATTGCGCAGCGCGAGTTCCAGGAACCGCGCGCGATCGCCACGCGGCGCGCTGCCAAGCCGGACCGCGTGACCCGCATGCGTCGACAGCGCCGTGCCCAGCGTCGCGGCATCGGCGGGCGCAGCGCTGAACACCAGCTCCGCCGGCAACGGATGATCGAGGTAATACTGCGCCGCAAATTGCGCCAGCACATCGCCGGGCTCGGCGTCGAATGGCAGGCGCGGAAAGAAATCGCGCGAGCCCAGGCTGACGCCGTCACGGAAAAACAGCACGCTGACGCAGGCTTGCCCGGCCTCGATGCGACAGGCAAGCACGTCCATGTCGTTCACCGCGCCCTGCACGTACCGGCGGCTCTGCAGTTGCCGCAGCGCCGCGACCTGGTCGCGCAGTCGCGCAGCGCGCTCGAAATCCAGCGCCGCACTGGCCTGCCCCATGGCAGCGGCGATCTCGTCGGTCACGGCGCTGCTGCGGCCCTCCAGAAACATCACCACATGGCGAACGTCCGCGGCGTACTCGTCGCGTTCGATCAGGCCGACGCAGGGCGCGCTGCAGCGGCCGATCTGGTGCTGCAGGCAGGGTCGCGAACGGTTGCGGAAATAGCTGTCTTCACACTGGCGCAGCTTGAACAGCTTCTGCATCAGATTCAGGCTTTCGCGCACCGCGTGGGTATTCGGATAAGGACCGAAATAGCGCCCGGGCGCCCGTCGGGCACCGCGATGGAAAGCCAGTCGCGGATAGTCCTGGAAGCTCGACAGGTACAAGCCGGGGTAGCTCTTGTCGTCGCGCAAAAGGATGTTGTAGCGCGGCTTGAGGGTCTTGATCAGCTGCGCCTCGAGCAGCAGCGCCTCGCCCTCGGTGCGAGTGACCGTGGTTTCGATGCGCGCGATCTGCGCCACCATCGCGGCGATCCGCGGTTCCATGCGCGGCTTGAGGAAATAGCTGCCGACGCGCTTTTTCAGGCTGCCCGCCTTGCCGACGTAGAGCAGCTCGTCGCTGGCACCGAACATGCGATAGACGCCGGGCGCCGTGGTCAGGGCATGGACAAAGGTCTTGCCATCGAAGGCGGTCGGGTTGCCTGCATGCATCCGACGGATTTTACTCGCCGATCGGCAGGCGCCGGATCTCGCCGTTTTCGAGGTTCACCCGCAGTACCGCATGCGCATTGCGATCCGCCAGCCACAGGGTGCGACCATCCACACACAGACCTGTCGGCTCGTGCAGCCGTTCGCCCAGTTTCAGCACGCGCACGCCGGTTCCGGTTCCGGCATAGACCACCACGCGATCGTTGAGCGTGTCGGCGATGAAGGCGTGCCCGGTGCCATCCACGCCGATCCCGAGCGGGTGCGCCAGGCAGGCGCCGATCTCGCCCTTCCCCGGTTGCCAGCGTCCGGCGCCTGCCAGCGTCGAGACCATGCCATCGGCGAGGCGCACGGCACGCAGGGCATTGCCGCCGGCATCGGCCACCAGCAACTGGCCCGTCAGCAGTGCCAGCCCCGCCGGCTGCGCGAATGCCGCCGACAGTGCCTCGCCATCGGCCACATCGGCCAGACCGCTGCCGGCCAGCACATCGACACGATCGTCGCCGAGATGGAGCTGCCAGATCTGGTGCTGCCCGGCCAGCGACACGTACAGACGATCCGCACCGGCGGCAAGACCGACGGGCGCGCTGATGGCCAGTTCGGTGCCGGCAATGCCGCCACGGGGCGCGTCATAGCCCAGCTCGCCCCGCCCCAGCACGGTGGTGACATCGCTCGTCAGCAGGCGGATCCGGCGCACCGCGTGGTTGCCGGTATCGGCGACGAACAGTGCGTCGCCGAGCAGCGCCAGGCCTTGCGGATCGCTGAAGCCGGCATCATTGCTGTGCCCGTCCCAGTAGCCGGGATTGCCGGAACCGAACTGCCGCAGCACCCGGCCCTCGAGATTGCACTCCAGCACGCGATTGTGTGCGCTGTCGCTGACATACAGGCGCTCGCCGGCGAGCGCCAGCGCGGCGGGAAATCGCAGCGCCACCCGCGGCTCGGGGCGCGACGAGGTCGGCGCCGGATCGAAGCGACGCAGATCGCGCGCCGCGGCTTCATCGAGCAGTGCGGCAACCAGATCGTCGAGATCGCGGACGCAATCGTCACCCTGCACGCGCGCCGCCTGCTGACTCTCGCAGTCCAGGACCAGCACGCTGGGCCACGCTTCGATCTCCAGCTGGCGCCACAGCACCCAGTCGGCGTCATTGGCGACCGGGAACCGCAGATGCAGCCGATTGGCAGCCTTGAGCACGGCCGCCGCGTCGCGCTGCGCCGCGTACTTGGGCACGTGGATGCCGAGCATGGCGACGCCATCGTGGTACTTGGTCTGCAGCTGCCGCAGCGCCGGTATCAGGTTGATGCTGTGGATGCTGTCGTAGCCGAAGAACACCAGCAGCACGACGCGACCGCGCAGCGACGCCAGCGACGGCCGTTCGCTCACGTTGACCCAATCGAGATCGTCCGGAAATTCCTGCACCACGCTGCGCGTCGGCATGGCCCCTCCCCTGTGCGGGCTGATCTTAACCGCTGTGGCGATCCACCGTGGCATCCGCGCCAAGATCCCGTTCGGCGCGGGCCAGATCATCAGGGGTGTCGATGCCGGGTGGAAACGTTGCGGGCGACAGGGCGACCGCGATGGTGTGACCGTGCTCCAGCGCGCGCAGCTGCTCCAGCGACTCGGCCTGCTCCAGCGGCGTGCGCGGCAGCGATGGATAGGCGCGCAGGAACCCGGCGCGATAAGCGTAGATGCCGATGTGGCGCAGGAACGGGATGCCATCGGGCAGGCAGGTGCGGTCGACGGCGAAAGCATCACGTGCCCACGGCAGCGGCGCGCGGCTGAAATACAGCGCACGGCCGTGACCGTCACGCACGACCTTGACCAGGTTGGGGTCGAACAATTGCTCGATTCCGGTGAGCGGCGTGGCCAGGGTCGCCATGGGGGCACCGGAGGCGACCAGCGCCGCGACCACGGCGCGGATACCCGCTGCCGGGGCGAAAGGTTCGTCACCCTGCAGATTGACGACAACGGCGGCGTCGGCCCAGCCGAGGCGCGTCGCGCATTCGGCCAGCCGGTCGCTGCCGGAGGCGTGCGCCGCGGACGTCAGCTCGACGTGAGCGCCGCTGTCGGTCAGTGCCTCGGCGATGCGCGCATCATCGGTGGCCACCACGACTTCGGCTGCGCCGGCGGACTGTGCCCGTCGAACCACGTGACGGATCAGCGGCTCGCCACCCAGCAGGCGCAGCGGTTTGCCCGGCAGGCGGCTGGCGCCGTAGCGCGCCGGGATGGCGATGATGAAGGGCGGCAGTGCGTCTGCTTCTTTGCTCATTCAAGTGCCTCGTCCGCTGCAGGCACCGTGCCGACGACCATGCCGGCCGCGCGGGCTGCATCGAGAAATCCCGGGAACGAGGTGGCGACATTGGCGCAGTCGCGGATGCGTACCGGCGCCGCGGCGACCAGCCCGGCCAGGGCGAAACTCATCGCACAGCGATGGTCACCGCAACTGTCGGCCTCGCCGCCGCGCAAGGCACCGCCCTCGATCACGGCGCCATCGGGCCGTTCCGTCACGGCGACGCCCAGCCGGCGCATTCCGGCTGCCATCACCGCGATGCGGTCGGACTCCTTGACGCGAAGTTCGGCCGCGCCGCGCAGCACGGTTCGGCCCTGTGCACACGCCGCGGCGACAAACAGGGCCGGGCACTCGTCGATCATATCCGCCACGAGCGCGACGGGCACCTCGATGCCGCGCAGCGACGCATGGCCCACCCGCAGGTCGCCGACCGGCTCGCCACCCTGTTCGCCGAGGTGTTCGATGGTGATGTCGGCACCCATCGCGCGCAGCACGTCGAGCAGGCCGGTGCGCCGCGGATTGAGTCCCACCTCGCGCAGCACGAGACGGCTGCCGGGAGTCACGCAGGCCGCGACGATGAAAAAGGCGGCGGAGGAAAAATCGCCGGGGATGCGCACGTCGACGGCCTGCAGTCGATGCCCGCCGTCGAGGCGCGCCCAGCCGGGACCGAACGTGATCGGCCAGCCGAAAGCCGCCAGCATGCGTTCGGTGTAATCGCGCGTCGGCTGCGGTTCGTGCACCTCGGTCGTGCCCTCGGCATACAGGCCTGCCAGCAGGATCGCCGACTTCACCTGCGCACTGGCAACGGGCGTGTCGGCCTTGACGCCGTGCAGACCGGACCCGCCGCGGATGTGCAGCGGCGGCAGCCCGTCGCGGCTGTCAATGTGCGCGCCCATGGCTGTCAACGGATCGATCACGCGCCGCATCGGTCGGCGCGACAGCGAGGCATCGCCCACCAGGGTGCTGTCGAAGCCCTGCCCCGCCAGCAAACCGGCCAGCAGGCGCATGCCGGTGCCGGCGTTGCCGCAGTCGAGCGGTTGCTCGGACGCACGCAGACCATGCAGGCCGACACCGTCGACCACGCGCACACCGCCTGTCGGTGCGGTGATGCACACGCCAAGCTGCTGCAGGACCGCAGCGGTCGCACGGGTATCCTCGCCCTCGAGAAAGCCCTCGATGCACGAACGCCCTTCGGCCAGCGACGCCAGCATCAGCGCGCGATGCGAGATCGACTTGTCGCCGGGCACGCGCAACTCGCCGCGCAGTGGCCCGGCCGGGCGGCTGATCCAGTCGAGCCGCGTGCTCACGGCAACGCTTCCAGCAGGCGCAGGTTCTCGGTGCGACTGCCGATGCTGATGCGCAGCGCACGAGCCAGCCCGTACCCGCCCATCGGTCGCACGATCACGCCACGCTCGAACAGGTGTCGTTCCAGCGCCGCCGCGTCCCGCGCAAGATCCAGCAACAGGAAATTGGCCTGTGATGGCAGCGTGCGACAGCCGCGGCACGTCAGCTCGGCTGCCAGCCAGGCGCGTTCGCTGCGGTTGAATTCGCGCACCCGCGCCAAATGGCCGCGATCATCCAGTGCGGCCGTGGCGGCGGCCAGCGCGACGCAGTTGACGTTGAAGGATTCACGCAGGCGCTCCAGCACCGCGATCACCGAGGGGTGCGCCACCGCGTAGCCGACACGCAGACCGGCCAGGCCGTAGGCTTTCGAAAACGTGCGCGTCACCACGAGGTTGGGATGCTGCCTGGCAAACCGCAGCGCGCTGCCCAGCCCGGGCGCGTCGGTGTATTCGTGATAAGCCTCGTCCACCACCACGAGGACATGTGAAGGCACGCGATCCAGAAACGCTGCCAGCGCGGCATCATCGAACCAGCTGCCGGTGGGGTTGTTCGGATTGGCGAGATAGATCAGCCGCGTGTCGTTGCCGGCGGCAGCCGCGATGGCGTCGAGGTCGTGACCCAGCGGTGCCGTCGGATGATCGACGGGAAGCGCCGGAACCGTGACCGCGCGCGCACCGCTGGCCGCGGCGGCCAGCCTGAAGACCGCGAAGCCGTACTGCGAGCAGACGACCTCGTGCGCGGCATCGGCAAAACACTGGGCCAGCAGCATCAGCAGTTCGTGCGAGCCGTTGCCGAGCGCGATGCGATCGCGGCCGACGTTCAGGCATCGCGACAGCGCCGCCTTCAGCGCCTCGCCCCTGGGATCGGGGTAACGATGCGCCTCGGCCAGCGCAGCCTGCGCTGCGGCCAACGCGCGCGGACTCGGGCCCAGCGGATTCTCGTTCGAGCCCAGCTCGGCGATCGCGGCGCCGAAGCGCTGCCGCAGGACGGGCAGATCATGGCCGGGATCGTAGGCGTGCAAGCCGCCGGTCGCGGCATTGACCAGTGTCGCGGCATCGAAGCTCACGGAATGGCGACCGGATACGAACCCAGCACGCGAATCTCGCCGGCATGCGGGGCGAGTTCTTCCAGCGCCTCACGCAGCGCGGTGTCCCCGACGTGACCGGAGAGGTCGATGAAGAACGCGTATTGCCACTTGCCCTGGTGCGCGGGCCGCGACTCGATGCGGTTCATGCTGACGCCGTGGCGCGCGAACGGGCTGAGCGCGTTGAACAGCGCACCGGGCTGGTCATTGACGAACACCAGCAGCGAGGTGCGATCGTGGCCGGTGGCGGGGAACAGTTCGCGTCCAAGCACCAGGAAGCGCGTGGTGTTGTCGGGGCGATCCTCGATCGGGCCTGCGATCACCTTGAGTCCGTAGACATGGGCCACCGCCTCGCCGGCGATCGCCGCGGCATCGTCGGCCAGGCGCGCGCGGCGCGCGCCTTCGGCGTTGCTGGCCGTCGCCACGCGCTCGCTGGCCGGCAGATGCTGACGCAGCCAGACCTTGCACTGCGCGAGAGACTGCGGGTGCGAGTACACGCGCTCGACGTCCTCCGCACGGCCGCTGCGCGACAGCAGAAACTGGTGGACGCGCAGTTCGATCTCGCCGCAGATCTTCAGCCGCGAGGTGAGGAACATGTCCAGCGTCGACTGGATGGTGCCCTGCCCCGAGTTTTCCACCGGCACGATGCCGAAGTCGGCGTGCCCGGCCTCGACCTCCTGGAACACCTCCTCGATGCTGGCCAACGGCAGCAGGCGCGCGCTGTGGCCGAAGTGCTTCTGCGCCGCCTGCTGGCTGAAGGTTCCCTCGGGGCCGAGATAGCCGATGCGCAGCGGCTCCTGCTGCGCCAGGCAGGCGGACATGATCTCGCGGAACAGCCGCACCATCTCCTCGTCCGACAACGGACCGTCGTTGCGGTCCACCACCATTCGCAACACCTGCGCCTCGCGTTCGGGGCGGTAATAATCGATCGCCGCCTTCAGCGGTCCCTTGGCACGTCCGACCTGTTGCGCCCAGCGCGCGCGCTCGGCGATCAGCGCCTGCAGCTCGCGGTCGATGGCGTCGATGCGCTGGCGTGCATCGGCCAACTTAGGTACCGCGGGTTCGGGAGTGTCGGTCATGGTCGGCATGGGCGCGGACATCGGCGATGCCCGGGCATCGATAGTGCGCGATCGCCCGCTGCCGCTCAACCATGGCGGTGCTGGAAGTCGCGCATGAAGCCCACCAGCGCATCCACGCCTTCTTGCGGCATGGCGTTGTAGAGCGAGGCGCGCATGCCGCCCAGCGCGCGATGGCCCTTCAGCGCCAGCAGCCCGGCCTGCTCGGATTCGGCGAGGAATCGACCGTCCAGCGCCGGATCGGCGAGGAAAAACGGCACGTTCATGCGCGAGCGTGCGGCGGCCGCGACCGGGTTGCTGTAGAAACCGCCGGAGCCGTCGATCGCGGCATACAGGGTGTCGGCCTTGCGGCGATTGCGCGCGGCCATCGCGGCGAGACCACCGTGACGCGCGATCCAGCGGAAGGTCAGGCCGGCCAGGTACCAGCCGAAGGTGTTGGGGGTGTTGAGCATCGATCCCTGGGCGGCGTGCTCGGCGTATCGGAAGATCGTTGCCATCGGCCGCGACGCCCGCGCCAGCAGATCCTCGCGCACGATCACCAGGGTCAGGCCGGAGGGGCCGATGTTCTTCTGCGCGCCGGCGTAGACCATGCCGTAGCGGCTGATATCGATCGGCGCGGACAGGATGCAGGAGGAGAAATCGGCGACCAGCGGCACCGCGCCAACCTCGGGAACATCGGGAAACTCGAGTCCGTGGATGGTCTCGTTGGGTGTGTAGTGCACGTAGGCCGAACGCGGGTCGAGCTGCCATGCCGCGCGCGGCGGCAGCGCGCTGTAGCCGGTACTGCGGGCGTCCGCGGCAATGCGCACATCGACATACGGCGCGGCTTCGCGTGCAGCCTTGTCGCTCCAGTGGCCGCTGAGCACGTAGTCGGCGCGTTGTGCCGGTTCCGCCAGGTTCATTGCGAGCAGCGGAAACTGCAACGTGGCGCCACCTTGCAGGAACAGCACCTTGTAGTGATCGGGTATGCCCGCCAACGCGCGCAGGTCAGCCTCGATCCCGGCGGCCAGGGCCATGAACGCCTTGCCGCGATGCGAGATCTCCATCACCGAGGCGCGCGCGTCGCCCCATTCCAGCAGTTCGGCCTGCGCCTGGCGCAAAACCTCATCGGGCATCGCGGCGGGGCCGGCTGCGAAATTCCAGGTGCGACTCACGGGGCGATCTCCTTGGCGATGACGAATTATGACGGCGGCATTCACGGCGGATGAACCCGTCGTGTGTAGCCTGTGTAAGGGACCATGCGTTGGCGCGGTCTCCCGCTGCAGTATCCCGGAGTCCATCATGCCCGCACGCCGTCCGCCCGATCTGCCCGAACGCGATGTGACCCCGGAGGCGGCCTTTCATGATCGCCGCCGTCTGGTGCGCCTGCTGGCGCTGAGCCCGCTGGCGCTGGCCGCCTGCAGCCAGAAAGGCGAGGCCGGAGCGCCGGCGCCGGCGCCGCCGCCGCCCGCGCCGGGAACCGCGCTGAGCTACACGCCGAATCCGGCGTTCCGCACGAACGGGCCGCTGACCAGCTGGCAGGACGTCACCCATTACAACAATTACTACGAATTCGGCACCAGCAAGTCCGACCCCGCGCGCTACTCGGGCGCGTTCAGGCCGCAGCCTTGGAGCGTCACCGTGGGCGGCGAATGCGAGGCTCCCGGGATCTTCGATCTCGCGGACCTGATCAAGGGCATTCCGCTCGAGCAGCGCATCTACCGGCACCGCTGCGTCGAGGCGTGGTCGATGGTGATTCCGTGGGTCGGTTTTCCGCTTGGCGCGTTGCTGAAGCGGTTCAAGCCGACTTCGCGCGCCAAGTACGTGGCGTTCACCACGGTGGATCGTCCCGCCCAGATGCCCGGCCTGTCCTACCCGGTGCTGGATTGGCCGTACCGCGAAGGTCTGCGCATCGACGAGGCCATGCATCCGCTCACCCTGCTGGCGGTCGGCGTCTACGGGCGCGTGCTGCCCAACCAGAACGGCGCGCCGCTGCGGCTGGTGGTGCCGTGGAAATACGGCTTCAAGAGCACCAAGGCGATCGTGCAGATCGCCTTCAGCGAAAGCCAGCCGGTGACGTCTTGGAATCAGGCGGCGCCGGACCGTTACGGGTTCTACGCCAACGTCAATCCGGATGTCGGCACGGTGCCCTGGAGCCAGCACACCGAGCGCCGCATCGCCGGTTCGGGCTTCAGCCTGTTCGGCAATCGCATGGCCACGCGCCTGTTCAACGGTTACGCCGACCAGGTCGCCAGTCTCTATGCGGGCATGGACCTGAGGCGAGACTACTGATGCGCCGTCCGGATGCCATCGGCTGGAGCAAGCCGCTCGTGGTCCTGCTCGCCCTGTTGCCACTGGGGCTGCTGGTGCTGGCAGCCTTGCACAACACGCTGGGCCCGGATCCGGTATCGCGGCTGGAAAAACACACCGGCATCTGGGCGCTGCGCCTGTTGCTGCTGACCCTCGCGATCACGCCGCTGCGCCGGTTGACCGGCTGGAATGGGCTGATCCGCTACCGGCGCATGCTGGGGCTGTTCGCATTTTTCTATGCCAGCGTGCATTTGACGGTGTATCTGGTGATCGACCTGGGCGGCTTCTGGTCCCAGATCTTCACGGAGATCGTCAAGAAGCCCTACATCACCGTCGGATTCGCCGCCTGGCTGCTGCTGATTCCGTTGGCGGCGACCTCCACGCGCGCGATGATGCGGCGCCTGGGCCGGCGCTGGGGCCAGTTGCACAAGCTGGTTTATCCGATCGGCGCGCTCGCGGTCCTGCACTATCTGTGGCAGGTGAAATTCGGCCAGACCATCGCCGTGCGCCAGCCGGTGGTCTACGCCGCGATCCTGGCGGCCTTGCTGCTGGCGCGCTGGCGCCC
>JAKAZT010000159.1 GCA_021815695.1 Pseudomonadota bacterium
CGGTCACGCGCGAGCTCGTCGTGGTCGGCGGCGCGACGCTGTTCATCCCCGGCAAGGCGGAACTGCAATCCCTGCTGCGGATGATTGGTCGCCCCAAGGACCTGCTGCGAGCGTCGCTGCTGGATCATGCGCAGCTGCACGCGAGGTAGCGCGCACGGCCGCCTCTCTGTCGGACTGCATCAGCGGCCAGGCGCCCGAGACTGCACCCCCGGAAAACCGCTGCAATCTCGCGAGGCGGCCCCTCGGTCGGTGCCGGCAGCGAGGCTCAGTCCGCGTCGCAGCAACGCGCCTCCAGATCATGCGCATCCGCACCTTCGACGATCACTTCGGCGAAGTTGCCGGGCTTGAGGCGCTGGCCGTCGCGGATGCGCACCACGCCGTCGATCTCCGGGGCATCGGCGGTGGAGCGAGCGATGGCGCCGTCGGCGTCGACGCGGTCGACCAGCACGGTCAGGCGACGGCCGATCCTGCGCTGCAGTTTCGCGGCGCTGATCTCTGCCTGCACCGCCATGAATTGTTCCAGGCGATCTTCCTTGAGCTCCTCGGGCACCGGGTCGGGCAGGTCGTTGGCACGGGCGCCGTCAACCGGCGAATAGGCGAAGGCGCCGACGCGATCGAGCCGGGCTTCGCGCAGAAAATCCAGCAGCTCCTCGAACTCGGCATCGGTCTCGCCCGGGAAGCCGACGATGAAGGTGCTGCGGATGGTCAGATCCGGTACTTCCTTGCGCCAGGACCGGATGCGCTCCAGCGTCCGGTCGATGTTGCCCGGCCGCTTCATCAGCCTGAGGATGCGCGGGCTGGCGTGCTGGAACGGAATGTCGAGGTAGGGCAGCAGCTTGCCCTGCGCCATCAGCGGCATCACTTCGTCGACGTGCGGATAGGGATAGACGTAGTGCAGCCGCGTCCACACGTCGAGTTCGGCGAGCCCGGTGCACAGCTCGGTCATGCGCGTGCGCCAGCTGCGACCGCGCCATTCGCGCGATGCGTACTTCAGGTCCACGCCGTAGGCGCTGGTGTCCTGGCTGATCACCAGCAATTCCCTGACGCCGCCGGCGACGAGCTTCTCGGCCTCGACCAGCACCTCGTCGACCGGGCGGCTGACCAGATCGCCGCGCATCGAGGGGATGATGCAGAAGCTGCATCGGTGGTTGCAGCCCTCGGAAATCTTCAGGTACGCATAGTGCTTCGGGGTCAGCTTGATGCCCGTCGGCGGTACCAGGTCGAGGAACGGATCGTGCACCGGCGGCAGCGCCGCGTGCACCGCGCGCATCACGCTGGCGTAGTCCTGCGGGCCGCTGATCGCGAGCACGTCGGGGTAGGCCTCGCGGATCAGTTCGGCGCGCTTGCCGAGGCAGCCGGTGACGATGACCTTGCCGTTCTCGTGCAGGGCCTCGCCGATGGCGTCCAGCGACTCCTGCACCGCGGCGTCGATGAAACCGCAGGTATTGACCACCACCGCGTCGGCGTCCCGGTAGCTGGGCACGATCGCGTAGCCCTCGACTCTGAGCTGGGTGAGGATGCGCTCGGAATCGACCAGGGCCTTGGGGCAGCCGAGGCTGACGAAACCGACGCTGGGGCTGGATCGGGACATGGCGCGGACCGCGGAGGAAAGCGCGATTGTAAGGTCTGCGGGGCTTTTTCCCGGCGCCTTGACGTTGACTTCGCGGGTTCGCGGTTTACGCTCGCGCCTTGATCTGCGCATCCACCAAGGAACCGACCCATGGGCGACATCATCAACATCGGCACCAGCGGTACCCAGTGCATCAGCGCCTACCGGGCCAAACCCAAAGGCACGCCCAAGGGCGGCATCGTCGTCGTGCAGGAGATCTTCGGCGTCAATCCGCACATCCGCAGCGTGGTGGACGGCTACGCCGAGGCCGGCTACACCGCGATCGCACCGGCGGTGTTCGATCATCTCGAAACCGGGGTCGAGCTGGGTTACGACCAGGCCGGGATGCAGAAGGGCATTGCCCTGATCGGCGAGCTGGGCTTCGATCGCGCGCTGGAGGACGTGGCCAGCGCCGCCGAGGCGATCAAGGGCGCCGGCAGGATCGGCGTGGTCGGGTTTTGCTGGGGCGGCAGCGTGGCCTATCTGGCCGCGATCAGGCTCGGCCTGCCGGCGGTCAGCTACTACGGCGGCCGCAATACGCAACTCACCGGGTACCAGGCCAAGGCACCGCTGATGTTTCATTACGGACTGAAGGACGCGCACATCGGCGAGGCCGACCGCGAGCAGGTGCGCAAGGCCAATCCGGACGCCGGGTTCCACGTCTACGACGCCGACCACGGCTTCAACTGCGACGCCCGCGCCAGTTACGACGCGGCCGCGGCCGGGCTGGCGCGCGAGCGCACACTGGCATTCTTCGCCAGACACCTCGCCGCATGAGCGAAGGCTTCGCACTCGACCCGCAACTCGCCCGCGAGTCGGTGTTCGTCGCGGATCGGGTGCTGTGCCGCGTGCTGCTGATGGACGACGCGCGCTTTCCCTGGCTGGTGCTGGTGCCGCGGCGCGCCGGGCTGGTCGAACTGTTCGATCTGGACGCACGCGAGCGCACACTGCTGTTCGATGAGCTGGAACAGGCGGCGCGGGCGCTGCGGTCGGTCGCATCCAGCGCCAAGCTCAACGTCGGCGCGCTGGGCAACGTGGTACGCCAGCTGCATGTGCATGTGGTCGCACGGCGCGAAGGCGACGCCGCCTGGCCGGGTCCGGTCTGGGGTCACGGCCCGCGGCGCCCCTACGATGAAAGCGCCCGGGCCACGCGCGTCAGCGCGATCGCGGCCCGACTCGGCACGGGCTGACGCACATGAGCGGCACCGACTGCGCGATCGAGCCGCTGGGCGAAACGGCCCTGCTGCTGCGCTTTGGTAGCGTCATCGATCGCGCGCTCAACGACCGCGTGCATGCGGCCGCGGCGACATTGCGGGCGGCCGCGCTGCCGGGCGTCGAGGACATCGCTCCCGCCTACGCCAGCCTGCTGCTGCGTTTCGATCCGCGCTGCTGGCCGGACGCGCTCCGGCTCGTCGGCGCCGTGCGCGCGCTGCTGGAGCGGGCGCCCGTTGCCGCCTGCGACGGCGAACCCGCCGGCACGGCGGTGATCGACCTCCCGGTCTGCTACGGCGGCGAACACGGGCCGGACCTGGCCGAGGTCGCCGCGCTGACCGGCTTCACGTCGAGCGAAGTGATCACCCGCCATGTCGCCGGCGACTACCGCGTGGCGATGCTCGGGTTCGCGCCGGGCTTCGCCTACCTGCTGGGCCTCGACGCGGCGCTGGCGGTGGCGCGGCTCGCCGCTCCGCGGCTGCGCGTGCCAGCCGGAAGCGTCGCCATCGGCGGCGCGCAGACGGGCGTCTATCCGTCCGTCCTGCCCGGCGGCTGGCGCCTGATCGGGCGTACGCCGCTGCGGCTGTTCGATGCTGCGCAGGCACCGCCGGCACGGCTGACGCCGGGCCTGCGCGTGTGCTTTCGCGCGATCGACGCCGCGACCTTCGCGGCGTTGTCGGAGCACGCCGCATGATCGAGGTGCTGACGCCCGGCCTGCTGACCAGTCTGCAGGATGGCGGCCGGCCGGGACTGGCGCATCTCGGCAT
>JAKAZT010000160.1 GCA_021815695.1 Pseudomonadota bacterium
CGCTGGTCGGCCCCGGCGTGCTGGCGCATGTTTCGGCCAGCGACCGCGCCGCGCTGACCGGGCATTCATTCTTCTCCAACCTCATCGCCCAACCCTTCCACGCCGGTCTGGTCGAGGCCTTCGTGTTCGCCACGGTGGTGTGCCTGATCGCCGCGGCGGCATCCTGGTCGCGCGGTGCACAATGAGCGCAGCGGTCACGAGCCGCCGCACGAAGCCGCGCCCGGCGCGGCCCGCAATTCAGCACATTCGAAACGGAGAGACGTATGCGCAGCATCACCCTCGGCCGTGACGGCCCGCAGGTGTCGCGTCTCGGCCTGGGCTGCATGGGCATGTCCGGCATGTACGGGCCGGCCGACCGCGATGAGGCCATTGTCACGATTCACGCCGCGCTCGAAGCGGGCATCGACTTGCTGGATACCGGCGATTTCTACGGCTCCGGCCACAACGAGCTGCTGCTGCGCGAGGCGCTGCGCCAGCTGCCGCGCCGACGTGTGCTGCTCAGCGTGAAGTTCGGCGCGCTGCGCGATCCGGCCGGCGGCTGGCAGGGCTTCGACGCGCGCCCCGCGGCCATGAAGAATTTCCTGGCCTACTCGCTGCAGCGGTTGGGCGCCGATTACATCGACATCTACCGGCCGGCGCGGCTGGACCCGCAGGTGCCGATCGAGGACACCGTCGGCGCCATCGCCGACATGGTCAGGGCCGGATACGTGCGCCACATCGGCCTCTCCGAAGTGGGCGCGCACACGCTGCGCCGCGCTGCCGCGGTGCATCCCATCTGCGACCTGCAGATCGAATACTCGCTTATCACGCGCGGCATCGAGGACGCCATTCTGCCCGCCTGCCGCGCGCTGGGCGTCGGCATCACCGCCTACGGCGTGCTCTCGCGCGGGCTGATCAGCGGTCACTGGCGTGCCGGCGCGGCCACGCCCAACGACTGGCGCGCGCATGGACCGCGCTTCCAGGCCGACAATCTCGAGCGCAATTTGGCACTGGTGGAGAGCCTGCGCGCGATCGCGCAGCCAGCGGGGCTGAGCGTGGCGCAGCTGGCCATCGCCTGGGTGCTGGCGCAGGGCACGGACATCGTGCCGCTGGTCGGTGCGCGGCGCCGCGACCAGCTGGCGGAGGCCCTGGGCGCGCTGCAGCGGCCGCTGGACGCGGCCACGCTGGCCGCGATCGGGCACGCCGTGCCGCGCGACGCCGCGGCCGGCAGCCGCTACGCCGCGGCGCAGATGGCCCTGCTGGACAGCGAGCGGGATGCCTGATCTGCCTCCGCGGCCGCGACCAACTGCACACGGTCAACATTGTTTGCACGGCCATGGACGTCCTCCGCGTGCGCGCTCCGGCACGCGCTGGCACAGTGCGCTCATGCCCATCCCGATCCACGCCCGCCTCGAGCACGTCCTCGATCTGCTGGTGGACGCCGTCTGCGTGGTCGACACCGGGGGCCGCTTCGTCTACGTCAGCGCCGCTTGCGAGCGCATCTTCGGCTACACGCCAGAGGAGATGCTGGGCCGACCGATGATCGAAATGGTGCACCCGGACGACCATACCCGCACCCTGGCCGCCGCGGCGAAGATCATGTCGGGCATACCCAACCCGCACTTCGAGAACCGCTACCTGCGCAAGGACGGCGGCACCGTGCACATCATGTGGACCGCACGCTGGTCGGAAGCCGACGGCGTGCGTATCGCGGTGGCGCGCGACATCACCGCACGCAAGCACGCCGAGGCAATGCAGGCCGCGCTGCTGGACATCTCGGAAGCGGCGCACACCACCGCCGACCTACTGGCGCTGTTCCGGCGCATCCACGAGATCATCGGCGGCCTGCTGCCGGCGCAGAACTGCTTCGTGGCGCTGCACGATCCTGCGACCGGCATGCTGAGCTTCCCCTATTTCGTCGACGCCTACGACCGCGCGCCCGCGCCGATCCCGCTGGACGCCGGCACGCTCACCGGCGAGGTCATCCGCAGCGGCGAGGCGCTGCTGCTGACGCCCGACCGCAGCATGCATCTGCCCGCGCATGTGCGGCCGGTCGGCCGGCCTGCGTTGGACTGGCTGGGCGTACCGCTGGTTGCGCGCGGACGCGTGCTGGGCGCGCTGGTGGTGCAGACCTACACGGGCGACGTCCGCTACCGCGAGAGCGACAAGCAGCTGCTGCAGTTCGTGTCCACACAAGTGGCCGCGGCGATCGAACGCAAGCAGAACGAGACCTGGCTGCGCCACATCGCGCAGCACGATGCGCTGACCGCGCTACCCAACCGCACGCTGTTCGACGACCGCCTGCAGGCGGCGCTGCTGCGCGCGCGGCACAGCCGGGAACTGCTGGGCCTGCTGTACCTCGATCTGGACCACTTCAAGCACGTCAACGACACCTGGGGACACGCCGCCGGCGATGCGTTGCTGCAAGACGTGGCGCGACGCATCCTCCGCAGCGTGCGCGAGTCGGACACCGTGGGACGCATGGGCGGCGACGAGTTCGTGGTGCTGCTGGCGGGCATCAAACAGGCCGACCACGCGATGGTCGCCGGCGAGAAGATCCGCACCACGCTGCTGCAGCCGTTCGAGGCGGGCGGACAGCGGCTGTCCGTATCGGCCAGCATCGGCGTGGCCGTGTTCCCCGGACACGGCAGCGAAGGTCAGCACCTGATCCGCGAGGCCGACCGCGCCATGTACGACGCCAAGAAGCGCGGCGGCAACCGCTGTGTGATGGCGACCGTGCAAGCTCCCGGTTGAGCCGCGCACCGCCTGGTCGATCTACCGTGAATGCGTCCACCGTCTGTCCGCGGAACGATGACGCGCTGCCGCCGCGCGACCGCGGGGGCGCGGTGTGGGTGTTCGGCTACGGTTCGCTGATCTGGAAGGTCGACTTCCCGGTACGCGAGCGCGCCGTGGCCCGCCTGCATGGCTGGGCGCGGCGCTTCTGGCAGGGCTCGCACGACCACCGCGGCACGCCCGCGGCGCCCGGCCGCGTGCTGACGCTGGTGCCCGCGCCCGGCGCGGTCTGCACCGGCATGGCCTACCGCGTGCTGCCGGAGGTGTTCGTCCACCTCGACCGCCGCGAGCAGAACGGCTACCGCCGCGTCACCGCGACACTGCACCTCGCCGATGGCCGCGCGCCGCGCGGCGTGGTCTACATCGCCGAAGCCGGCAACCCGGCCTGGCTGGGCGATGCGCCGACGCCGGTCATCGCAGGACACATCGCCCGCGCCGCCGGCCCCAGCGGCGGCAACGCCGAGTATGTGCTGCGGCTGGCCGCGGCACTGCGCGCGCTGGGCGAAGACGACCCGCACGTGGCCGAACTCGAAGCCCTGCTGCGCGCTGCAACCGTCGCGCCCGGAAGCGCGTCGGACTGAGCGGCGCCGTGCGCGACGCGCACGGCCCGCCGTCGACATCAGTGCAGGTACTGCTTCATCCAGTCCACCCAGCGCCGGTATACGTCGGTGGTCTGCACGATGTCCTCGGGGAAATGCGTGTCAGCCGGATAGGCGATGAAGCGCACGGCGACGCCGTTGTCGCGCAGCGCGTGATACCACTCGTAGCTGTTGACCAGCGGCACGTTGG
>JAKAZT010000037.1 GCA_021815695.1 Pseudomonadota bacterium
CAGTCGCTGCCGGTAAGGCCCGGGTTGATCCGAGAACATCACGTTCAGCGCGCCGGCCGCGATGCCGATGCCGGCATTGAGATGGCCGCTCAGCGCGCCGGCGATCAGCGGGGCGGCGACGCCCGCGCTGTTGCGCAGGGCGACAGCCAGCGGTACGTCGGGATGCTTGACGCGCAACAGGCTGTCGCACAGCGTGCGGCGCAGGGACCAGGAGGAGGCCATGGCCGCAGTCTCGCGAGCCGGCCGGCGCCAGGCAAGATGCACCTGACAGGACTCGCGGGTTCGGGCCGCGTGCGGACCCGCGGTGACGATGCAGTTGCGGCCAGGAATCAGCGCATGAAGATCGGGTCACTGCGCGGAGGCGTCCGTGCCGCGTACTCCGCTCGGCATCCTGCCTCGCCCGAGCATGACGCGCGAAATGCCGTTCAAGGCATCTCGCATGCGCGGATCAGAGTGTCGCGAGGGGGCATCCCTGCCGCGTACTCCGCTCGGCATCCTGCCTCGCCCGAGCCTGACGCGCGAGATGCCATTCAAGGCATCTCGCATGCGCGGATCAGAGTGTCGTGAGGGGGCATCCCTGCCGCGTACTCCGCTCGGCATCCTGCCTCGCCCGAGCCTGACGCGCGAGATGCCATTCAAGGCATCTCGCAAACGCGTCAGGCTCGACCATTGAACTCGCCGGTCAGGGTGCTGACCAGTACGCGCTCGCCGCTGACGATGTATTCCGGCACCTGGATCTCCAGGCCGGTCTGCAGCGTCGCCGGTTTGGGGCGCTTGGTGGCGCTGGCGCCCTTCAGCTCGGGTGCGGTGTCGGTTACGGTCAGGGTCACGCTGGGAGGCAGCTGCAGGCCCACCGGCTGGTCGTCGATCACCTGCACGTAACAGCCTTCCAGACCCTCGGTGATGTAGCCGGCCGCATCGCCGACGACATCAGGACCCAGCAAATACTGCGTGTAGTCCTCGGCGTCCATGAACACGAAGGCATCGCCGTCCTTGTAGGAGAACGTCGCCTGGCGGCGTGCCAGATCGACGTCCTTCAATTCGTCATCGGCGCGCAAGCTGAGGTCGAGCTTGTTCGCGCCCGGCACGCTGTAGAGGGTGAAGCGGAAGGTGACGTTGCCGCCGCGCGCGGTCGGCGCGCTGCGTTCGACGTCACGGACCTGATAGACCTTGCCGTCGTGCTCGACGACGAAACCGCGTTTGATGTCGGAGGCTTTCATGGAGGACTCGGGAATCGGTGGCCGGTAGCGGGCAACCAAAGAGGAAAGTGGAAGTGAGAGGCGGGACGGGGCTAGCAATCCAAGTTACAGGTCTTGGATTCCCCGGTCCCCGGCCCCTGTTATTTCGGCTGCAGCCGGATCGCACCATCGATGCGCACCACGCTGCCGTTCATGTAGCGGTTTTCGAGGATGAAGGCCACGGCATCGGCGAACTCGTCCGGCGCGCCGAGGCGCGATGGATAGGGCACCTGCGCGCACAGCGACTGGTAGACCGCCTCGGGCATGCCATCGACCATCGGTGTATGGAACACCCCGGGCGCGACCGTCATCACCCGCACGCCGATGCGGGCGAATTCGCGCGCCATCGGCAGGGTCATGGCGACCACGCCGCCCTTGGACGCGGCGTAGGCGGCCTGGCCGATCTGGCCCTCGTAGGCCGCGATCGAGGCGGTGTTGATGATCACTCCGCGCTCGCCATCATCACCCGCCGCGTTGTGCTGCATCAGGCTGGCAGCGCCCTTGGCGACGTTGAAGCTGCCGACCAGGTTGACCATCACCGTTCCGGCAAAGTTCTGCAGCGGCATCGGGCCGTCCTTGCCCAGCACGCGGCCGGCGCCGAGGATGCCGGCGCAGCTGATCGCGGCGTTGAGTCCGCCCATCGCCACCTGTGCCGCGGCCAGATTGGCGGCGACATTGTCCTCGGAGGTGACGTCGGTGCGGAAGAAATGCGCCGCGACGCCCAGCTCGGCCAACGCCGCCTGCGCGCGTTCGGCGTTGACGTCGAACAGCGCCACCCGCGCGCCGACTGCGACCAGTCGTCTGGCCACCGCGAAGCCGAGTCCGGATGCGCCGCCGGTGATCACGGCCTTGACCTGGTCGAGCTGCATGGGTCAATCCTTGCCTGGGTCAGATCGCGATTTTAGCCGGGTCGCGTGCCGCGTCGGGAACGGGTTGCAGCGGGCGGATGAAATAGCGGTCGCAGGCGAAGTGGCCGGTGCTGCCGAGCGGTGCGCACAGCGGCGTGAAACCGCTCTTGAGATAGAGCGCCTGCGCGGCGTCCATCCCGGTCAGCGTCTCGATGTAGCAACGGCGATAACCGAGCGATCGCGCGGCATCCAGACAGCGTTGCATCAGGGCCGTACCGGCGCCGAGCCCGCGCAGCGGCGGCAGGAAATACATCTTGCGCAGCTCGCACAGATCGGGATCGCTGCCCTCCAGCTCGGCGATGCCACCGCCGCCCGCGACGGCGCCGTCGCGCTCCACCACGAAATAGGCGCGGCCCGGGGCGGCATAGGCGGCACTCATGGTGGCGACTTCTGGGTCGTGGATCGCGAAGCCCGGTCCGTCGGCGCCGAATTCGGGCATCACGGCGCGGATGATCGCGGCCACGGCGGCATCGTCGCGCGGTTCAATCGGGCGGATACGGAACGCAGGGCTCATCGCGACCTCCGGGGACAGGTCGCGATGATAGCGGCGCAGTCAGGCGCGGTCGCCCCAGGCATCGAGAAAGCTGCCGATCTGCGCCTGTTCCAGCGGCGGACTGAACAGGAAGCCCTGGGCGAACGGGGTGCCCAGCGCGATCAGGTAATCGCGCTGGCGCTCGGTTTCCACGCCTTCCGCGGTGACCGCCAGACCGAGGCTGCGGCCCATGCGCACGATGGCCTCGCAGATCGCGCCGTCGATGCCATTGTGGGGAATGCCCTGCATGAAGGCGTGACTGATCTTGATGCCGTCGAGCGGCAGTCGCCGCAGGTAGTTCAGCGACGAATAGCCTTCGCCGAAATCGTCGATGGTGATGCGCACGCCGAGGCGCTTGATCGCGGTGAGGACCTCCAGGGTGTCGGCGGCATCCTCGATCAGCACGCGCTCGGTCATTTCCAGTTCGAGCATGCGTCCGGCCAGGCCGTATTCGCGCAGCGCCGCGGCCACGGTGTCGTACAGCGTGCCGCTGAGCAGCTGGCGAAACGACACGTTGACCGCGGCGTGACCCGGCGCCGTCCCATGATCGAGCCACGCGCGCAATTGCCGGCAGGCGTCGACGATCACCCAGGCGCCGATACGCACGATCTCGCCGGAGTTTTCCGCATGCGGCACGAACTGCGCGGGGGCGATCTCGCCGAGGCTGCCGCTGCGCCAGCGCAGCAGGGCCTCGAGACCATGGATACTGCCGCGCGCCAGCGCCACCTTGGGTTGCCAGGCGAGCCGGAATTCGCCGGCATCGAGCGCACGCCGCAGCGCCGATTCGATGCGCTGGCGTTCATCGATCGCCTGCTCCAGACCGGGGGTGAAGGCCTGCCAGCCGTCGCGGCCGCGGCGCTTGACCTCGAGCATCGCCGCCTCGGCGTTGCGCACCAGTTGCTGCGCCGAGCGCCCGTGCTCGGGAAAGGTTGCAGTGCCGACCGATGCGGTGAGGGTGAACTCTTCGCCGCCGTGGCGCAGCGGCTGACGGAATGCATTGACGATGCGCTCGGCCAGCTGCTCCTGGACGGCGGAACCCGTCGCTGCCTGCAGAAACAGGGCGAACTCGTCGCTGCCCCAGCGCGCCAGCACGGCGTGGCTGCCGGCGATGCTGCGGCTGAGGCGTTCGGCTGCAGCGATCAGCAGGCGGTCGCCCTCGATGTGGCCGAGTACGTCGTTGACGACCTTGAAGCGGTCGAGATCGACGTACAGCACCAACGGGGCGGCCGCGGCCTGCGCGTCAGCGACCGCCTGCGTCAGCTGCGCCAGCAGGGTATCGCGGTTGGGCAGGCCGGTGACGCGGTCGGTGGTCGCCTGGCGCTTGAGCTGTTCCTCGACCAGCTTGCGCTCGGTGATGTCCTGCACGCTGCCGGTGACGCCGAAGACGCGGCCCTCGTGCAGCAGCGGCTTGCCCAGGCTGCGCACCCAGCGCCGGCGGCCGATCGCGCTGTGCAGTCGCAGTTCCAGGTCGAACGTCCGCGCCTGCGTGCGCGCTTCGAGCAGCGCGCGTTCCAGCAGCTCGCGGTCCTCGGGGTCGATGAAATCCAGCGCCCGTGCCTCGCTGATGGTCACGCCCGCCGGCAGGTCGTGGATGCGGTACATCTCGTCGGTCCAGTAGGCCACCCCGTGCGCGTCATCGATCTCCCAGCCGCCGATGCCGGCCAGCCGCTGCGTCTCGTCGAACAAGTCCGCTTGTCGCTTCAGCGTGCTGACGTCGCTGAAGGTCGACACCACCTGGAACGGCCGCGTGTCGCCGTCGCGGAACTGCGGCACGGCGGTAAGCGACAACCAGCGATAGGCGTGCAGATGCGGCAGATACACCCCGAGCAGCGTGCTCTCGATGCTGCGGCCATCGCGCAGCGCGCGATTGCCGGCCAGGTCCTCGAATGCGACCAGCGTGCCGTGCTCGTCCACCACTCGCCATTCGCGCAGCACCTCGCGGCGCACCTGCAGGATTTCGGTCTCGCTGAGACCGAGGATGCGGCAGGCGGCGGGGTTGACCGCGACAATCCGGCCTTCGGCGTCCTGGATCAGCACGCCCTTGTCCATCGCCTGCAGCAGCAGACGATAGCGGGCTTCGTCCTCGGCGCCGGCAGGCGGCTGCGCGGGGCGCACGCGCGCGAGCAGTCGCGCGCCACCGGGGCCGCTGCAGGCGCGCAGCCAGAGATCGGCGGCGAACAGGCTGCCGTCGCTGCGGCGATGACTGCCACTCAGATGCAGCTCGGCACCGGTTTCGACGCGCGCGGCGGCATCGGCGAGAGCCAGCGGCGAAAGTGCCGGATCGAGTGCCGCCAGTGCCAGGCCCTGCAGTTCGGCCGCCGGCTGGCGGTAGAGGTCGCCGGCGGTGCGGTTGGCGGCGAGCACGCAGCCCTCGCGATCGAGCAGCAGCAATGCCTCGGGCAGGGCGTCGAGCAGCGGAAGCAGGGCATGCAGGGGACCCGCGGTCGCCGCATCGATGGCGGCGACCCGATCCGGGACAGCAGCGATTGACGGCTGCGACTGCCGCACGGGGCCCCCTGTCAAGCGCCCAACGGCCAAACCGGTTTCGAGCATAGCACCGCGCCTGCGAGTGCGAAGCGGGCCGCTGACGTCAGGTCATGGCGCGTGCCACCCGGCTGGCCGTGGCCCGTCCGAGCTGAACGGACAGCCACTGTCCGACGGCGATCAGGCCCGGCAGATCGATGCCGGTGGCAATACCCATGCCGTGCAGCATGTAAACCACATCCTCGCTGGCGACGTTGCCGGTGGCGCCGCGTGCATAGGGGCAGCCGCCGGTTCCTGCGACCGCGCTGTCGACCACGCCGACACCTTCCTCGAGGCAGGCGAGAATATTGGCCAGCGCCTGGCCGTAGGTATCGTGGAAGTGCACCGCCAGCGCCGCCAGCGGCACCTCGCTGGCGACGGCCCGCAGCATGGCCCGCGCCCGCAGCGGGGTTCCGACGCCGATGGTGTCGCCCAGCGAGATCTCCGCGCAGCCGAGCGCATGCAGGCGTGCGGCGACGCGCACCACATCGGCCAGCGGCACTTCACCCTGGTAGGGGCAGCCCAGCACCGTCGACACATAGCCGCGCACGCGCACGCCCTCGGCGCGGGCATGCTCGAGCACAGGCACGAAACGCTCCAGCGATTCGTCGATCGAGGCGTTGATGTTCCTGCGGTTGAACGCTTCGGATGCGGCGGTGAACACCGCGATCTCGTCGGCACCGGCCGCGCGTGCGGCCGCGTAACCCTGCAGGTTGGGTACCAGCACCGGATAGCGCACGCCGGAGCGGCGATGGATGCCGGCCAGCACCGCGGCGCCGTCGGCCAGCTGCGGTATCCGCCGCGGGCTGACAAAGCTGGTGGCCTCGATCACCGGCAGGCCGCAGGCGGCGAGACGATCGATCAGCTCGACCTTGACGGCGGTCGGCACCGGCATCGATTCGTTCTGCAGACCGTCGCGCGGGCTGACCTCGACGATGCGGATGCGGGCGGGAAGGATGCTCATGACGAGGTCCGGCGGGATCGCCGCTGGTGACGGATGCGCGGCTCAGGATGCATCGGCGAACCGTACCAGCATCGCATCGGCCTCGACGAAGTCGCCGACGTCGATGCCGACGGCGGCGATGGTACCGGCACGCGGGGCCTTCAGCGCCAGCTCCATCTTCATCGCTTCCATCACCAGCAGCTCGTCGCCGGCCGCCACCACGGCCCCGATGCGGGCGCGCACCAGCACGATGCGGCCTGGCATGGGCGCGAGGACGCGGTCGCTGTCGGCCGTCGCGGCGGACGTGGTCGCCAACGCCGACGGATGTTCGAAGGCGTGGCGGCGGCTGCCGTCATGCACCTCGACGCGATCGGCGTGGAGGTGGATCCGCCAACGCTGCATCACGCCGTCCAGCGCGGCGCTCAGCCAGCCCTCAACGAGCCGCGCATCGGTGACCTCGACGCAGCCCGCCGCGTTGCGCAGCAGGTAGCGGCCGCTGCTGCCGCTGGCGCTCGTGAGGTGGCGCTGGCCGCCGTGGGCGAGCAGCACGCGCCGCTCGCCCTGGCCGTCGAGGCGCCAGGCGTCGGCTGCACGCCAGGGCGAGTGGGGATCCGCGGCAATGGCGGGCCGTGCGGCGCGCGCTTCGTCGTCAAGCAGCACCGCCAGCGCCGCTGCCGCGTGTGCCCGCGGGTCTGGCGCGGCATCAGCGGGCAGGAACTCGTCGAGATGGCGGTCGAGATAGCTGCTGTCGATGCGACCCTCGACCACGGCCGGATGGCGAATCAGTGCCTCGAGGAAGGCGATGTTCGATTTCGGCCCCGCGATCGCGCACGCCGCCAGCGCTTCGCGCATGCGCGCCAGCGCGCGTGCGCGGTCGTCATCATGGACGATCAGCTTGGCGATCATCGGGTCGTAGAAGATCGTCACCGCATCGCCGGCGATCACCCCGGCATCGATCCGCACATGGGGCGACGGCGACGGCAGTTCGAGCCGCTCGAGGCGTCCTGATCCGGGCAGGAAGCCCTGCGCCGGGTCTTCGGCGTAAAGACGCAGCTCGATTGCGTGCCCGCGGCTGCGCACCTGCTCCTGTGCCAGCGGCAGAGGCTCGCCGGCGGCGACGCGCAGTTGCCATTCGACCAGATCCAGCCCGGTGACCATTTCGGTGACCGGATGCTCGACCTGCAGCCGCGTGTTGATTTCCATGAAGTGGAAGTCGCCCTGCGGCCCGACGATGAACTCCACGGTGCCCGCATTGACGTAGTCCAGCGCATGCCCCGCAGCCACCGCGGCCGCGCCCATCCGCGCGCGCAACTCGGGCGTGAGGAAGGGCGAGGGCGTCTCCTCCAGCACCTTCTGGTAACGGCGCTGGGCCGAGCATTCGCGTTCGCCGAGATGGATCACCTGACCGTGCGCATCGCCGAAGATCTGGAACTCGATGTGCCGCGGGGTCTCGACGTAGCGTTCGAGCAGCACGCGGTCACGGCCGAAGGCGCTCTTCGACTCGCGCTGGCAGGATTCCAGCGCTGCGGCGAAGGCGTCCGCGTCGCGCACGATGCGCATGCCCTTGCCGCCGCCGCCGTGCGCGGCCTTGATCATCAGCGGAAACCCGATCCGCGCCGCCTCGCGCGCGAGATGCCGCGGGTCCTGGTCTTCCCCGGTGTAGCCGGGCACCACCGGTACGCCGTGCGCCGCCATCCGGTCCTTGGCGCCGGCCTTGGAACCCATCGCGCGCATCGACGCCGCGCGCGGGCCGATGAACACCAGACCCGCGCGCTCGACGGCTTCGGCGAAGTCGGCATTTTCCGAAAGAAAGCCGTAGCCGGGATGGATGGCTTCAGCCGCGCTGGCCTGTGCCGCCGCCAGGATCGCCTCCTGCCGCAGATAGCTGTCCTGCGGCCGCGGGCCGCCGATCGGCAGGGCGCGATCGGCCAGTCGCGCGTGCTGGGCCGCAGCGTCGGCCTGCGAGTAGACGGCGACGGTTTCGATGCCGAGCCGGCGGCAGGTACGGATGATGCGGCAGGCGATCTCGCCGCGGTTGGCGACGAGGATGCGTCGGAACATGCGCCGGGTCGTGTTCATGCGTCGGGCGTGACCCAGCGTGGCGGTCGCTTTTCGAGAAACGCACCCAGGCCTTCCTGACCTTCCGGCGACACCCGCAGCGCGGCGATCAGCGCGGCGTGTTCGCGATCGAGCGCATCGGCGCTGTCAGGGGTCATTCCGGCCAGCCGCAGCGCGAGACGCTTGGCCGCGTGCTGGGCCAGCGGCCCGCCCTTGCCCAGTGCATGCAGGTTGCGCTCGACCGCCGCGTCCAGATCCGCGGCCGGCACGCACTGGTGCAGCAGCCCGATGCGCAGGGCTTCGGCGGCGTCGAACACTTCCCCGCTGACGAACAGCCGCCGCGCTTGGCGCGCACCGATTGCAGCGACAACGTAGGGGGAAATGACCGCCGGCACCAGGCCCAGCTTGACTTCGCTCAGCGCGAACTTGCTGCCCGCGATGCCGATCGCGATGTCGCAGCAGGCGATCAGTCCGACGCCGCCACCGTAGGCCGCGCCGTTGACTCGGGCGATCGTCGGCTTGGTCAGGAAGTTGAGCGTGCGCATCAGCGCCGCGAGGCGCAGTGCGTCGGCACGGTTTTCCTCGGCCGTGGCGCCGGCCATGCGCCGCATCCAGCCCAGGTCCGCGCCGGCCGAGAAGGTACTGCCGGCACCGGTCAGCACCACGGCGCGCACCCCGGGGTCGGCGTCAGCCTCGAGCAGGGCAGCGTCCAGCCGTGCGATCAGCAGATCGTCGAAGGCGTTGTGCACCTGCGGGCGCGCCAGGGTCAGGGTCAGGGTCGCGCCCTGGCGGCGAATCTCGATCGGATCGGACATGGGGACTCCGGGCAGGGCGGGAATCATAGCGGGACGGGTCCGGAGTCCGGGCCTCTCTTGCCACAGCAAATGCGAATCGTTATCATTGACGACGTCGACCGAGGACTGCCCATGCCGCTGCGCATTTCAATCTGCTGGTCTGCCGCCCTGGCGCTGACTGCCCTCGGTGCAGGGCGATCGATCGCCGCTGAACCGCCGTCGTTGCGGCTGCAGATCGTGAATCACCGCTTTCAGCCGGCCGCGCTGACGATCCCTGCCAACACCAAGGTGAAGCTGGTGGTCGAGAACCGCGACGCCACGCCCGAGGAGTTCGAGAGCAACGACTTCGACCGCGAGAAGGTGATCCTGCCCAACAGCAGCGCGGTGATCTTCGTCGGTCCGCTGCCGCCGGGGCGGTACCGCTTTTTCGGCGAATTCAACCCTGCGACGGCGCAGGGCGTGCTGCGCGTGGAGTGACGTCATGCTCGCGATTGCCCTGCTGGTCTTCCGTGAGGTGCTCGAGGCGGCACTGATCGTCTCGATCGTGGCTGCGGCGACGCGCGGCGTGCCGCGCCGCGGTGCGGCGCTCCTGGGCGGCATCGGTCTCGGCATGCTCGGCGCCCTGCTGGTGGCGCTGGGCGCCGGTCGCATCGCCGCGCTGTTCAGCGGCGTCGGTCAGGAAGTCTTCAACGCGACGGTGCTGCTGGCGGCGGTGCTGATGATCGCCTGGCATGTCGTCTGGATGGCATCGCATGGACGCGAGCTGGCCACCCGGATGCAGGGCATGGGGCAGGCCGTTCGCGTCGGTGCCAGCCCGCTGGCCGTGCTGGTCGTGGTCGTGGCGCTGGCAGTGCTGCGCGAAGGTTCGGAGGTGGTGCTGTTCCTCTACGGCATGCTTGCCGGTGGTGCCGGTCATCTCGATGCAGGGCTGGCGCTGGGCCTCGCGGCCGGCATCGTGGTCGGTCTGCTGCTGTATTTCGGCCTGTTGCGCATCCCGATGCGACATTTCTTCGGCGCCACCAACGCCTTGCTGATCCTGCTGGCGGCCGGGCTGGCGAGCGATGCGGTGGCGTTCCTGGTACAGGCGGATCTGCTGCCGGCACTGGGCGAACCGCTGTGGAACAGCTCCGCGCTGCTCAGTGAGCACTCGCTGCCGGGTCAGGCGCTGCATGTGCTGACGGGCTATACGGCGCGGCCGGTGCCGACCCAACTGCTGGCCTGGCTGGCGACGGTCATGGCGCTGGGCGTCGGCATGCGCATGGCGGGCACGGCGGAACGCCGGATGCATTCGGCAGCATCGCGGCGCGCCATGGCCGGCTGAGATTCCCTGTTTCGCAATCACCGTGCCCTCGTGGCGCGTCGGCTCCGTTCGCTTCGATTCCACGCCAAGGGGTACCCCGATGCATCGCAACCGATGGTTTTGCCGCCTCCATGGCCCGCTCGCCCTGCTGCTGCTCGCCTGCATTCCGGCGCTGGCGCAGGCCGGCCCGGCCGAGAAGGTCTACATGCCGCAGGTCAGCTACCGCGAGTGGGAGATCGAGTTCCGTGGTGGCGCGCAGGACTGGCCCGGCAATCCGGACAACCGCGCGCAGCAGTACGTCACCGATATCGGTTACGGCATCGCGCCGCGCTGGTTCACCGAACTTGCGCTGTTCTACGCCAGGACGCCGGGCAGTGCCGCGCGGATCGAGGGCTACGAATGGGAGAACGTGTTCCAGCTCACCGAGATCGGCGAGCACTGGATGGACGTCGGCCTGTTCGCCGAAATCGCCCACGACCGGCTGGAGAAAAACAACTACGTTGAGCTGGGGCCGATGTTCCAGAAGGAATTCGGTCGCGCCCTGGTCAACCTCAACCTGCTGTTCAAACACGGACTCGCCCGTGACCGCGAACCCGGCACCGAATTCGAGTACGCCTGGCAGTGGAAGTGGCGCGGCAATGCGCGGTTCGAGCCGGGTCTGCAAGGTTTCGGCTCGCTCGGTCGCATCGGCTACCTGCATGCCGCCGAGAACAAGCTCGGTCCGGCGTTTTTCGGGCGTGCCGCACTGGGTGCGGGGCGCGCGCTGAAGTACGACGCCGCGCTGCTGTTCGGGACCGTCCACGGTTCGCCCGACCGCACGCTGCGCTTCCAGCTGGAGTACGAGTTTTTCTGAGGGCGGCGAATCCGCGCTCGCCACTGCCGGGATCCCTCGCGGATGAAAGCGCAGGTCACATCCGGAACACGCCGTAGCGCGTCGGCTCGATCGGCGCGTTGAGGCTGGCCGAGATCGCGAGCGCCAGCACGCGGCGGGTATCGGCCGGATCGATGATGCCGTCGTCCCACAGCCGCGCGCTGGCGTACCACGGGTGGCCCTGACGTTCGTACTGGTCGCGGATCGGTGCCTTGAAGGCCTCCTCGTCCGCGGCGCTCCAGGTCCGGCCCGCGGCTTCCAGTCCGTCGCGCTTGACGGTGGCCAGCACGCCGGCGGCCTGCTCGCCGCCCATCACGCTGATGCGTGCGTTGGGCCACATCCACAAAAAGCGCCCGCCATAGGCGCGGCCGCACATGGCGTAGTTGCCGGCGCCGAAGCTGCCGCCGATCACCACGGTGAACTTGGGAACCGAGGAACAGGCCACGGCAGTGACCATCTTGGCGCCGTCCTTGGCGATACCGGCGTTCTCGTACTTCTTGCCGACCATGAAGCCGGTGATGTTCTGCAGGAACACCAGTGGCACGCCGCGCTGGTTGGCCAGCTCGATGAAGTGCGCGCCCTTCAGCGCCGACTCGGAGAACAGGATGCCGTTGTTGGCGATGATCGCCACCGGATAGCCGTGCAGATGGGCGAAGCCGGTGACCAGGGTCTTGCCGTAGCGCGCCTTGAACTCGTGGAATTCCGAGCCGTCGACCAGGCGCGCGATGACCTCGCGCACGTCGTAGGGGCGGCGGATGTCGGCCGGGATCACGCCGTAGAGCTCCTCGGCCGGGTGGCGCGGCGCCACCGGCTCGCGCAGTGCCAGCGGCATCGGCTTGACGCGGTTGAGGCGGGCGACCGCCTCGCGCGCCAGCGCCAGGGCGTGACGGTCGTTCTCGGCGTAGTGATCGGCGACACCCGAGATGGCCGTGTGCACATCCGCACCGCCCAGGGTCTCGGCGTCGACGATCTCTCCGGTGGCGGCCTTCACCAGCGGCGGGCCGCCGAGAAAAATCGTGCCCTGGTTCCTGACGATGATGGTCTCGTCGCTCATCGCCGGCACGTAGGCGCCGCCGGCCGTGCAGGAACCCATCACGACCGCGATCTGGGCGATGCCCAGCGCGCTCATCCGCGCCTGGTTGTAGAAGATGCGGCCGAAGTGCTCGCGATCCGGGAACACCTCATCCTGCAGGGGCAGGAAGGCCCCGCCCGAATCGACGAGGTAGATGCAGGGCAGACGATTCTCGAGCGCGATTTCCTGCGCGCGCAGGTGTTTCTTGACGGTGATCGGGAAGTAGGTGCCGCCCTTTACCGTGGCGTCGTTGGCGACCACCATCACTTCGACGCCGCCGACGCGGCCGATGCCGGTGATCAGACCGGCGGCCGGCGCCTGATCCGCATACAGGCCATGTGCGGCCAGCGGTGACAGTTCGAGGAACGGCGAGCCCGGGTCGAGCAGGGCGTCGATGCGTTCGCGCGGCAACAGCTTGCCGCGCGCGGCGTGCTTGTCGCGCGCCTCGGTCCCGCCGCCCTCGGCGACCTGCGCCAGTGCGGCGCGCAATGCCGCGACCTGCGCGCGCAATTGCTTTGCGTTGGTCTGGAATTCGTCGCTGCGCGGATCGAGACGGGATTCGAGCAGGGCCATGCGGACGCTTCCGGAAGAACCGAGTCGCGATGATACGTTCCGCGCGCCTGCCGGCCCAGACAAGCCGGTCGCACGCGGCGGCCGGCTTGTCTCACGTGACGAATCGGGCGGGCGTCAGCCTCCGGCCTTGCCTACGGCGGCCTTCGCCTTCTCAGCTGCGGCTTTGGCCTTCTCCGCTGCGGCCTTGGCCTTGTCCATGGCGTTTCCGGCGGCGGTCTTGACTTCGGCCGCAGCCGTCGTTGCCGCATGGGCGGCACTGCTGGCGGCGGCTGGAGCGCTGCCGCTGGCGGCAGGTGCCGCGGCCGTCGTCGCGGCGGCCGGTGCCGCGGGCGTGGCCGTGCCGGCGGCCGCAGGCGCGCTTGCGGCAGTCGCTGCCGTGGCGCTGGGGGCCGGGGTCGTGGTCGAGGATTCTTCGTGGCTGCAGGCGGCGAGTACGACCAGCAGCGAGGATGCGAGTGCAATACGGGCGAATGTCATGACAATCCCCTGAGCAGTGATGGCCAAAGTGATTTTTGGCACGGACATTGAATCACGTTCACTGCGCGGAGCAAGTCTCCGATCCTTACGGATTGTCGACAGTCGGGATGGCTGAAAACGACGGGCCTGAACAAGGAACCGGCCGCTTGCGCGGCCGGTTCGGGCGTTCGCTGAAACCTGCGGCAATCAGCCGCCGGTCTTGGCCGTGCCTGCCGGAGCCGGAGCCGCGGTGGAAGCCGGAGCCGGAGCTGCGGTCGAGGCTGCGGCCGGAGCTGCGGTCGAGGCTGCGGCCGGAGCGGCGGTGGCGGCCGGGGCCGGAGCTTCTGCCGGGGCCGAAGCGGCCGGGGCCGGGGTCTCGGCGGACTGCTCGCTGTGGCTGCAGGCAGCCAGCAGACCGACCAGCGACGCGGCGAGAACGGTACGGGTGAACTTCATTGTCTTTCTCCTTATGCCGTGGAATGCCAACATGGTGGCCCCGATATTAGAGCGCGTCCATTGGGCGCGCGCCATAGTCCAGTAAAACCAGCCGGCCGCCGGGGCCTTCAGCATGCGGCTGTGATTTCGCCATGCAATGACAGTTGGATGGTGCTGTCGCTGCCGATAATAGCTGAACAGCGGTCAGAGCCGTTCGATCGCGATCGCGGTGGCCTCGCCGCCACCGATGCACAGGGATGCGATGCCGCGGCGGCCGCCGCCCGCGATCAGCGCGTGCAGCAGGGTCACGACAATGCGCGCTCCGCTGGCGCCGATCGGGTGGCCCAGGGCGCAAGCGCCTCCATGCACATTGACCCTGGCGTGCGGCAGCCCGAGCTCGGTCATCGCCGCCATGGCGACGACGGCGAAGGCCTCGTTGATCTCGAACCGATCGACGTCAGCGACGTTCCAGCCGGTCCGGGCCAGCAGTTTCTGGATCGCGCCAACCGGCGCGGTGGTGAACCACTCCGGCGCCTGGGCGTGGGTGGCGTGGGCGACGATGCGTGCCAGCGGCTGGATGCCGCGGCGGGCGGCATCCTCGGCAGCGAGCAGTACCAGTGCGGCGGCGCCGTCGGAGATGCTCGACGAACTGGCCGCGGTGATGGTCCCGTTGTCCTTGCGGAAGGCCGGCTTGAGGCTGGGGATCTTGCCGATGTCGCAGCGGCCGGGCTGCTCGTCGGTGGCCACCTCGACGTCGCCCTTGCGGCCCTTCACCAGCACCGGGGCGATCTCGCCCGCGAAGGCGCCCGACTGCTGCGCCGCCAGCGCGCGGCGCACCGACTCGGCGGCAAACGCGTCCTGCTGTTCGCGGCTGAAGTGGTATTTGTCGGCACAGCTCTCGCCGAAGATGCCCATCGCCTTGCCGTCATAGGGATTGGTCAGGCCATCCCAGGCCATGTGGTCGATCAGGGTCGCCTCGCCGTAACGGATGCCGTTGCGCGAACCCGGCAGCAGGTGGGGTGCGTTGGTCATCGATTCCATGCCGCCGGCCACCACCACCTCGGCGCTGCCGGCGCGGATCAGGTCGTGGCCCAGCATGATCGCCTTCATGCCCGAGCCGCAGACCTTGTTGATCGTGGTGCAGCCGGCCGCGGTCGGCAGGCCGGCTGCGAGCGCCGCCTGTCGCGCCGGCGCCTGGCCGAGGCCCGCGGGCAGCACGCAGCCCATGATGACCTCGCTGACCGACTCGCCGCCCAGTCCCGCCTGCGCGAGCGCCGCACGGATGGCGGTGGCGCCGAGGGTCGGCGCGGGCACACCGTTGAACTGGCCGAGGAAGGAGCCGATGGCAGTGCGCCTTGCGCCGGCGATGACGATGTCGGACATGAAAATCTCCGTTTGCCCGCGCAAAGGGCGCCGGCCCAGATCCGGATTATTGCGCTCCTGCTGCGGTGCCGCAAACGACGCCCGCATGACCTCGGGCGAGGGCGCGGCTCGAACGGATCCGGCCTGCGGGAATGCGAACCGCCTTTTCGGGCGCGGCTGCGGCGGGCTGTTGCGCCCGGTCTTTCGTCGGCATCATGCCCGGCATGACCAAGACCTACGATCGCGCCTATTTCGACCGCTGGTACCGCGATCCCGAGCAGCGCGTCGGTTCGCAGGCGCAGCGCGCGCGCAAGGCGCGGATGGTGGTGGCGCTGGCCGAGTACTACCTCGGCCGGCCGCTGCGCAACGTGCTCGACGTCGGTTGTGGTGAAGGTTTGTGGCGCGCCCCGCTGCGGCGATCGCGGCCGGGCATCGACTATCGCGGGCTCGACGCCAGTGCCTACGTGACGCAGCGCTACGGGCGTTCGCGGCGCATCGGGCTGGCGCGGTTCGGTGATCTGGCAGCGCTGCGCTTCGAACGGCGCTTCGACCTGATCGTCTGCGCCGACATGCTGCACTACGTGCCCGCGGGCGAGCTGCGCGCCGGGCTGTCGGGATTCGGCGATCTGCTTGAAGGACTGGCCTTCATCGAGGTCTACACCGATCGCGATGGCGCCGGCGGCGATACCCGCGGTTTCATCCGGCGCAGCCCGGACTGGTATCGGCACGCGTTTCTCGACGCCGGCCTGATGCCCTGCGGCTCGCATGCCTATCTCAGCCCGCGGCTGCGGCGCCGCGTCGCGGCGCTGGAAATCGCGCGGCTGCCCGCGCCGCGCTGAGCGCGCGAGCGGGGGCGGCATCGTCGTTCTGCGGAATTCGTGGCCGTGAGCGGACCGGTCGATGCGGTGACCGGTGCGCTCAGTGTCGCAGCGACCGCATCAGGGTATCCATCCCGCCCCAGGCGATCTGCGCGCCGATGCAGAGCAGGATGAAGGAAATCAGCCGCTGCACGCCGTTGAAGGCATGCTGCGGGATCAGGCGCGCCAGCTTGGGCGCATAGGCGTAGCTGACATACACCAGCAGCGCCAGCATCAGCGTGGCGACCAGGATCGCACCGTGCGCCAGCAGACTGGCCTGCCAGCGCCCGCCGGAGGCATGCGCGCTGAGCGTCAGCACCACCACGATCACGCCCGGACCGACGGTTAGCGGAAACGTCAGCGGATAGAACACCCGGTCCATCGGCGCTGCAGCATCCGACAGCGGCGGCTGCGTGTCGCTGCCGGCGGCGGCATCACGGGCATTGAGCATGTTCCAGCCCATCGCGGCCAGGGTCAGCCCGCCGCCGACCTGCACCACCGGCAGCGAAATGCCGAAGAACTTCAGGATCCACGAGCCCAGCAGTTCGATCACGGCGACGAAGATCACCATGCCGACGGCGATGCGCGCGGCCAGCTGGCGATACACCGCCGGTGGCGCGTGGCCGACCATGCCGAGCAGGATCAGTGCCGAGCCGACCGGGTTGACCAGCGGCAGCAAGGCGGCAAATGCCAGCGGGATGAAGGCGAGTGCGTGGCGCAGCATCGGGGATGCTGCCGATCAGAGGCCGGCAGCGCGCAGCAGTCCGGAAGCCGCGATCACGATCAGGGCCACCAGGGCCAGTGCGCCGAGACTGAAGGCCGGCCCGCGCTTGCCGGCGTCGCGGCTGTAGGCCACCGCGTACCACACGCGCGCCGCGATCCAGACAGCGCCGGCGATCGCGGCGTAATCGGGATTGCCGTACCAGGCGGCAATCCACAGGGCCGGCAGCGCCATCAGCGCGGCTTCCTGGGTGTTCATCTGGACGCGGAAAATCCGCTCGAAGGCCGGGTCGCCGCTGGTTGCCGGCGCCTTGATGCCGTAACGGCCACGCGCACCGCCGACCATCCACGCGGTGGCGAAAAGCAACAGCACGATCAGCAGGGTGACGACGGCGGGCCAGAACGGAAGCATGCGCGGATCCTCGGGCAGGGGTGCCGTCGATCATCGCACGCGGTGGCGCCAGGTTTCAGCGCGGCGGGCGCGCCTTGGGCTTGAACGGACGTCCGCCCGGCCCCGAGCGCGGCCGGCCGCTGGCGTCGGCGCGGCGGGTCGGCGTCGGGCCGTCGGCGGCGCGGGCGATGCGCAACTGCTGGCCCGACACCCAGACCTTGCGCAAATGCTGCAGGAGTTCGGCAGGCATCTCGCCGGGCAGATCGATCAGGCTGTGCGCATCGAGGATGCGCAGGCGCCCGATGTTCTTGCTGTCCAGTCCGGCTTCGTTGGCGATCGCGCCGACGATGTTGCCCGGACGCACGCCGTGCATCTTGCCGACCTCGATGCGATAAGTCTCGAAGCCGGCTTCCGGGCCGCTGTCGGCGCGCTCGCGCGCGGGCCCGCTGCGTTCGCCGCGCGTGGCGGGCGCGCGGGTTGCGCCCGGGTCGCGACCGCGCGCGGGCCGCGCACCCGGGTCGCGGGCAATGCGC
>JAKAZT010000038.1 GCA_021815695.1 Pseudomonadota bacterium
CCGCGCCGCTGCGAGAAAAAGGCCTGTGGCTGCCGCCCGGCACGCCGCAGCAGATCGAGTTCGCGCGCGGCAACATCAGCTACACCGTGATGAGCAAGCGCAAGCTGCTGGCGCTGGTGCAGGACGGCCTGGTGGACGGCTGGGACGATCCGCGCATGCCCACGCTCTCGGCGCTGCGCCGGCGCGGCTATTCGCCGGAGGCGATCCGCGCGTTCTGGGAGCGCATCGGCATCAGCAAGCAGAACAGCTTGATCGATCTCGGCGTGCTCGAGGGCTGCGTGCGCGAGGATCTCGACGCCCGCGCGCCGCGGCGCATGGCGGTGCTCGATCCGCTCCGGCTGGTCATTACCAATCTGGCGGCCGATCACCAAGAGACGCTGACCTTCGCCAATCACCCCAAGGACGCAACGCAAGGCACACGCGACGTGCCGTTTTCGCGCGAGCTGTGGATCGAGCGCGAGGACTTCATGGAAACGCCGGTCAAGGGCTTCCATCGCCTGCTGCCGGGCGGCGAGGCGCGACTGCGCGGCGTCGGCATCGTGCGCTGCGAGGAGATCGTCAAGGGCCGCGACGGCGCAACCGTCGAACTGCGCTGCACGCTCGACTCCGACACCCGGCACGGCCTGCCCGGCGCGGACCGCAAGGTCAAGGGCACCCTGCACTGGGTCAGCGCACGCCACGCCGTCGCCGCCGAGGTGCGCCTGTACGACCGCCTGTTCAGCGTGCCCGATCCCGACGACGAGACCGGCGGCAAGTCCTACCGCGATCATCTCAATCCGGGGTCGCGGCGCGTCGTCACCGGCTACGTCGAACCCGCCGCGGCCCGTGCGGCACCCGAAGACCGCTGCCAGTTCGAACGCCTCGGCTATTTCGTCGCCGACCGCAAGGAACACGCAGCGCAGCGCCCGGTGTTCAACCGCACGGTGACCCTGCGCGACTCGTGGGCCAAGGCGTCGGCGGGCTGACCATGCTCTACGCCCAGGTCCACCTTACCCTGCCGCCGTGGGTGCATCAGCTGGATCTCGAGGCCCGGCTGTACGCCGACGACGATGCGCGCATCGCGCTGGCGATCGAACTGGCGCGGCACAACGTCGAGCGCCGCACCGGTGGCCCCTTCGGCGCCGCGCTGTTCAACGGCGCCGGACGCCTGCTCGGCGTCGGCGTCAATCGCGTGATCGAGCAGAATTGTTCCGCCGCGCACGCCGAGATGATGGCCTTCATGTGCGCGCAGGGACGGCTGGCGCGCCATCGGCTCAACGACGAAGGCCTGCGCGTCGTGCTGGCCACCAGCGCGCAACCCTGCTGCCAATGCTACGGCGCCACGTTCTGGGCCGGCATCGACGAAGTGCTGATCGGCGCGCGCAGCGAGGACGTGATGCGGCTGACCGCGTTCGACGAAGGCCCGCTGCCGACGGACTGGATCGGCGAACTCGAGCGCCGCGGCATCGCGGTCCGGCGCGATCTGCGCCGCGACGAGGCCTGCGCGGTGCTCGCGGCCTACACCGCCGCGGCCGGCGCGACGTATTGAACGCGCCCACACTGTCGCCGTTGCACGGCCGCCTCGCGCTGTGCCGACCCGGCTTCGAACGCGAGTGCGTGCAGGAGCTGGAACAGGCCGCGCGCGACGCCGGGCTCGCCGGTTATGCGCGTGCCCGCGAATCCGGCGGCCATGCCGAGTTCATCCTGCACGATGGCGCCGACGCCGGCGCGCTGACGGCAACGACGCGCTGGAACGGACTGATCTTCGCGCGCCAGGTGCTGGACCTGATCGCACGTCTGGAGGGCCTCGACCCCGCTGACCGCATCGGACCGCTGATCGCGACCCTGGTCGAGCGCGGCGAGCGTTTCGGCGACCTCGTCATCGAGCATCCCGACAGCGACGCCGGCCGCGAACTGGCCGGCCTCGCCCGCAGCCTGACGCCGCCGCTGCGCGTCGCGCTGCAACGCGCACGCCTGCTCGATGCGGCTGCGCCGCGGCATCTGCACGTCCTGTTGCTGGCCGGCGACAGCCTGCTGCTGGCCGCCGCCGCGCCGGGCGCTGCCGCGCCCGACCCCGGCGGCATCCCGCGCCTGCGCTTTCCGGCCGGTGCGCCCAGCCGTTCGACGCTGAAACTGGAGGAGGCGCTGCTGGTACTGCTGAACGAGCGCGAACGCGAGCGCTGGTTGCGTGCCGGCATGACCGCGGTGGATCTCGGCGCCGCGCCGGGCGGCTGGACCTTCCAGCTGGTGCGCCGTTCGCTGCGGGTAATCGCGGTGGACAACGGGCCGATGGATCGTGCCCTGCTCGATTCGGGGCTGGTCGAGCATCGCCGCGAGGACGGCTTCCGCTTCCGGCCGGCGAAGCCGGTCGACTGGCTGGTCTGCGACATGGTCGAGCAGCCGCGCCGGATCGCCGCGCTGATGGCGACGTGGCTGGGGGAGCGCCGCTGCCGGCGCGCGCTGTTCAATCTCAAGCTGCCGATGAAGAAACGGCTCGCCGAGGTACGCCAGTGTCTGGACCTGATCCGTGACGCGGTGCCGAGCATCGAACTGCGGGCGCGCCAGCTCTACCACGACCGCGAGGAGATCACCGTGCTGGCGCTGCCGCACGCCTGACCTTCGCCGCATTGGGCGCTTCGCGTCCAGCGGCTATGCTTGCGCGCCCGTCCGCACCGATCCCGATGCAACGCCTACGTGCCCTGCTGCCGCTGCTGCTGCTGCTTGCCACCGGCATCGTGCTGGTGAGTTCGGGCGCGTTGCGGCATTTCGACCCGCAGCATCTCGCCGCCGAACATGCCTATCTGCGCCATCTGGCCATCGCGTCGCCCTGGCTGGCGCGCCTGAGTTACCTCGGCATCATGGTGCTGGCTGTCGCCAGCGGCGTACCGGGTCTGCTGTTCGTGACCATCGCCGGCGGACTGGTTTTCGGACTGGTCGAGGGCACCCTGCTGTCGACGCTGGGCCTGGTACTGGGATCGCTGCTGCTGTTTCTCGCCGCGCGCTACGCGCTGGGTCAGGGCGACAAGCCTGCGCCCACGCTGGCCGAACGCATCCGTGCCGGGTTTCTGCATCATCCGGCCAGCTACACCCTGTTCCTGCGCCTGGTGCCGGTGTTCCCGTTCGGCGGCGTGACACTGGCGCTGGCCTGGCTGCGCTGCCCGCTGTGGCTGTTCATGGCCGCGACCACCGCAGGCGGCATGGTGATGGAGGCCTTCGAGAGCGCGATCGGCGCCGGCCTCAGCGAGGCCATCACGCGCGGCGAGCCGATCGGCGTGAATCTGGTGCTGGAGCCGCATGTGCTGCTGCCGCTGGGCGCGCTCAGCCTGCTGGCACTGCTGCCGGTGCTGCTGGGACGGCGGCGCGGCTGAACCGGCGCCGGGACCGGCGGACGCCTCAGCGCAGGGTGGCGAGCGCCTGCAGTGCGGCAGTCACCTGCGTCTCGCGACCCAGGGCCGCGGCGATGCCCTGCACGCACGCGTGCAGGGTTGCCGCATCCGCGGCGCATACGGTTGCGTGCCCCACCTTGCGTCCCGGTCGCGCCGTCTTGCCGTAATCGTGCCAGTGCGCATCCGCGGCCGTCAGTACGGGCGTCGCCGCGGGAAGCTCGCCGATCCAGTTGAACATCAGGCTGCGGCCGCGCGCGCCGGTATCGCCCAGCGGCAGTCCCAGCACCGCGCGCACGTGGTTCTCGAACTGGCTGGTGACCGCGCCCTCGATGGTCCAGTGTCCGGAGTTGTGCACGCGCGGCGCCATCTCGTTGCCGAGCAGACGTCCCTGGTCGACGAACAGTTCCAGCGCGAACACGCCGACGTAATCCAGCCGCTCGGCCAGCGCGCGCGCATGGGCCGTGGCCTGCTGATGCAGTGCTCCGGTGTGCGGCGCCGGCGCCAGACTTGCCGCGAGAATGCCGTCATCGTGCCAGTTCTGGGTCAGCGGCCAGGTGACGAAGGAGCCATCGCGACCGCGCGCGGCGAGCACCGACAGCTCGCGTTCGAACGCCACGAAGGCCTCCAGGATCAGGCCATGCGCAGCGGCCTGCGGTCCCAGCGTGGCCCACGCCGCATCGGCGTCGGCCGGTGACTTGATGCGGAACTGGCCCTTGCCGTCGTAACCGAGCCGGCGCGTCTTCAGGATCGCCGGGGCGCCAACCGTCGTCAGCGCCTGCGCAAGATCCTCGCGGCTGGCGACCGCGGCGAACGCCGGCGTGGCCAGGCCAATGGCATGGAACAGGGTCTTCTCCGCGATCCGGTCCTGGGCCACGGCGAGGGCGCGCGGATTGGGGAACACTGGCGCGCGCGCGGCCAGCCACTGCGCGGTCGCGGCGGGCACGTTTTCGAAATCGAAGGTGATGACATCGACACGCTCGGCGAAACGCGCCAGGGCCTCATAATCGCGCCAGTCCGCGACCAGCAGTGGCGCCACCTGGGCCGCACAGGCATCGGCCGCACTGTCGACCACCAGGGTACGCACACCCAGCGGCGCCGCTGCCAGCGCCAGCATGCGTGCCAGCTGGCCGCCACCGAGCACGCCCAGGGTCGGCTGACGCCGACTCATGCGTCGCTCGGGTCGGGCCGGGCCAGCACTTCCGCGGTCTGCGCGTCGCGCCACTGCTCCAGCCGCGCGGCGAGCGCGGGATCCGCCACCGCCAGGACCGCCGCCGCCAGCAGCGCTGCATTGATCGCGCCCGCGCGCCCGATCGCCAGCGTGCCCACCGGTACTCCGGCCGGCATCTGCACCATCGACAGCAGCGAATCGAGACCGCTCAACGCCTGCGACTGCACCGGCACCCCGAGTACCGGCAGACGGGTCTTGGCCGCCAGCATCCCGGGCAGATGCGCCGCGCCGCCGGCACCGGCGATCAGCACCGCCAGTCCGCGGGCAACGGCCTGGCCGGCGTACTCGAACAGCAGATCGGGGGTACGGTGCGCCGAGACCACGCGCACTTCATGGGCGATCCCCAGTCGCGACAGCACCTGCACCGCGTGCTGCATGGTTTCCCAGTCGGAACGCGACCCCATCACCACGCCCACGCGCGGCGCCTGCTCGCTCGATGCCATGACCGATCCTGCCCGAAAAACGTTATTGTACGGCTCCCGCTCCACGCGATGCGCCGCCCATGGACAAACGCCTGCTCGACCTGCTCGTGTGCCCGGTGAGCAAAGCGCCGCTGCGCCCCCTGAGCGCGGGCGAGCTGGCCGCCCTCAACCGCGCGATCAGCGCCGGCGAAGTGGCCACCGTGGCCGGCGCCGCCGTTGCGGCACCGCTCGCGGCCGGGCTGATCACCCGCGACGGCCGCGTGATCTACCCGGTGGTCGACGACATCCCGGTGATGCTCGGCGACGCCAGCATCGGCACCGTGCAGCTCAGCGGTTTTCCGCGCTGAACCCGGTCGAGCGTGACCGTGGTCACACTTTCAAGAGCACAATGAAAGACAATGTAACCCCGCGGTCTGGCCAGACACCGCCATGAATCAGCCCCCCGAAGCCGCATCCGGCAAGATCGTTTCGCTGGGTCCACGCAGCGATGCGCGGGGCGAGCGCGTGGGCGAGTTGCTGGTGGCTGCGCGCGGCATCGCCCACCGGCACCTGCAGGCATTGACCGGCACGCTGTTCGACAACGTCGATGACGCCCTGTTCGATCTCGCCGAAAAGGCCGAAAGCAACGCCGCGCAGACGCAGTTCTTCGACGGCATGCGCGAGGTGCGCAAGAAGCGCTCGCTGACCGAGCGCCTGTTTCTCGACGAGGTCGCGCGCGGTGTCGCCGAACTCGCAAGCGGCAAGCTGCGCTCGCGCAGCACCGCCGAGCAGAGCCGCAGCGGCGGCGAGCTCAGCCTGGTCGAGGACAGCGAGCTGGAGGAGTCGCTTGCCGTCGGCAGCATGGGCAGCAAGGCGGAAATGCGCCTGTCACGCGTGCTTTTCGCACTGCATCAGCGGCTGGCGGTGATCTGCGGCGGGGTCAAGCTGGATGACACCAGCAACCCGCTGGCGCCTGCGGCGATCGCGCAGGCATTTCGCACGGCGCAGCGCGAGCTGGCTGTCGAGACCCGTGTGCGCCTGATCATCTACAAGCTGTTCGACCGCTACGTCATGAGCGGACTCGATCCGCTCTACGACGAGCTCAACATCACCCTGGCACGTGCCGGCGTGCTGCCGCAGTTGCGTTATACCAGCGGATCGCGCGCGCGCGGCGCCGGCGGCAGTGGCGGCGACGGCTCGCAGCCATCCGATGCCGATCCCGGGGACACCGCGCTGCAGACCGAACTGGTGCAGACCCTTGGCAACCTGCTGGCAGCGCGCCGCGGTCATGTGAGCGGCGGCGCGCATCATGGCGGGATGGCAGGCAGTCATGCGCCGCTGCCCGGCCCGGCCGAGTTGCTGGGCGCGCTGAGCCTGCTGCAGGGCGAAATATCCAAGGCCCACAACTACGCCGATGCCGACGAAGCCAACCTGCTGAGCGAGGTCCAGCAGATCAAGGACCAGCTGCTTGCCCAGGTGGCGCAGCTCAGCGGCCAGGCCAAGGGCCGCGTCTCCGGCGCCGACGAGGACACCATCGATCTGGTCGGCATGCTGTTCGAGTTCATTCTCAAGGATCGCAACCTGCCCGCCGAAATGCAGGTACTGCTGGCGCGCATGCAGATCCCCTATCTCAAGGTGGCGATCCTCGATCGCCGCCTGTTCGCCCAGCGCAATCACCCGGCACGGCGCCTGCTCGATGCGCTCGCCGATGCGGCCAAGGGCTGGTCGCAGGAGTCCGACCGCGACCAGCAACTGCTGGGTTGCGTGCGCGGCATCGTCGAGCGACTGTTGCAGGAATTCGACGACGACCTCGGCATCTTCCAGCGCCTGCACGACGACCTGGCCGCGTTTCTCGACAGCCACCGCAAGCGCGCCGACATCGCCGAACAGCGCGCCGCCGAGGCCGCACGCGGACGCGAGAAGTTGCAGGACGCGCGGCGTCGGGCGGCGCGCGAGATCCTCGCCCGCATCGAAGGTCGCGCGCTGCCGCCGCTGGTACAGAACGTGCTCGTGAGGCCATGGGCCAACTACATGGTCCTGACCCTGCTGCGGCACGGCGAGGACTCGCCGGAATTCCGTGCCACGCTGCGCTTCGTCGATGACTTCGTCTGGAGTGCCGAACCGCGTCGCGACGAGGTCGAACGCGCACGCCTGCGCAATCTGCTGCCGGGCCTGGAGAAAACGCTGCGGCAGGGTCTGGCGACCGTGGCCTTCCAGGAGGCCGACGTCGCCCGGCTGATGGGCGAGCTGAACCTGCTCTACCGCCAGCAGCTGGGCGAGGCCGCACCACCCATGCCCGACGGCATCGCCGCGGTGAGCGAGCCGAGCGCGCCCCCGGTCCGGCCGCTGTCGATGCCCGAGTCGATCGAGGCCATCGCGGTACCCGAGGTTGCTGCGGCCGCAGAGGACGCGGACGACAATGCCTCGCCGGAAGCCGTGCTGGTGCGAGAGCTCAAGCCGGGCTGCTGGATCGAGTTCATCGATGCCCAGGGTGCGCGTGAACGCGCCAAGCTGTCGTGGATCAGCCCGATCAGCGGCCGCTACCTGTTCGTCAACCGACGCGGCCTGAAGGTGGCCGACAAGACCGTGGCCCAGCTGAGTGCCGAATTGCAAGCCGGCACGGCCCAGATTCTCGAGGAAGTGCCGTTGTTTGACCGTGCCCTGGATGCCATCGTCGAGCGCCTGCGTCAAGGTCACACCCAGGCCGAGAGCACCGTCAAGGCTCCATGAGCGGATCGCGGATCGTTCCACCCGATCCTGCCCGGGTCGCCGACGACGTCCGTCGCGCCCTCGCCGAGGATATCGGTGTCGGTGACGCCACGTCCGCCCTGCTGCCTGCCGGTGTGCGGGGCACGATGCAGCTCAGCGCCCGCGAGGCCGCGGTGCTCTCGGGTCGCGACTGGTTCGCCGGCTGCTTTCGCGCGCTCGATCCGGCGGTCTCGCTGCACTGGGACGCAGCCGACGGCGAGCGTGTCACGGCGGGCAGCACGCTGTGCCGCATTGCCGGCGACGTGCGTGCCCTGCTCGGTGCCGAGCGCAGCGCGTTGAACTTCCTGCAGACGCTGTCGGCCACTGCCACCAGTGCAGCGCGCTACGTCGAGGCGGTCTCCGGCACGCGCGCGGTGATCCTCGATACCCGCAAGACCCTGCCCGGCCTGCGTCTGGCGCAAAAGTACGCGGTGCGCTGTGGCGGCGCGCGCAACCATCGCATGGGCCTGTTCGATGCGGTGCTGATCAAGGAAAACCACATCGCCGCAGCGGGCGGCATCGCCGCAGCGATTGCCGCCGCACGACGGCTGCGGCCCCGGCTGCTGGTGGAGGTCGAGGTCGAGTCGGCCGCCGAACTGGAGCAGGCGCTGGCCGCCGCGCCCGACCGCATCATGCTCGATGACTTCGACCTCGACGGCATCGCCGCGGCCGTGCGGCGCGTCGCCGGGCGCGTGCCGCTGGAGGTCTCCGGCGGCGTGGATCTGGCCCGGGTGCGCGGCATCGCCGAGACGGGCGTGGATTTCATCTCGATCGGCGCGCTGACCAAGCACGTGCGCGCCATCGACCTGTCGCTGCGGCTGCTGCCGCCGGATTGAGGAATCGCGCGATCGGCGAGCGCGGGCGCCCCGGTGCTTCGTTGCGCACCGATCCCCGCATCGGCCTGGCGGCAGGACAGCGCCGCTATTTGACCACGCGCAGACGCGGCGGCCCTTTGGGCCGCGGCGGCTCGCCGTCTTCGCTGGCGCCGATCTCCTCGCCGCGGAGTGGCGCATCGGCAATCGCGGGCACGGCACCGGCATTGGCCGCGTCGGTTGCGTCGGCTGCGCTGGCGTCATCCGCCGGCTGACCCGGCTCGGGCTCGAACATCATGCCCTGGCCATTTTCCTGCGCGTACACGGCAAGCACGGCCTGGATCGGCACGACCACATTGTGACTGACCCCGCTGAAGCGAGCCATGAAGCGCACGGCATCGTTGCCGAGTTCGAGTTGGGCGACTGCCCGCGTGGCGATATTGAGCACCACGCGGCCCTCGCGCACGGTATGCGGCGGCACGCGCACACCCGCGACCGCGGCGTCCACCAGCAGATAGGGCGTCAGGCCGTTGTCGCTGATCCAGTCCGCCACCGCGCGCAGCAGATAGGGGCGGTTGGAGCTCATCGCCGGCGGCGGCTCAGTCACGCAGTGCACGCTCGTCCGCGGTGAGGCTGCGCGCGAATCCCTGGCTGGCGAACATGCGCTCGCCGTAATCCAGCACCGGCTTGGCCTCGCGCGCCAGTTGCACGCCAAGCACCGGCAGCCGCCAAAGGATCGGCGCCACCAGACAGTCGGCCAGGCTGATTTCGGGATTGAGGAAGAACTTCGACGCCTTGAACAACGGCACTGCCCCCAGCAGGGCTTCGCGCAGACGCCGGCGCCCGGTCTCGGCGGGCCGGCCGCCAGCGCGGATGGTGGCGACCAGAGGCATCCAGTCGCGCTCGATGCGCACACAGGCCAGGCGCAGTCGCGCCCGCGCCAGCGGGTCCACCGGCATCAGTGGCGGGTGCGGATAGCGCTCGTCGAGATATTCGCAGACCACTGCCGTGTCATAGAGCACGAGGTCGCGATCAACCAGTGTCGGCAGCGTGCCGTACGGGTTGAGGTCGGCGAGGTCCGCGGTAGGCTTGTCCGGATTGACGAGCTCGCGCTCGTAGGCCACGCCCTTGGCAGCGAGCACCAGACGCGCCCGATGGCACTGGATGTCATCCGGTGCGGTGTACAGGGTCAATATGGTTCGCGAACGGGCACTCAGGGCCATGCCGACTCTCCCCCTCAACCGCGGATCGGGTGCGCGGCGGGTCCCCGCCCGCCACGCTTCCGCATCAGTGTACGTCCTTCCAGTACTCGCGCTTCAGCAGCAGCGCCAGGAAGGTGAACACGGCCAGATACAGCAGCACCCATACGCCGATGCGCTCGCGCTGCAGCGCCGCCGGCTCGGATACGTACTGCAGGAAGGTGGTCAGGTCGCGGATGGTGCGGTCGTACTGCGCGGGCGTCTGCAGGCCGGGCTGGCCGAGCTGCAGCTTTTCGACCCGGGGATCGTGCCCCGGCCGCGCCGGAGCGTAAACCGGCGTCTGCACGCCCTGCAGCTCCCACAGCGGAAACGGCATCGACACATTGGGAAATACCGTGTTGTTCCACCCCGTGGGTCGCGTCGGGTCGACGTAGAACGACTTCAGATAGGTGTAGACCCAGTCCGGGCCCTTGGCCGCGACTTCCAGCGACAGATCAGGCGGCGCCTTGCCGAACCATTTCGCGGCATCGGCGGCAGGCATCGCCGAGATCACCGGATTGCCGAACTTGTCCCCGGTCATGTCGAGGTTGGTCATCACCTGCGCCTCGCTCAGGTCGAGATCCTGGGCGATGCGCGAGTAGCGCATGTACTCCAGCGAGTGACAGCCGGCGCAGTAGTTGAAGAACGTGCGCGCGCCGCGTTGCATCGCGGCGACGTCGTGGATGTTGGTATGCGCCGCATCCAGCGCGTCGCCCTCGGCGGCCAGCGCGGCGGTGGCCGTCAGCAGGCCGAGCGCGAGGACCAGGGAGCGGAAGAATGGCTTAGTCATGCGTGGTCACCCGCAGCGGAACCGGCTTGGTCTTCTCCCAGCCGAAGTAGGTATAGGCCCAGAGGAAGATGAAGAAGGCGAAATAGACCCCGGTCAGCGCGCGGCCGATATAGGTGTCGCCGATCCAGGTTCCTTCGCCGCCGCCGATCTTGCCCAGCCAGATGAAGGCCAGCGCGAACAGGCCGAGCGCGATCTTGTAGCTGACGCCGCGATAGCGCCACGACTTGACCTTGCCACGATCGATCCAGGGCATGAAGAACAGCAGCGCGATCGCCGAGAAAAGCGTGATCACGCCGAGACCCTTGCTCGGGATCACGCGCAGCATCGCGTAGAAGGGCATGAAGTACCACACCGGGTGGATCGCCGCCGGCGTCACCAGATTGTTGGCGGGCACGAAGTTGTCATGCTCGAGGAAGAAGCCGAAAAAGGTCGGCTGGTAGAAGATGATGAAGGCGGCGATCAGCAGGAACACGCCGACACCGAACAGGTCCTTCACCGTGTAGTAGGGATGGAACGGAATGCCGTCGAGCGGCTTGCCGTCGGCGTCCTTGTTCTCCTTGATCTCGACACCGTCGGGATTGTTGGAGCCGACCTCGTGCAGCGCCCACAGATGCAGCACCACCAGCATCAGCAGCACCAGCGGCAGCGCGATCACGTGCAGGGCGAAAAAGCGGTTGAGGGTGGCATCGGCGGGCAGGAAATCGCCCATGATCCACTCCACCAGCTTGTTGCCGATCACCGGCACCGCGCCGAACAGCGAGATGATCACCTTGGCGCCCCAGAACGACATCTGCCCCCACGGCAGCACGTAGCCCATGAAGGCCTCGGCCATCAGCGCCAGATACACGAACATGCCGAGGATCCACAGCAGTTCGCGCGGCTTCTTGTAGGAGCCGTACATCAAGGCGCGGAACATGTGCAGATACACCACGACGAAGAACAGCGAGGCGCCGGTGGTGTGCATGTAACGGATCAGCCAGCCCCACTCCACGTCGCGCATGATGTACTGCACCGAGGCGAAGGCACCGGCCGCGCTCGGATTGAAGTTCATGGTCAGGAAGATGCCGGTGACGATCTGGTTGACCAGCACCAGCAGCGCCAGCGAACCGAAGTAATACATCACGTTGAAGTTCTTCGGCGCGTAGTAGTCGGTGGTGGCCGAACGCATGAAGCCGATGATCGGCAGGCGTTCCTCGATCCAGGCGAGCGCCTTGTTGTCAGGCTTGTAGGCATTGGGCGCGGCGGCCATCACGCGGCTCCTTTCGGGCTGACGCCGATACGCACGTGGGTATCGTCGATGTAGTGATAGGGCGGCACCACCATGTTGAGCGGCGCCGGCACACCCTGGAACACGCGACCGGCAACGTCATAGCGCGACTTGTGACAGGGGCAGAAGAAGCCGCCTTTCCAGTGCGCATCGAACGGCTCGGGTCTGATCTCGCCGAAGTAGTCGGGCACGCAGCCGAGGTGGGTGCAAATGCCGATCATCACCAGCCATTCGGGTTTGATCGAGCGCCAGGTGCTCTTGCAGTAGGAAGGCTGCTGGTCTTCCTTGCATTGCGGATCGCGCAGGCGCGGATCCAGCGACGGCAGTTCGGCCAGCTGCTCCTTGGTGCGGTTGACCACGAACACCGGCAGGCCGCGCCAGGCGAAACGCACCATCTGGCCCAGTTCGATCTTGCCGATGTCCGCGGTCACCGGCGCACCCGCCGACAGGGCTCGTGCGCTGGGTTCCCAGGATTCGATGAACGGTACTGCCGCGGCCACCACGCCCACGCCACCGATCACGGCGGTGGTGGCAGTGAGGAAGCGGCGGCGGCCGTGGTCTACGCCTTCATTCGCCATCAGGCTCTCCGGAACGGCATTGCGACGGTGGGAAGGGACGGGTATCCCCAAAAAACGGCCTAGTGTAACGAGTGGCTTGGGGCCCTTACAATCAAGTTCTGCCTCTCTGCGGCGACTTTACGCATGCTGCGCCCGCTCCATCTGCTTGCGTTTGCGCTGCGCGCCGCGGTGCTGGGACTGGCCGCTGCCCTGCTGTTGATCCTGGTCTGGCCGGGTGCAGGCACGGCATTGCGCGCGCGTCTCGGACTCGGCGCCCCGCCGCAGCCGGCGACGACGGCACCCGCGATCGCGGCGCCGGCATCCTATGCCGATGCCGTGGCGCGCGCGGCGCCCGCGGTCGTCAACATCTACGCCAACCGCACCGTGCTCGAACAGCCGCTGCGGGCGTTCTCCGATCCCCTGCTGCAGCAGTTGCTGGGTCCGCAGGCCTACGGCCCGGCGCGTCCGCGACGGGTGCAGAATCTGGGCTCGGGCGTGATCGTCAGCAGCAAGGGTTACGTGCTGACCAACAATCACGTGATCGCCGGCGCCGACAACATCCAGGTGATGCTCTACGACGGCCGCGTGGCCAAGGCCACGGTGATCGGCAGCGACCGCGACACCGATCTGGCGGTACTGCGGATCGACGTTCATCCGCTGCCCGCGGTGGCGATCGAGGATCCGCGCCCGGTGCGCGTCGGCGACGTGGTGCTGGCGATCGGCAATCCGCTGGGCATCGGCCAGACCGTGACGATGGGCATCGTCAGCGCGCTCGGCCGCCAGCTCAGCCTGTCCACCGACGAGGACTTCATCCAGACCGACGCCGCGATCAACTCCGGCAATTCCGGCGGCGCGCTGGTGAACTCGCTGGGCGAGCTGGTCGGCATCAATACCGCCATGCTCGGCCGCGCTTCGGGCGCCGAAGGCATCAGCTTCGCCATTCCGGTGCGCACCGCACGCATGGTGCTCGAGCAGATCATCCGCCACGGCCGCGTGGTGCGCGGCTGGCTGGGCGCCGAGTACGCGCCGATCGCGCTGACGCGCGGCGGACTGCCGATGGCAGCGCGTGGCGCGATCGTCACCGACGTCGATCCCGGCGGGCCTGCTGCCGAGGCGGGGTTGCGCCCCGGCGACGTGCTGCTGCGCATCGACAAGACCGACATCCTCGATCCTGCCGACCTGCGCCAGCGCGAGTCGGCGCTGGCACCGGGTACCGTGATCAGCCTGTCCGGCCTGCGGCAGGGCGTACCGTTCCACATCCGCGTGCAGCTCGCGGAACGGCCGCCGCAACCGATGGGTCTGGCGCCCGACGGCTGATCGGGCAGCGCCCGGACTTCAGCCGCCCTGTGCCAGCGCCGGTTCGATCGCCGCGCGGTAGCGCCGGTGCAGCAACGCCACACGCTGCACGTACAGCTGCGTCTCGTCGTAGGGAGGCACGCCGTTGTACTTGCGTACCGCCGCCTCGCCGGCGTTGTAGGCCGCCGTGGCCAGGCGCTCGTTGCCGTGGAAATCCCTGAGCAACCGGGCCAGATAGCGCGCGCCGCCGTCGATGTTCTGCCCGGGCAGGAACGCGTCGTGCACGCCCATGTCGGCGGCGGTACCGGGCATCAGCTGCATCAGTCCCTGCGCGCCCTTGTCGGACACCGCGCGCGGATCGAAGGCGCTCTCGGCGTGAATTACCGCGCGCAGCAGCGCCGGATCGACGCCGTAACGGCTGGCGGCCGCGGCGATCTCGGGCGCATAGGCGTGCACGCGCAACGGCGTGGTCGCCCAGTCGATGCCGGAATGCGTGCTGCAGGCGAAGCAGGTGGAGATGTAGGTGAACAGCATGTCCACGCGCTTGACCGTGATGCCCACCGGTCGCACGTTGGTGTACTCGACGGTGCCGTCGGCAAGGGTGACGCGATAGACACTGCCGCTCAGGACGCGCGCGTGGCGGCGCAGCGGCGGCAGCGTGGTGACCTGATCGGGCCGCAGTTCGGCGACCAGCGGCTGCGTCGCGTCGGAGCCGACCGCCGCGCCGCCGGGTCCGGCATCGGCGCTGCGGCTGCCCACCGTCGCGCCGGCAACAGCGCGGCGCCCGGAGGGGTAGCTCATGCGCCGGCACTGGCTGTAGCCACCGCGGCTGGTGCTGAAGACGGTTTCACCGTGGGAGCCGGTACAGCGCCACAGCGAGCCGGCATGCCCCGACCCGGCCAGCAGCAGGCCGCCTGCGGCGAGCAGCAGCAGGGCAAAGCGGCGACAGGGCATGGGCAGAACCGTCATGGCCGGCAGTCTGCTACGGACCGCGCGCGGTTCCAAGCGACCGCGTCACACGGCTGGTGGGGCGGCGGCCGCACGCGTAAACTGCGACGTTCGCCGAAAATCCAGCATCGATCATGCCCGGCAAGCTCTTCATCAAGACTCACGGTTGCCAGATGAACGAGTACGACTCCGCCAAGATGGCGGACGTGCTGCGGGCCGCGCACGGCCTCGAGATCACCGCCGACGAGACCGCGGCGGACGTGATCCTGATCAACACCTGCTCGATCCGCGAAAAGGCGCAGGACAAGGTGTTCAGCCAGCTCGGCCGCTGGAAGCGGCTCAAGCAGCGCAATCCGGGCCTGGTGATCGGCGTCGGCGGCTGCGTCGCGAGCCAGGAGGGCGAGGCGATCGTGCAGCGCGCGCCCTACGTGGACCTGGTGTTTGGCCCGCAGACCCTGCATCGCCTGCCGGCGCTGATCGAGGCGCGCCGCGAAAGCGGCCTTGCGCAGGTGGACATCCGCTTCCCCGAGATCGAGAAGTTCGACCGCCTGCCCGAGCCGCGCGCCGAGGGCCCCTGCGCCTTCGTCTCGATCATGGAGGGTTGCTCCAAGTACTGCTCGTACTGCGTGGTGCCCTACACCCGCGGCACCGAGATCAGCCGGCCGTTCGACGACGTGCTGGCCGAGGTGGCCGCGCTGGCCGAGCAGGGCGTGCGCGAGGTCAACCTGCTGGGCCAGAACGTCAATGCCTATCGCGGCCCGCTGCACGACGGCGGCGAGGCCGACCTGGCGCTGCTGATCCGCGCCATCGCCGAGTTCGATGGTATCGGCCGCATCCGCTTCACCACCTCGCATCCGCTCGAATTCGGCGACAGTCTGGTCGCGGCCTACCGCGACGTGCCCAAGCTGGCCAACTACCTGCACCTGCCGGTGCAGGCCGGATCGGATCGCATCCTTGCGGCGATGAAGCGCGGCTACACCGTGCTCGAGTACAAGCAGAAGATCCGCCGCCTGCGCGCGGTGCGCCCGGACATCGCAATCAGTACCGATGTCATCGTCGGATTTCCCGGAGAGACCGCGGCCGAGTTCGAACAAACACTGAAGCTGGTCGAGGACATCGGCTTCGACCAGAGCTTCAGCTTCATCTATTCGCGTCGCCCCGGGACACCCGCCGCCAATCTCGCCGACGACACGCCCGATGCGGTCAAGCACGAGCGCCTGGCACGCCTGCAGGCGGCGATCAACGCCAACGCGCGCCGCTACAGCGAGGCCATGGTCGGCAGCGTGCAGCCGGTGCTGGTCGAGGGACCGAGCAGGAAAGACCGCGCCGAACTGACCGGTCGCACCGAGAACATGCGCGCGGTCAACTTTCCCGGCTCCCCGCGCCTGATCGGGCAGTTCGTCGCCGTCGCGATCACCGAGGCACGCGCCAATTCGCTGCGCGGCCGCGTCCTGCAGGCGGACGACGTCGCGGCCTGAACCGCCCCGCAACACGAACCGATGACCGACGCCCCCTCGCAACGCGACTTCGCACTCGACCCCGACGACAGCGAACGGCTGGCCAACCTGTGCGGCCCCTTCGACGAGCATCTGCGCCAGATCGAGCTGCGCCTGGGCGTCGAGATCGCCAATCGCGGCCCGGTGTTCCGCGTGATCGGCGACGAGCGCGCCGCCGCCGCCGCCGAACGCGCGCTGCGCACGCTCTACGACGCGGCCGCGCAGGAAGTCCTCGACGGAGCGCGCGTGCATCTGCAACTGGCCGAATCCGGCGTCGAGCGCGCTACCGCACGCAGCGTGGACGAGGCGCAGGAGGTGGTGATCCGGGTCAAGCGCGGCATGATCAAGGGTCGCGGCCCGACCCAGGCCCGCTACCTGCACGCGATCGCGCGTCACGACATCAACTTCGGTGTCGGTCCCGCCGGTACCGGCAAGACCTACCTGGCGGTGGCCAGCGCGGTCGAGGCGCTGGCCCAGAACCGCGTGCAACGGCTGATCCTGGTGCGCCCGGCGGTCGAGGCCGGCGAGAAGCTCGGCTTCCTGCCCGGCGACCTGACCCAGAAGATCGATCCCTACCTGCGCCCGCTGTACGACGCGCTCTACGAGATGCTCGGCTTCGAGCGCGTGGCCAAGCTGATCGAGCGCAACGTGATCGAGATCGCGCCGCTGGCCTACATGCGCGGACGCACCCTCAACGATGCCTTCGTGATCCTCGACGAGGCACAGAACACCACCGTCGAGCAGATGAAGATGTTCCTGACCCGCATCGGTTTCGGCGCGATGGCGGTGATCACCGGCGACGCCACCCAGTCCGATCTGCCGCGCCAGGTGCGTTCGGGCCTGCGCCACGCCATCGAGGTGCTGCGCGAGGTCGACGGCATCAGCTTCACCTTTTTCACTTCGCGCGACGTGGTGCGCCATCCGCTGGTGGCGCGCATCGTGCGGGCGTACGAGGCGTTCGAGGAAAGCGGGGCCCCGGACCCCCAAATCGGGACCCGCGACCCGCGACCCGGGACCCGGGAAATGCCGAGCAAAAGCCGGGACTCGGAAGTGGCCGGACACGAGCCGGGGATCGGGACTCGGGAAGCGCCCGACCCGACGGTCTGAAGCGCCCGCGCCATGCCCCGCCATCCCACGCCCTCTGCTCTTCCGGGACCCGGGTCCCGGGTCCCGGGTCCCGGCTCTTCAAAAGTTCCGAGTCCCGGCAGCCCTGTCGTGCACGTCGGCTACGCCCTGCCCCGCCGCGGCTTGCCGGCACCGGTGTCAGTGCGGCGCTGGGTGGCCGCGGCGCTGGCTGGCGCACGCCGGCGCGCACCGGTCGAGCTGACGGTCCGCATCGTCGGCGCCGCCGAGGGGCGCGCGCTCAACCGCCGCTACCGCGGACGCGACCACGCCACCAACGTGCTGTCGT
>JAKAZT010000161.1 GCA_021815695.1 Pseudomonadota bacterium
CAGGCCGGATGCCCATGGCGTCAGCTTCGAGGTGCGCAACAGCGGCAGCGCCACAACGCGCATGGAAGGCCAATTCGTGGTCTGGAAGAAAGGCAGTGTTCCGGCGACCGGCCCCTGGCCGGCGCATCTCGGGCAGCCTGATTTCAAGCCACCCGCGGGTCTGGCAGCGAGCGGCGCGCTCCCGCTGGATGCCGACCTGCCCGGCCTGACGCGCAGCGTGCGCCTGCAATTCAACGACAAGGCCGGCCTGGCGCCGGGCGCGTACGTGATCTACCTGCGCGGCAACTTCGGCACCCCGACGATCGATCGCGAACTCGCGTTCGTCGTTCCGGTCAAGCCGCACTGAGTCGGTCTGATGCAGGAGCAGACCCGCCATTCAGGTACGCGCGGGTGGCTGTTCGCGGTCGCGCTACTGCTGCGTGCGGGCGTGGCCATGGCCAGCCCGGCGGCAGCGCCTGCCGTCGCGGCAGCGGCATTCAACAGTCCCGCACCGCCGTCCTACATTGCCGACGCTGCGCACAAGACCACGATTGCCGGTTTCATCCTCAACGGCCGCGATACCGGCGAGAGCATCACCCTGCTGCCGCTGCCCGGCGGCGGCTATGCGGTGGATCTCGATCAGTTTGCCCGCCGCATCGCCACGATCGTCGAGGATCGCGGGCCGCTGCTGGTGCTGCCGACACCGCTGGGCAACGCCGAGCTGCAGCGTGCCGACCTCACCGTCCATGACAAGCAGCGCTTCTTTCCGCTGAAAACCCTCGCCGACAGGCTGGGCGCCCGGCTGGCGTTCGACGAGCAGGAGTTCGCCCTGAAAGCCGATCTGCCCTGGAGCCCCGGCAGCGAACAGGCGGGCGCGGCGCTGACCGCGCAGCAGGTCAAGCCCGACATTCGCGCCCCCGAATTGTCACTCTCCAGCTGGCACAGCGAGGCCTACTACACCCGCAGCGGCGCCAGCAGCACACTGAACACCTTCACCGACCTCGGCGGCGCGCTGGGGCCGGGCTTCTGGCGCCTGCGCTACTACACCAATCCCGGCGGCCAGAACCGCCTGACCAACTACGGCTGGATCCTCGACCAGGGCAACAGCCGCTGGCTGCTCGGCCACGATCAGCTGGCGCTGGATCCGCTGCTGCCCTACGCCGAGCTGACCGGCGTGCAGTACGCATGGACCAACCGTCCCGGTCTGGTTTACGGCGATTCGCTGGCCGCCAACCAGTTCGTCGCCAGCCAGCTGCAGGGCGGGCGCGCGATCAGCGGCAGCGATGGGCCGCCGGGCGGCATCGCGGAGCTGCGCATCAACGGCCAGGTGGTCGCGCGCACCGCCATCCGCCTCGACGGCAGCTGGCAGTTCCGCGACGTGCTGCTGCGCGGCGACGAGCGCGTCGAGGTCGCGCTGTACCGGCGCTTCGGCGATGGCACCCCGGTCAGGATCGAATCCGTCAGCGTCGCCAACAGCGCGCAGGCGCTGCCCGCGGGCACGGTGATCTCCTACGGCGGCGTCGGCGTGGATGGCAACCCGCTCGATCCGACCGTCGGCACCCACGGCGCCGGGGGCTTCTACCAGTGGCGCTACGGCGTCAGCCAGCGGCTGACTGTCGGCGCGACCGCGCAGCGCGCCAATGGCGGCGACTACGGCATGGTCAATGCAGTCAGCGGGCTGGGCGCGCTGGGTACCTGGGGCGTGTCGCTGGGCCGCAACGGCGGCGCCGGCGCCTGGAGCCTGAGCGGCAACGGCCAGACCGCGCATTACTATTGGAACGCCTTCGCCGTGCATCGCGACGCCAACTATTTTCAAGGGATCGGGGCACCTTCCGACGACCGTTATGCGGTGGTCGGATGGCATGCGACGCAGAACCTCGACCTGACCCTGACCGGCCGTGACGTCAACGATCCGGTGCTCGGCAATCACTACCGCTTCGTGAAACCGGGCTTCGGCTGGCGGCCTTTCGACAGTCTCAGCCTCAGCGCACAGCCCGACTATTTCGGCAGCTACGCCTATAACCTGTCGTGGCTGCCGGACGCACGCGATCAGATTTCGCTCAGCCGCTACTCCGGCGTCAGCCAGGCACAATGGCAGCGCTCGCTCGCCGACGGCTACAGCACGACCCTTGCGGCCACCCGCGACGGCATCCTGGGCACGCGCTACTCGGCGCTGCTGAGCGGCCTGTGGACGGGGCCGCGACCGATCCTCTGGAGTGCCGGCCTGCTGCGCGGCCGCGGGCATTTCGGCTATCTGCTCGATGCGGCGGTGGAGGCGGTGCCGGGCCTCTCGGCACACCTGCAACTGCTCGACGACCCGCTCTCGCGCAGCATTCCCGGCTCCGGCGGCACGCTGATCCAGTTCGTGCTGGTGGCCGACTTCGCGGTCACGCCCTCGGGCCTAACGCGCGGTGCGTTCAGCGCTTATGCGGCCCGGGTCGGCGCGATCTCCGGCAAGGTCAGCGGCGAGTTGCCGGCCAACGTCCGCTGGGCAGACCTCAAGGGCGTGCCGCTGCTGGTCAACGGCCGCCCGCGCGGCAAGCTCGACAGCGACGGGCATTACCTGATTTCCAACCTGCCTCCCGGGGTCTACCAGGTGCAACTCGACGCCGAGCACATGCCCATCGACCTGGTGCCGAGCAAGGCCAGCCCCTGGGTCGAGGTGCGCGCGGGCGTGACCACCACCGCGGATTTCAACGTGATGCTGCGTCTGGGTCTTGCCGGGCGCGTCACGCGCGGCGGCAAGCCAATGCCGGGCGCGGCCGTCACGGCGCTCGACGCCAGGGGCGCGGTCGTCGGCAAGACCGTCTCCGATCAATGGGGCTATTACCGCATCGACAATCTGCCACCGGGCAGCTACAGCGTCCGATCCGACGGGATCACGCGCAGCGTCACGCTGACGCGCAGCTTCCTGTTCCGGCAGAACCTCGCCGCACCGGCAAAGTGATCGAAACTCAGCCGCGCCCCAGTTCGGGATGGCGTTCGACCACCTGCTGTTCCATGGCCTTGGAAAGCTCCGAAAGGCGATCGGCGTACTCGGCCATGCGGCGATCGTCGTCGCTCTGCGGCTGCCAGGCCGGCACCGGCGTGGGTCTGCCCTCGGGTGTATCCAGGGCCACGAACACGATCACGCAGCTGGTGGCCAGACGTTCCTGCTGCGACTTCAGATCGCGCGCCAGCACATCGACCGCGAAATGCATGCTGGAATGCCCGGTACGGATCAGCTGACAGCGCACGGTCACCAGATCGCCGATCAGGATCGGCTGCACGAACTGGATGCCGCCGACCGCGACGGTCACGCAGTAGGTGCCGCTCCAGGCTACGGCGCAGGCATAGCCGACCTGATCGATCCATTTCATGACCATGCCGCCGTGCACCTTGCCACCGAAATTGACGTCGGTCGGCTGGGCGAGAAAGCGGAACGTGATTTCGCGTTGCTGTCCGGACATGGGGAAATCCTTGGCATCGGAATGCGCGAGCTTAGCGGGAGCCGGGAGCCGGGAGCCGGGAGCCGGGAGCCGGGAGCCGGGAGCCGGGAGCCGGGA
>JAKAZT010000039.1 GCA_021815695.1 Pseudomonadota bacterium
CGACCGCCAGCAGCGTCGCCGCCGACAGCGCCGCGCCCTGGCGCTGCGCCGCGGCGAAACGCGCCAGCACACGCAACAGGCCGATGAACTCGCAGCCTGGCGGCAGCCGCGCCGCCTGCGGGCAATATCGATACGCCGCCAGCGAAGCCGTCAGCGAAGCCCCCAGCAGCACGATCACCCACGACAGGTAGACCCAGACCAGGAAGATCGGCAATACCGCCAGCGCGCCATAGATCTGTCCGTACGCGGCGTAGGTCACGTAGAGGCCAAAAGCGAACCGGGCCAGTTCGAACAGCAGCGCCGCGACCAGCGCACCCGTCACGGCGTGGCGCCAGGCGACGACGCGGTTGGGGATCAGGATGTACATGCCGAACAGGCCGACCCAGGTGATCAGGTACGGCAGAAGGCCGAGCAGGCGCGCGCGCAGCGCGAACTGCGCATCCGCGTGATGCAGCAGCGGCAGCGCGAACAGGTACGAGGTCAACGCCAAGCCGCCGACCACCAGCAGCGGGCCCAGCGTCAGCGCGGTCCAGTACATCAGGAAGCGCGCCGTGCTGCGGCGCTGCGCCGCCACCCGCCAGATGCGATTGAAGCGGCCTTCGATGCTGGTCATCATCAGGATCGCGCTGACCAGCAGGGCGGCGATGCCGACCACGGTCATGCGGCTGGCGTTGGCAGCGAAGCGTTGCAGATAATCCTGCACGGTGGCGCCGGCGGATGGCACGAAGTTGCTGAACACGAAGCCTGAAATCTTCTGCGTCCACAGGGCGAACACCGGAAACATCGACAGGATGCCGAACGCCGCCGCCAGCAGCGGCACCAGCGCGAACACCGTGGTGTAGGACAGTGCGCCGGCGGTCTCGAAGCAACGATCGTCGAGGAAGCGCCGCCAGACGAAGCGGACGAAGGACTGCAGACGGTCGCGGTCGTAGCGCGTGGACATGGCGGCGATGGGCGACAATGGCGCACGGCGGAGACGGCAGCCTAATCGATCCGGCCGCGCACCCCAACCGCATGATGGCGACGAGCGAGACCCGATGAGCTGCGAAATCCTGGTGCTGTACTACAGTCGCGGCGGTCACACCGCGCAGATGGCGCGGCTGCTCGCGCGCGGTGTCGAAGAGGTGCCTGGCTGCACCGCGCGGCTGCGCCAGGTGCCGCCGGTGGCACCGGTCACCGAAACCGCCGCGCCGCCAGTGCCCGGGGACGGCGCGCCTTACGCCAGCCGTGACGATCTCGCCGCCTGCGCCGGGCTGGCGCTGGGCAGCCCGACGCGCTTCGGCAACATGGCCGCGCCGCTCAAGCACTTTCTCGACGGTACCGGCGCCGAATGGGCATCCGGCACCCTTGTCGGCAAGCCGGCTGCGGTGTTCACCGCGACCGCGACCATGCACGGCGGCCAGGAGTCCACCCTGCTGTCGATGATGCTGCCGCTGCTGCATCACGGCATGCTGATCGTCGGCCTGCCCTACACCGAACCGGCGCTGACCGCGACGCGCAGCGGCGGCACGCCCTATGGCGCCAGTCACGTCGCCGGCGCGCAGGGCGAACACGCGATCAGCGAGGACGAGCGCACGCTGGCGCGCGCGCTGGGTCGGCGGCTCGCCGAGGTGACGCGCAAGCTGGCGGTCATGCCATGAACCTGCGCCGGATGGCCTTCGCCGCCTGGGCGCTGCTGGCCGCGCTGCAGATCGCCTGGCACGGCCTGTTGCTGCCACCGACGCGGATGCCGGTGGTCATCGCGTTGGGCTTCAGCCTGTTTCCGCTGGCGCTGCCGCTGCTGGCGATCCGGCATCCGCGGCGTGCGCTGTTCTGGGCCGGACTGGTGTCGCTGCTGTATTTCAGCCACGGCGTGATGGAAGCCTGGAGCGCGCCCGCCGAGCGCGCTCTGGCGCTGGCCGAGATCGTCCTCAGCGTGCTGCTGATCGCCGCCCTCGGCATCGCCGCGCGCCGGGGCCGTCGGCGCGCGGACGTATAATCGACGCTCCGATCACGCGCCGCCGGCCATGAGCTTTCTGCAGGATCCGCCGCAGTTGCCCGATCCCTGGATCCGCGATCGCGTGCTGCGCGGCTGGCTGGATTGGCGATTGTCGTCCGTGCGCCGGGCCGCGCTGGCGCCGCACCTCGAGGCGCTGGCCGCGCATGCACTGGCGGCCTACCGTGAGCGCCGGATCACGCCGCGCTGCGAACCGGTGCTGACCCCGTGGGACGCCTGGGGCGCGCGCGTCGATCGCATTGCGCTGACGCCGGCCTGGGAACGCGGCCCTGCCATCACCACGCGCCACGGCCTGCTCTGGGCCGGACACGCGGACAGCGCCGACGGCGCCGCGCGCGCCGACCAGTTCGCGCGCGTGTACCTGTATCACTGCGCCAGCGAGTTCCACACCTGCCCGCTGGCGATGACCGACGGCGCGCTGGCGGCGCTGGTCGCCAGCGGCGAGCGTGCGCTGATCGAACGCGTGCGGCCGCGCTACCTCAGCCGCGATCCGGCGACGCTGTGGCTGTCCGGCCAGTGGATGACCGAGACGCCCGGCGGCTCCGACGTGGCGCGCAGCGAGACGATCGCCCGCCGCGACGCCGGCGGCCAGTGGCGGCTCTACGGGCGCAAGTGGTTCAGTTCGGCGGTGGTCGGCGAGGCCGCGCTGGCGCTGGCCCGGCCCGAGGGCGCCGCTGACGGCGGCAGCGCGCTGGGGCTGTTCCATGCCGAGACGCGCGACGCCGCGGGAAACTGGAACGGCCTGCGCGTGCAGCGCCTCAAGGACAAGCTGGGCACGCGCGAGCTGCCCACCGCCGAGATCGAACTCGACGGCGTGCCGGCGTGGCCGCTGGGCGAACCCGCGCACGGCGTGCGCAAGATCGCACCGATGCTCAACGTCACCCGCCTGTGGAGCACGCTGGGCGCACTGGCGACGGCGCGGCGCGCGCTGGCGCTGGCCGGCGACTACGCGACGCGCCGGCAGGCCTTCGGACGCAGGCTGACGTCGCAGTCCCTGCACCGCGAAACGCTGGCCGATGCCGCCTGCGCCTTCGAGGCAGCGTTTCATCTGGCCTTCCACGCCGCGCTGCTGCTCGGACGCGTCGAAGCCGGCGTCGCCACGGCCGACGAGGCGGCCGCGCTGCGCCTGCTGATCCCGCTGGCCAAGCTCTGGGTCAGCAAGCTGGCGGTGGCGCTGGTGTCGGAATGCCTCGAGGCTTTCGGCGGCGCCGGCTACATCGAGGACACCGGACTGCCGCAGCTGCTGCGCGACGTGCAGGTATTTCCGATCTGGGAGGGCACCACCAACGTGATGGCGCTGGACATGCTGCGCGCGCTGGGACAGCACGGCCTGACGCCGCTGCGCGCCGCGCTGACGCCGGCGCCGGCCGCAGCCGATGCGGCGGCGGCGCAGGCGGTGCGCGACGCTTTCGACGCGGCCGAGCGCTGGCTGGTCGCGAACGCCGGCGACCGCGACCGTCTCGAGGGCGGCGCGCGCCGCCTCGGCTACACCCTCGCGCGCACCTGCGCCGCGGCGCTGCTGGCCGAGCACGCGGCATGGTCGAGCCAGCGCGGCGATGCGGCGCCGGCCACCGCGCTGACGCGCTTCCTCGCCCGCGGCCTCGATCGTCTGCCGGGCGCGCACGCCGATCGCAACGCCCTGCTCGCCGAGCTGTTTTCCCGCGACGCCGGCTGATGCCCCATCCGCACTTTCGACTTGCCCTGACGGACACCCCATGGACCAGCTCTGCATCGTCACCACCGGCGGCACCATCGACAAGATCTACTTCGACGACAAGTCCGACTACCAGATCGGCGCGCCGCAGATCGGCGAGATCCTGGCCCAGCTCGGTGTCGCCTTCCGCTTCGAGGTGATCCCGGTCCTGCGCAAGGACAGCCTGCACCTGACCGATGACGACCGCCGCCTGGTGCGCGACGCGATCGCGCGGCAGCCGCAACGGCACGTGCTGGTGACGCACGGCACCGACACCATGGTCGAGACTGCGCAGGCGCTGGCCGGGCTGGGCGACAAGGTGATCGTGCTGACCGGCGCGCTGAATCCGGCGCGTTTCACCGGCTCGGATGCGGTGTTCAACATCGGCTGCGCGGTGGGCGCAGTGCAGGCGCTGCCGGCCGGCGTGTGGATCGCCATGAACGGCCGCGTCTGGGATCCGGCGAAAGTGCGCAAGAACCGTGCGGCCAACCGCTTCGAAGCCAGCACCTGAAGCGGCCGCGGCGCAGGCGACAAAAAAACCCGGCCGTATCGCGACGGCCGGGCCCCGACGTTGCAGCGCGTGTCACGCCGACCCCCCGGTCAGCAGCCCGGACGCTCCGCTGATTGCAAACTTTCGTCAACGGCGAACGCACGGGAATGTGATGCCGTTCGCTTTGCGCCAGATCCAGGTCAGAGCATGCCGGTTTCGAGCTTGGCGGCGTCGGACATCATCGACTGGCTCCAGGGCGGCTCGAACACCAGATCGACCTCGGCCTCGGCGACGGTCGGAATCAGCTCGAGCTTGCTGCGCACGTCGTCGACCAGGATGTCACCCATGCCGCAACCGGGCGCGGTCAACGTCATCTTCACCCAGACCTTGCGTGCGCCGTCGGCGCGGCGCTCCAGGCTGACGTCGTAGACCAGGCCGAGTTCGACCACATTGATCGGGATTTCAGGGTCGTAGCAGGTGCGCAGCTGATCCCAGACCCGCTTTTCGACATCGCCGTCGGAGGCGTCGTCGGCCAGCGCGATCGGCGCCGGCGGCGTCTTGCCGAGCGCGCCGGCATCGCCGCCGGCGACCCGGAACAGGTTGCCGTCGACGTAGATCGTGAAGCTGCCCCCGAGCGCCTGGGTGATGTAACCGGACTGGCCGGCAGGCAGCGTCACCCGTTCCCCTTGCGGCACCAGCACGGCGTCACAATCGCGGTCGAGGGTGAACGGCTCGCTGCTGGGGCTGAATCCGGCCATGGGCATACGGCTTGCTTGCAACGTCTCATGCAGCATGTCAGAGATGCCTATTATGCCTGCCGGACCGGACCCTGACGCCGATTCCGTACAGGCAAACCGAGGAGATCGAAATCGTGTTGCGGCGCCACGGCATGATGCTCATGACCCTGTTCGCGCTGGCGCTCAGCGCCGGCCGCGCGCACGCGCTGGATCCGGCGACGCCCTTCGACGACTACCAGATCAACGCCTGGGACATGCAGCGCGGCCTGCCCCAGATCAGCGTGATCAGCATCACCCAGGACCGCGCCGGCTTCCTCTGGGTCGGCACCCAGAACGGCGTCGCCCGCTTCGACGGCAGGGACATCAAGCCGCTGCTGCGGATGAGTGACGGTCGCGACATCTCGATGGCACAGGCGGCGTGGGCGGCACCGGATGGCGACGTCTGGTTCGGCACCGTCACCGGACTGGTGCGCGAACACGACAACCGCCTGCTGGCGCTGGGCGGCCCCTCGGTGAACGCGATCAGCGCCGGCATCGATGGTCAGCCGCTGCTGGCGACCGCGGCGGGTGTCGGGTCATGGACCGCCCGCGGCTTTCGCGCCATGCCGGGACTGCACGGACCTTTCTTCAGCCTGCTGCAACGCCCCGACGGGTTCTGGGCCGGCGGACTTGATCGGCTGTGCCGCCAGCGCGACGGCACGGTGACCTGTCAGCCATTGCCCGGCACCTCCGACAGCCGGGTGACCGCGCTGGCCGAACATCGCGGTGACCTCTGGGTCGGCACCAGCCGCGGCCTGCTGCATCGAGTCGACGGACAATTGCAGCCGGCCGGTCTGGATCCGGATCTCGACAGCAGCACGATCGAAGCCATGCTCGGCGATCACGCCGGCAATCTCTGGATCGGCACCCTGCAGGCGCTGTACCGGCTGCGCCCGAACGGCGCGCTCGACCGCATCGGCAGCCATCCGCTCGGCAGTCCGCCGTGGGTCGACAGCCTGTTCGAGGATCACGAGGGCGACCTCTGGCTCGGCACCCGCACCCACGGCCTGTTCCGCATCGCCGACGCTCCGGCACAGCGTTACGGCCGCCAGCCCGATGGATTGTTCCCGCTGGTCTGGGCCGTCGCCCGCGCACCGGACGGCCGGATCGTGCTCGGCTCCGGCAATGGCGTGCTGGCGCTGCAGGATTCCGCCGTGACGACCCTGGTGCCGGCCAGCGCCTTGCCCAACCCCAGCGCCTATACGCTGTACTACGACCACGCCGGACGGCTGTGGATCGGCACCCGCGGCGGCGTGGCCATCCTTGCCGCCGGCAAGGTCGAGTCCCCGCCGGCGCTGGCACCGCTGACGGCCTGGCAGGTCAACGTGATCCGCGAAGCACCAGTCGGCAGCTACTGGATCGGAACCCAGGGAGGGCTCTACCGCTATCGCGATGGCGTGTTGCGGCGCTTCGGCGCCGCGCCCGGCAGCGCCGCCGCAAGCATCCGCGCGATCGCGCCGCTGGCTGACGGCCGGCTCTGGGTAGGCACTGGCGATGGCGTGTTCGAACTGGACGGCACGCGCTGGTCGCGTCCGGCCTGGAGCCTGCCGCTGCGCGGCATCTTCGTCACCGCGATCAAGCCGCTGCGCCGCGGCGAATGGCTGATCACCAGTGCCGACGCCGGCATCGCCCTGCTCAGCAACGGCCGCCTGCAGCGCTATGGCACCGCCAATGGCCTGCCCGGCAACAACGCCTGGGACTTCAATGTCGTCGGCGATCAGGTCTACGTGCCCGGCATCGACGGCGTATGGCGCTTTCCGCTGAGCGAGTTCCCGGCCGCCGGCAGCGATCCGGCCGCGGTGCACTTCAATGCGCTGCGCGTGGTCGGCGAGGAAGGCGAGGGCCTCGACGTCAACCGCATGCGCTGCTGCAACGGCGCCGGCGGCGCGCGCAGCCTGGTCGAGGGGTCCTCGATCTGGTACCCCACCACTGCCGGCGCCGTGCGCCTCGACACCACGGCGATCCGCAAGCCGCAGCCGGTCGCGGCGCCGCTGATCGACGCCATCATCCATCGCGGCCAGGACAGCCTGCCTGATGGCACCTACGTGCTCAGCGACAATCAGCGCGACCTCGATATCCGCTACACCCTGCCCTATCTGCGCGATCCCGCCGGATTGAGCTTCCGCTACCGCCTCAACGGCTACGACAGCACCTGGAGCGACGCGACCGCGCGCCGCACCGCCTACTTCACGCACCTGCCGCCGGGCCACTACGACTTCGAGGTGCAGGCGCGCTACGGGGGCGGCGAGTGGGGGCCGCTGGGCATGCTGCCGCTGGTGGTAACACCGCACTGGTACGAGCGCGGTGCGGTGCGCGCGCTGGGCGCACTGGCCCTGTTCTTCGCGCTCTGGCTGCTGCTGCACTGGCGCCTGCGGCGGCAGCAGGCGATCCGGCTGCGGCTGGAGCGCGTGATCACCGAGCGCACCGAGGAACTGCGGCGCACCAACGAACGCCTGCGCGAGGCCAACCTGACGTTGCGCGCGGACAGCACCACCGACGCGCTGACCGGCCTTGGCAATCGGCGCCAGCTGCTGACGCGGTTGCCGGGGCTGCTCAGCGACGACGAGAGCGTGGCGGTGCTGCTGCTCGATCTGGATCACTTCAAGGACGTCAACGATCGTCATGGCCATGCGGTCGGCGACCTGGTGTTGAGCGAGCTGGGCGAACTGCTCGCGCGCGCCAAGCGTCCCGGTGACCTGGCCCTGCGCTGGGGCGGCGAGGAGTTTCTGCTGCTGCTGCGCGGCGTGGATGGCGCCCAGGCCTGCGAGGTGGCCGAGCGATTGCGCCAGACCATCCTCGCGCATGCCTTCGCGGCAAACGCCCAGGCCATCCGTCTGACCTGCTCGATCGGCTATTCGCTGCATCCGCTGCTCCCGGGTTCCGGCGCGCGCGACTTCGAACGCGTGCTGGAACTGGCCGACATCGCCATGTACCGGGTCAAGCACGGCGGCCGCAACGGCTGCGCCGGTCTGATCGCCGGCCCCGCGGCCGACGCGACACTGCAGCAACCGGGTGTGGCGACACGCATCGATGCGCTGGTTGCGGCGGGCGCGCTGGTCTGGATCGAGCGCCCGCGCTGATCCGGCGCCGCGGCGCTATCATCGCGCCCTGTCCAACGGTCGCCCGCCATGCACGCATCGTCATGCACTGATCATGTCGGCTGAACACGGGCGTGTGCCCTGGATCGGATTGATCGTGGGCGCCCTGGCGGTGCAGCTGGCCGGACTCGCGCTGGGCGCGGTCTGGGCGCTGCTGGTACTGCGCTTCGGCAGCGCGGTACCGCCCTGGCTGGTGCTGGCGGTGGCCGCGCTGACAGCCCTGAGCACGCGCATGAGCCTGCCGCCGACGCGCGGTGCCGCGCCGCTGCTGGCGGCGCTGGCTACCCTGCTGGCCGCGCTCTACGAACAGTTCCTGCTGGCGGCCGCGCGGATCGCGGCGATGTTCGGCATCGGTCTGCTGGAATCGCTGCGCGCCAGCGGCTTCGGCATGCTCTGGCTGCTGGCGCGCATCGGCCTTGGCGGCGAGCGCCTGGGCTGGGCGCTGGCCGCCGCCGCACTGGCCGCGCTGCTGGCCTGGCGCTGGAGCGGAAAAGCGGCCAGGGGCTGAGCGACAACGGAGCATCGCCAGCCACAACGATCTCAGCCATCCACCGCCTTGAGTTCGGCGATCAGGCTGGCCGCGGCCGCCTGACCGTCGCCATAGAGCATCCGTGCATTGTCGGCGTAGAACAGCGCGTTCTCGATGCCGGCAAATCCGGTGCCCTTGCCGCGCTTGATCACGATCACGTTTTTCGCGCTGGCGACGTCGAGGATCGGCATGCCGTAGATCGGCGACGACGGGTCGGTCCTGGCCACCGGATTGACCACGTCGTTGGCACCGATCACCAGCACCACATCGGTGGTCGGAAACTCGGGATTGATGTCGTCCATGTCGGCGATCAGGTCGTAGGGCACGCCGGCTTCGGCCAGCAGCACGTTCATGTGCCCGGGCATGCGTCCGGCCACCGGATGGATCGCGAAACGCACCTTGACGCCGCGTGCGATCAGCGCCTGCGCGAACTCCCACACCTTGTGCTGCGCCTGCGCCACGGCCATGCCGTAGCCGGGCACGATCGCCACGCGCTCGGCGTAGGCCATCATCACCGCGGCATCGGCGGCCTCGATCGGTTTCTGCGCGCCGGCGATCGCCTGCGCCGCACCGCCCGCGGCGCCGAAGCTGCCGAACAGCACGTTGCCCAGCGAGCGGTTCATCGCCCGCGCCATCAGCTGCGTGAGCAGGGTGCCCGCCGCGCCGACCACCATGCCGGCGATGATCATCGCCTCGTTCTGCAGCACGTAGCCCTCGAAGGCCACCGCCAGTCCGGTGAAGGCGTTGTACAGCGAGATCACCACCGGCATGTCGGCGCCGCCGATCGGCAGCGTCATCAGCAGACCGAGCAGCAGCGCCAGCGCGGCAAACACCACGATCGCCGGCAGCGCTACCTGCGCACCGGACGCGAAACCGGTCGTCAGCGTCCAGACGCCCAGCGCGAGCGCGGCCAGCAGGATCACGCCATTCAGCGCACGCTGACCGGAGAACACGAAGCGCCGGTCCATCCAGCCCTGCAGCTTGGCGAAGGCGATCAGCGAGCCGGCGAACGACACCGCGCCGATGAACAGGCCGACGTAGGCGAGCACCGTCGCCGAGGGGGCCAGGCAGGCCGCCGACCGGGGCGCCGCGAAAGCGCACAGGCCGGGATGGGCATTGCTCCAGGCCGCCGCCGCGATCAGCTCGGCGAGCCCGATCGCCGCCGCCGCGCCGCCGCCCATGCCGTTGTACAGCGCGACCATCTGCGGCATCGCGGTCATCGCCACGCGCCGCCCCGACCACCAGGCCGCGGCGGTGCCCAGCACGATCGCCGCCAGCATCAACTCGCGGTTGTGCAGACCGGGAAGCACGAAGGTGGCCGCCACCGCCACCAGCATGCCGACGCCGGCCCAGAGAATTCCGGTGCGCGCGGTGCGCGGCGAACTCATGCGCTTGAGGCCGATGATGAACAGCAGCGCGGCGAGGAAATAACTGGCCTTGATCAGGCCGGGCAGCAGCGTCTCCATCAGCCGCCCTCCTTCTTCTTGCTGGCCTTGAACATGTCCAGCATGCGCTCGGTGACGACATAACCGCCCGCCGCGTTGCCGGCGCCCAGCAGCACGCCGACGAAGCCGATCGCCTGTTCCAGCGGTGTCTGCGCATGGCCCAGCGCAACCATCGCGCCGACCACCACGATGCCGTGCACGAAGTTGGATCCGGACATCAGCGGCGTGTGCAGGATCACCGGCACCCGCGCGATGATCTCGTAGCCGGTGAAGGCCGCCAGCATGAAGATGTACAGTGCCAGAAAGCCGTCGATCATCGTTGTCCCCCGGAATGCTCGCGTGCTGCGGCCACGGCGGCCGGCCGGCCGGCGGCGTCGCGCGCGGATCCGATCATACGCGGCGAGTGTCAACCGCGGCGAGCATGGGCCGTTATGGTTAGCGTGATCTCGCAGGAAACGGCCGATGAGGAACCGCACCCGCAGCGGCAGCGCGCCATGAATGTGGCCGCGGCAGCCCTGCTGCAACCCTTGTCCGAGACCGGTGCGCGACCGCTACCGGCGTCGCTCGACGGTTTTCTGGCCCAGGTCGAACGGCGTGCCTGGCGCGTCGCCGAGATGGGACTGAATGACCGCGAAGAGGCATTGGATGCCGTGCAGGACGCCATGCTGAGGCTGGTCAGGAGCTACCGCGAGCGCCCGCCCGAGGAATGGTCGCCGCTGTTCTGGGGCATCCTGCGCCGGCGCATCACCGACCTGCAGCGGCGGCGCAAGGTGCGCTCGATCGTGGTCGGCTGGCTGGCGCCGCGCGGTGGCGACGAGGACGGCGACGACGGCCCGCTCTGGGAACCGGCCGACCTCGCCCCCGACCCGCAGCAGCGGCTGCTCGACAGCAGTGCGTACGCGGCGATGGGCGTGGCGGTGCGCAAGCTGCCGCGGCGCCAGCAGGAGGCATTCATGCTGCGCATGCTCGAAGGCCTCGACGTGGCGGCCACGGCGCAGGCCATGGGCTGTTCCGCCGGCAGCGTCAAGACCCATCTGTCGCGCGCCATGGAAGCGCTGCGCAACCATCTGGAGGACTGGCGATGAACGATATCCATGATCCGCTCGCCAACCGCGCCCGCGGTCTGTTCGACAGCGCCGTGAGCGGCGTCGATGCGGCCACGGCCGCGCGTCTGCGCAGCGCGCGCCGCACGGCGCTGCAGCCGCGACATGCACCGATCGCGCGCTTTCTGCTGCCGGCAGGGGCATTTGCCGCCGCGGCGCTGGCACTGGGTCTGGTGTGGCATCCGCATGCCGGCGCACCGGCGACTCCCGCGGTGACGGTCGCCACGGCTGCGGGCACCGGCAGCGATTCGCTGGCCGCGGCCGACGCCGCCGACCTCGACCTGTACCAGAACCTCGACTTCTACGGCTGGCTGGCTACCCAGCCGCGACAGCCCGGCGCCGACCCGACGCCGGCCGGAGACTGACCATGCCGCGCGCGCCGATCCTGACCTCCGCTGCCCTGCTGCTCGCGCTGGCGCTGGTTGCGCCGCTGACCGCGCAGGCGCAGCCCGCGCCGGCGACACCCTGGCAGCAGCTGAGTCCCGAGCAGCAGCGACTGCTGGGCCCCTTTCGCAACCGCTGGGAGCACATGCCGCCACAGCGTCAGCAGCAACTGTTGCGCAATGAGCAGCACTGGGAACAGTTGCCGCCGCAGCGCCAGCGCGCGATCGACCAGCGCATCGAGCGCTGGCAGCACATGACGCCCGAGCAGCGCGCGCAGGTGCGCCGCAACATGCAGCAGTTCCGGCAGATGAGTCCGCAGCAGCGCCAGCGTCTGCGCGCGGCCTACGCGCGCTTTCGCGAGCTGCCGCCGGCGCAGCGCGAGGCGCTGCAACGGCAGTGGCGCTCGATGAATCCCGCGCAACGCCAGCACTGGCTGCAACAGCGCGCTCCCGGTCCGCACCCGCAGCGCATGCCTCCCGGGGGCGGGCGTCGCGGCGGCGGTTGAACTGCCGCCACGGGACACTCAGCCGGCGAACTTGACCTCGCCGCCGTGGGCGACGCAGGCGTTGCTGATCAGCTCGTCGCCGAAGTCCGGGCGGAGCACTCCCTCGCGCAGCAGCAGTTCGGTGAAATTGGCGAAATTGCGCGCGATCATCTCGCTGGCGTGCAGCGGGGTGCCAGCCGCCAGATTGACCGGTCCGAGAATGCTGACGGCGCCGTGCTCGACGCGCTTGCCGGCGCTGGTCAGCTCGCAGTTGCCGCCGCTCTCGGCGGCGATGTCCACTACCACCGCGCCCGGCTTCATGCCCGCGATCATCGCGGCGGTCAGGATGCGCGGTGCCTGCCGGCCGGGAACCGCCGCGGTGGTGATCACCACGTCCATCGCGCGCAGATGCTCGGCCAGCGCCTGCTGCTGGCGCGCGCGCTCCTCGGCGGTCAGCTCGCGCGCATAGCCGCCGCTGCCGGCGGCACTGACGCCGAGATCGAGAAATTTCGCTCCCAGCGACTGCACCTGCTCGCGCGTCTCCGGGCGCACGTCGAAGCCGTCCACCTGCGCACCGAGTCGGCGCGCGGTGGCAATCGCCTGCAAGCCGGCCACACCGGCACCGATCACCAGCACGCGACTGGGACGCACGGTGCCGGCGGCGGTGGTCAGCATCGGAAAGAAACGCGGCGAGGCCTCGGCGGCCAGCAGCACGGCGCGGTAACCGGCGACCGCCGCCTGCGACGACAGGGTATCCATCGCCTGTGCGCGAGTGGTGCGCGGCAGACGCTCGAGCGCGAACGCGGTCAGCCCCTGCCCGGCCCAGGCAGCGATGCGCTCGCCGGCACCGTAAGGGCGCAGCTGGCCGACCAGCATCGAGCCGCTGCGCAGACCGGCCAGGGTTGCGGGCGGCTGCACCGCCAGCAGCACGTCGGCACGTGCCAGCACCGTGGCGGCATCGGCGAACTCGACGTCGACGTAACCGGCATCGGGAAAACCGGCGGCGGCACCGGCATCGCGCTCGAGCAGCACCTGCAGTCCGCGGGCGAGGTATTTCTTTGCCGTTTCCGGCGTGATCGCCACGCGGCGTTCGCCCGTCGCGGTTTCCTGCAGCGCTGCAATGGTCACGGCCATGACGCATCTCCACCCGGATCCGTCGCATCGTAACGGATGCCGGCAACCGTCGTGCAGCCAGACGGGCCACGGCATTACCCGATCCTGCCCCATGATGCCGGGATGCCCGATGGGCATTTTCCGAGACACCACACTAGACTCGCGACATGCCTGAAACGCCGCTGTTCGCCGCTCTCGCCCGCCGCCGTTCGGTGCCGGCACGCCTGCTGACCATTCCGGCGCCGAGCGGTGCCGAACGCGAGGCGCTGCTGGCCTTCGCGCTGCGCGTGCCCGATCACGGTCGCCTGCAACCGTGGCGGCTGATCACCATCGAGGGCACGGCCCTGGCGGCCTTCGCCGACCATCTGGCCACCTGTCTGGCGACCCGCGAGCCCGCCGCCGATGCCGCGCGCCTCGACAAGGAGCGCGCGCGCTACGCGCACGGCGCGCTGGTGGTCGCGGTGGTGGCGCGGATCGATGCCGGGCACGCGCGGATTCCCGCGCAGGAACAGCTGCTGTCGGCCGGCTGCGTCGCCTACAACCTGCTGCTCGGCGCCGAGGCGCTGGGCTATGGCGCTCAGTGGCTGACCGGCTGGGCCGCCTACGATCCCGCCGTGGCCACGCTGCTCGGGCTGCACGCCGACGAGCACCTGATCGCGATAGTGCATGTCGGCAGCATCAGGGAGGAACCGGCGCCGGTTGCACACGCGGATCCCGCGGCCTGCGTCAGTGCATGGACGGCATGAGCATGCGCCCGGCCGCGCATCTGGTCGATGCCAGCCTGTACGTGTTCCGCGCCTGGCATTCGCTGCCGGACGAGCTGCGCGATCGCGACGACCGCCCGGTCAATGCCGTCCACGGCTTCGCCCGATTCCTGCTCGACCTGCTCGAGCGGGCGCGCCCCACCCATGTGCTGATCGCCTTCGATGCCGCGCTGAACTCGTGTTTCCGCAACGCGATCTACCCTGCCTACAAGGCCAATCGCGAACTGCCGCCGCCGGAACTGGAGTTCCAGTTCGGACGCTGCCGGGAACTGGCCCTCGCGCTCGGGCTGGCGGTGGCTGCGCACTCCAGCTTCGAAGCCGACGACCTGATCGGCAGCGCACTGTGGACGCTGCGCCGGCACGGCTTCCGCTCGGTCGTGGTGTCGGCCGACAAGGATTTCGGCCAGTTGCTGGGCCAGCATGACGAACAGTGGGACTTCGCCCGCGGCGAACGCTGGGGCGCGGAAGGCGTCATGGCGCGCATGGGCGTGCGCCCCGAGCAGGTCGCCGATTATCTTGCGTTGGCCGGCGATGCGGTCGACAACGTGCCGGGCGTGCGCGGCATCGGTCCGCGTACCGCCGCCGCGCTGCTGGCGCATTTCGGTGACCTCGACGCCGTGCTGGCGCGCATCGACGAGATTCCGGCAATGCCCCTGCGCGGTGCCGCCGGCGTCGCCATGCGCCTGCGCGGCCAGGCCGACAACGCGCGCCTGTCGCGGCGGCTGACGCGCATCGCGCTGGACGCGCCGGTACCCGAGCCTGATGCGCTGGCCTGGCGCGGCGGCGACGGCGACGCCCTGGAAAGCCTGGGCCAGCACCTGCGCCTCGGTGCGCATACCCGCGCGCGCCTGCGCGCACACGCACTGCCCAGGGCGGAGACTGCATGAATCACGACCCTTCAAGCCTGCCTGTGGACGCCGATGCTCCGGCCGAGGATCTGCATCGCGGGGCCTGGCTGACCCTGCGCCGGCGCGGCCGCTGGGAATTCGTCGAGCGCAACAATGCCGGCGGCGCGGTCATCATCGTCGCGGTCACGCCGCAGGACCGCATCCTGTTCGTCGAGCAGTACCGCGTGCCGATCCGGGCGCGCACGATCGAGATGCCCGCCGGACTGGTCGGCGATCACGCGGACAACGGCGACGAGACCGCGCTGACCGCCGCCGCGCGCGAGCTGGAGGAGGAAACCGGCTGGCGCGCGGCCCGGCTCGAATTCCTGCATGCCGGACCGTCATCGTCGGGCATGAGCACCGAGCTGATCGCCTTCGTGCGCGCCTACGATCTGCAGCGGGTCGGCGCCGGCGGTGGTGACGCCAGCGAAGCCATCATCGTGCACGAAATCGCGCGCGGCGATGCCGCGCCGTGGCTGTTCGCCAAGGCGCGCGCAGGCTACTCGGTCGACCCCAAGCTGTTTGCGGGGCTGTGGTTTCTCGAGCACGAGCGACCACGCGACTGACCGTCTGAAGCCCGCTGCACTCGGGCCGCTGGGTCGCCCGTTCACGCGTCGCCGGCCGGGTCAGACGCGCGCCACCTGCCAGAGCAGCAGCAGGGCCATCGCCAGCATCACCAGCCAGGTACCGAGCATGCCCAGCGCACGTCCGACGGAGCGCCCGCGGCTGCGGCTCAATCCGATCGCGTGCGACACACGCGCAAGGATCAGGGTGCCACCCAGTGCATACAGCAGTGTCGCCGGCGTGCCGGCGCGCTCGAGCAGGGCCAGTTCGAGCAGCGCCAGCGGCAGATACTCGACGGCATTGCCGTGCGCCCGCATGCGGCGCTCCAGTTCGACGTCACCACCGTCCCCGAGGCCGATCGCCGCGGCGTTGCGCCGCGCCGCCACGCGGATCGCCAGCACCAGGACCAGCAGCACGGCCAATGCGACAAACAGGGACGTGATCGGCATGTCAGCCTCCGGCATCGCGGACGTCAGGCGGGGTTGCCGGATGACGCACGCGCCATCCGGCGAGGACGGCGGTCGCCACGGCCAGCAACAGCACGCCGGCAGCAAGCCCGGTGCGCAACCGCAGCCACTCGATGGCGGCCAGCAGCGCCAGCGGAGCCAGCGCGGCGGGGATCACGAACAGCGGATCGCGGCGCAGGCGCGGCCACGGTGCGGCCACCAGCAGCACCGCCGCGACCGCCAGAAGCAGCGCCAGCACGCGCTGCGCCCACGGCCATGCCGGCGCGTCGGGCACGTCGGGCAGCAGATCGGCGAGACTGCGATCACCCAGCTGCACCACGAAGCCGCCGGCTGCGACGGACCGCGCCGGCAGCAGCCGATCGCCTTCGGCGCGAGCGAACACGCTGATCGGCTGCAGCGGCACCTCGCGCCAGCGGATGCGCAGATCGCCCAGGTGCGGTGCCCGCGGATCGGCGCTGCTGACCAGCGCGTCGCCGGCGATGTGAAAGGTGGCGGCCAGGTTGGGCGGCAAACGGCCGAAGTCCGGTTTCAACGGCACGCTGCCCGGGATCGCATCGATGATCGCCGGGTCCAGCACGAAACCGTCCAGGCGCACCCGCGGCGCGATGAAGCGGCGCGGCGGGATCGGCAGCGGCCCGGGATTGGCGTGCCCGCGCGGATCGCCGAACGTGGCGCTGTCCACGGCGTGATTGACCCAGTCCTGCTCGTACAACGGGTAGCCGACATTGATCTCGTGCCACTGGAACATCGCCACGTGACGGATCAGCACCGGCGTGTCGGCCTGCACGCCGAAATCGGCATCCAGCGGCAGCTCCACCACCTGCGGCGTGCCGGTGACCCGCACCATGTAGCCGTACAGACGCGAAGACGGTGCCGCGGCGGCGCCGAGGTCGCGGACCGCGCCACCGTGCCGGTCCAGTGCAGCCACATGCGCACCCACACCGCGTTCGGTGGCGGCGATCAGGGCCAGCGCGGCCACCCCCAGCAGCAGTGCAGCCAGGCGCGGCGGCCAGGCGCCGCGCAGAAAGGCCAGCAGCCTGGCGCGCGGATCGCGGCGGCGGCGCTTCATAGCGGCAGCGCGTCCAAGCGCAACCGGGGGCGCGCCGCGTGATAGCGCCCGCGCGCATCGACCTCGACGTCGGCCAGTGCCATCTCGTGATCATGGGTGAAGAACAGGCGCACGCCGCGCTGGCGCGCGCCTTCGAGCACGTCGCGCTTCTCGTCGATCAGGCGCTCCGGATAACGGTCGTAGCCCATGGTGATCGGCAGGTGCACCCAGGCGCGGCCGGGGATCAGGTCGGCGCAGAACAGCACGCCGCCGCCGGCGCCGGGCGCGGGCTGGATCTCGGCCAGCATCAGCCCCGGCGTATGGCCGTCGGAATAGTGGAAGCGTACGCGCGGTCCCAAGGCAGGCGCATGCTCGCCGTCCACCAGCTGCAGCCGCCCGCTGGACTCGAGCAACGGCAACAGTTCGGCAATGAACGAGGCACGATCGCGCGGATGCGGCGACCGCGCGCGCTGCCAGTGGTCACGGCCGACGACGTAGGTCGCGTTGGGAAACAGCAGCTGCGCCGGCTGGCCCTCGCGCCACGCCGCGAGCAGGCCGCCGGCGTGATCGAAGTGCAGGTGCGAGAGCACCACCGCGTCGATGTCCTCGTGCGCGAAGCCGGCCTGCGCGAGGCTGTCCAGCAGCACATGGCGCTCCTCGACCACCCCGTAGCGCTCACGCA
>JAKAZT010000162.1 GCA_021815695.1 Pseudomonadota bacterium
ACCCGCACCTACGAACAGCAGTATCTGGAGCAGCGCGGCTACGCCGTGCGCGCCAAGCAGAAGAGCTACACCATCAACGAGAACCTGCTGGGCCTGACCATGTCGGGTGGCGAGATCGATCGCTGGGAGGCGCCCGGCGAGGGCGCGCGCGGCTGGTGCGCGCCGCGTGCCGAGTGGCCGGATGCGCCGTTGCGCACCACGTTGCGTTTCGAGCACGGAGAAGCCGTGGCGCTGGATGGCGAACGCATGCCGGGGCATTTCCTGCTGGCGAAGCTCAACAAGGCGTTTGCGGCCTACGGCGTCGGCCGCGGCCTGTACACCGGCGACACCACCATCGGCCTCAAGGGCCGGATCATCTTCGAGGCGCCGGGCCTGATCGCACTGCTCGCCGCGCACCGCGCGCTGGAGGAGGCGGTGCTGACCAAGCTGCAGAACCGCTTCAAGCCCGAGGTCGCCAGGCAGTGGGTCGAGCTGGTCTACGAGGGTTTCTTCCACGATCCGCTGAAAACCGATCTGGAGGCGTTCCTGGCCAGCAGCCAGCGCATGGTCAACGGCGAGGTCGTGCTGGAAACCCAGGGCGGCAGCGTGCAGGCGGTGGCGGTGCGTTCGCCGCACCTCCTCAACGCCAGGGGTGCCACCTACGCCCAGTCGGCGGACTGGGGCGTGGCCGAGGCCGAGGGCTTCATCCGTCTGTACGGCATGAGCAGCACGCTGTGGGCGGAAGTGAATCGGGAAGCGGGGAAAGCCGGGACCCGGGACCCGGGACCCGGATCCCGGGGAAAAGCATGAAGCGGGGGCGTGGTGCTGCCTGTTGCTTCTGCTCGAGCCGCTTCGCGGCCTGATCGAGATGACTGACATGCGCAAGCCGCCCGGTAGCGACACTTCTTCCGGGGTCCCGGGTCCCGGGTCCCGGGTCCCGCCAGTCACGTCCCCGGTCCCCGGTCCCGGCGATCTTCTCGCCGCGACCCTCGACCATTTGTGCGCGCTGGTCGCCTGCGACACGCGCAATCCGCCGCGCACGATCGGCGTGGACGGAATCTTCGATTACCTGCGTGCGCAGCTGCCGAAATTTGAGTGCACGTTGACCGACCACGGCGCCGGCGCGGTCAGCCTGCTGGCCGTGCGCGGCAATCCGCGGCTGCTTTTCAACGTGCATCTGGACACCGTGCCCGACTCGCCGCAATGGAGCGCCAGCCCGTTCGTGCTGAGGGTGACCGATGATCGCGCCATCGGGCTGGGCGCCTGCGACATCAAAGGCGCGGCGGCGGCACTGCTGGCTGCGGCCGCGCGCAGCGACGGTGCCTGCGCCTTCCTGTTCACCAGCGACGAGGAAGCCAACGACGCCCGTTGCGTGCCTGCATTCCTGCGCGCCTTTCCGCCTTCCCGAATTCCGGGTCCCGAGTCGCGGGTCCCGGGCTTGCAGGCTGTTGTGGTCGCCGAACCCACCCGCGGCGAGGCGGTGCTGGCGCATCGCGGCATCAGTTCGGTGCTGCTGCGCTTTGCCGGTCGTGCGGGGCATGCCTCGGGCGCGCAAGGCGCAACCGACAGCGCCCTGCATCAGGCCTTGCGCTGGGGCGCGCGCGCGCTGGACTACGTGGATACGCAGGCGCACCAGCGCTTTGCTGGACTGACCGGGCTGCGCTTCAACATCGGCCGCGTCGAAGGCGGCATCAAGGCCAACGTGATCGCGCCGGCGGCCGAGGTGCGCTTCGGCTTCCGCCCGCTGCCGTCGATGGACACCGATGCGCTGCTTGCCGATCTGCGCCGGCTTGCACCGTCGGTGCCCGCGCAGTTCGAGGAAACCTTCCGCGGCCCGCCGCTGCCGGCCGGCGACATCGCCGGCGCCGAGGCGCAGCGGCTGGCCGCGCGCGACCTTGCCGACGAACTGGGGCTGACGATCGGCAACGCGGTCGATTTCTGGACCGAGGCCGCGCTGTTCTCGCAGGCGGGCTACACCACGTTCGTGTTCGGTCCCGGCGACATCGCCCAGGCGCACGGCGCCGACGAATGGGTGGCGCTGGATCAGCTGGCCGCCTACGCCACCCACGTGCATCGCATCATCCAGAAGGAACCTGCCTGAGATGGACGCCCACAAGCACATGCGCCAGACCATCGTGCGCCTGCTCTCCAACATGGCCAGCGCCAAGGAGATCCAGCAGTATCTCAAGCGCTTCAGCAAGCTCGACGCCAAGCGCTTCGCCGTGGTCAAGGTCGGCGGCGCGGTGCTGCGCGACGACCTCGAGGCGCTGACCAGCTCGCTGGCCTTTCTGCAGCAAGTGGGATTGACGCCGATCGTGGTGCATGGCGCGGGGCCGCAACTGGACACCGAACTGGCCGCGGCCGGGATCGCCAAGAAGACCGTCAAGGGGCTGCGCGTGACTTCGCCGGAGGCACTGGCGATCGTGCGCCGGGTGACACAGAGCGAGAACCTGCGTCTGGTCGAGGCGCTGCAGCAGATCGGCGCGCGTGCGACCTCGGTGCTGTCGGGCGTGTTCGAGGCCGACTTTCTCGGCCGCCGCACCTATGGCCTGGTCGGCAAGGTGACGCGCGTGAACCTGGCGCCGATCGAGGCCAGCCTCAACGCCGGCTCGGTACCGGTGATCGCCTCGCTGGGCGAAACCACGGGCGGTCAGATCCTCAACGTCAATGCCGACTTCGCCGCCAACGAGCTGGTGCAGGCGCTGCAGCCGTACAAGATCATCTTCCTCACCGGTACCGGCGGTCTGCTGGACGGCGAGGGCCGGGTGATCGACTCGATCAACCTCGGCACCGATTACGAGGCGCTGATGGCGCAGCCGTGGCTGCATTCCGGCATGCGCGTCAAGATCGAGCAGATCAAGGCGCTGCTGGACCGTCTGCCGCTGACCTCGTCGGTGTCGATCACGCGCCCGGCGGAACTGGCCAAGGAGCTGTTCACGCATCGCGGCTCGGGCACGCTGGTGCGGCGCGGCGAGCGCGTGCGCCGCTGCACGCGCTGGAGCCAGATCGACACCCGACGCCTGCGCGCGCTGATCGAGTCGAGCTTCGGCCGCACGCTGCTGCCGGATTACTTCGAGCGCACGCGGCTGTATCGCGCTTATGTCAGCGCGAACTACCGCGCCGCGCTGATCCTGACGCTGGAGGACGGTGTGCCGTATCTGGACAAGTTCGCCGTCGCCGAGGACGCGCAGGGCGAGGGCCTGGGCCGCGCCGCCTGGCAGGTGATGCGCGCGGACAATCCGCGCCTGTTCTGGCGTTCGCGCCACGGTAACCCGGTCAACAACGATTTCTATTACGCCGAATCCGATGGCTGCTTCAAACAGTCGCGCTGGACCGCGTTCTGGTACGGGCTGGAAGGCTGGGACTCCATCGTGGCCTGCGTCGAGCACTGCCGCACGCGGCCGGCAACATTGAAGGACTGAAAGCGGGCCGGGACCCGGGACCCGGGACTCGGGACTCGGACTCGGGGAAGGGCGAGTTTTTACCGTTGTCATCCCGAGCGCAGCGAGGGATCTGGCTTGGCGGAGGCTCGATTGCCAGCTG
>JAKAZT010000040.1 GCA_021815695.1 Pseudomonadota bacterium
CTGGCACCGGCGCCCGGCTATCTGGGCGCGCTGGCCTGGCGCGGCGGGCCACGCCCGATACGACAGTTTGCCCTGTCGCCGTGAAGGTGCCCGACCGGGGAACCTTTGGTGCGTCCACGGGTCAGATCGGGTGCATCTCCTGCCGTGGCCGCCGGCGCACGATGGCGATCGTGCACCGGCGCACCCGGATCTTGACGCGTACCGTGGGTACGCGTTTTTTTTGGCATCATCCGCGTTCCCGCCACCGCATCGGGTTCGCGCGATGATCCGGCTCAGCGTCAATCTCAACAAGATCGCGGTGCTGCGCAACTCGCGCGGCGGCAACGCGCCGGATCTCGCGACCGCCGCCCATACCTGCATCGCTTCCGGCTGCGGCGGCATCACGGTGCATCCGCGCCCGGATCGCCGTCATATCCGCCCCGACGATGTCGCATTGCTGGCGCAACTGACGCGCGGCCGGGTCGAGTTCAATATCGAAGGCAATCCCTTTGCTGGTCCGCGCGTGGACTATCCGGGCTTCATGGCGCTGATCCGCGAAGCACGACCGCAGCAGGTGACACTGGTACCCGACGGCGACGGCCAGCTGACCTCCGATCACGGCTTCGAATTTCCCCGTGATGCGCAGCGGCTGGCTCCGGTGATCGACGGCATCCGTGCGCTCGGCGCACGGGTGTCGCTGTTCGTCGATGCCGGCGCCGGATCACTGGAACAGGCGGCGGCGCTGGGGGCCGATCGCATCGAAATCTATACCGGACCCTATGCGCACGCATTAGCCGCCGGCGCTGCCGAGCTCGAGTTGTCGCGGTGCGTCGACACGGCACGGCGCGCACACGCGGCCGGCCTCGGCGTCAATGCCGGCCATGATCTCAGCCAGGACAATCTGGCTGCATTCTGTGCTGCCGTGCCCGCGCTGTCCGAGGTCTCGATCGGCCATGCGCTGATCAGTGAGGCCCTGTATGCCGGCTTGGCGACGACGGTCCGGCGCTATCTGGCGATCCTGGCCGGCTCCCCGACGCCGGAAAGCCACGCCGGTCGCGGGTAAAAGCCGCGAATCAAAAAGGCGCCCCCGTTGCCGGAGGCGCCTTGCTGTCTTGCCATCGCCTGCGAACGGGCTACTTACTTGCCGTCGCCGGTGGTGATGAAGCCGACGTGCACCATGCCCGCACCCTTGGCGGCGGACATCACGTCCCAGATGGTGCGGTACTCGATGGTCTTGTCGGCGCGGATCTGCAGCTCCGGCTGCGGCGTTTTCATCGCCTCCACCGCAAGCCGCGCCTTCAGTTCAGCATTGCTGACGGCATTGTCATTCCAGTACATCGAACCGTCCGCGCGGATGGCCAGGTCGATCGGCACCATCTTGTCAGCGGCGGTCTGGTTGGGGTTGGCCTTGGGCAACTCGACCTTGATCTTGTGCGACATCAGTGGCGCCGTGATCATGAAGATGATCAGCAGCACCAGCATCACGTCCACGAGGGGCGTGACGTTGATGTCCGCCATGAGACCACTGCCCCCGCTGTTGCTGCTGAACGCCATGTCAGGTCCTCACCACTTCTCGAAGCCGATCTTTTCGACGTGCTGGCTCTTGGCCTCGGCCATTACCTTGGCCAGCTGATTGTAGGACGTCGTTGCCGCCGCCTTGATATGCAGCTCCGGCTGGTTCGGCTTGGTGCCGAGGATCGCCAGCTGTGCCTTCAGCTCGAGGTCGGTGATCGGACTGCCGTTCCAGCTGATCGAGCCATCGCCGCTGATCACCAGGCTGATCGGCTCGGCGGGGTTGACCGGTGGCGGGTTGTTGGTGGCCTGCGGCAGATCGATGCTGATCTTGTGGGTCATCATCGGCGCCGTGATCATGAAGATGATCAGCAACACCAGCAGCACGTCCACCAAGGGCGTGACGTTGATGTCCGCCATCGGTCCGCCACCGGTGTTCGAGGTGAAAGCCATGGTCTTACTTCCTGGTCGGCATGGCCGGCTTGGACAGATCGGTCACACGCGAACCGGTCGCGAAGAAGTCGTGCAGGTCATGCGCGAACTCGTCGAAACGGGCGTAGATCAGGCGGTTGGTACGCGCGTAGAAGTTGTACGCGAGAACCGCCGGGATCGCGGTGCCGAGACCGATGGCGGTCATGATCAACGCCTCGCCAACCGGGCCGGCGACTGCGGCCATGTCCGCGTTGCCGCTGGCGCCAATCGCGATCAGGGCGTGATAGATACCCCACACCGTACCCAGCAGACCGACGAATGGCGCGGTGGCGCCGACGGTGGCCAGCAAGGTCATGCCCGTCTCCAGGCGCATGCTTTCGCGGGCGACTGCCTGGCGCAGCGAACGGTCGATGAACTCCGACCGGCTGAGCGACTCGGCCATCTTGCCACCCTCGGCGCGCGAATGATGCGCGGCGGCGGTGGCGCAATCGAGCGCGATCTTGGAGAACGGCTCGGAGCTCGGCTGGGCCTCCATCGCGCGCACCGCATCCTGCGCGGAAGGCGTCTCCCAGAACGTGCGGATCACCTTGTCCATGCGTCCACGCAACTGCATGTTGCGCGCGAAATTGAAGATGATGTAGTACCACGACAGCGCCGACATCGCGATCAGCACCAGGAAGACAACCCAACCGATGAAGTCGAAGTTGTGAACCAGCTGGTCGAAGCCTGCGCTCTGCATGGCTGCAGCGTTGCCGCCGCCAAGCGTCGGCAATGCGCTGGGCGCTACCGCCGTGGAAGCGTGGGCCGCCGCGGCATCGACCGGCGGAGGGGTGGAGCCCGCCTGTGCGGCAGACATGGAGGAGGAGGCTTCTTGCTGCATGACGCGACCCTTTGTGCAGGATGATCGGGTGACGGGGAGAGTTTACCGGTCTGTCAGAACTCTTGCGGCGTGAAGTTGATGGGCACTTCGACCCACGCTTCCGTAGGCTGGCCATCCTTGACCGCGGCCGTAAAGCGATACTGCATCACGCCTTCGCGTGCCGCTCGATCCAGTTCACGGTAACCGCTCGATTTCTTGATCTGGATTTCCTTCGGCCGACCATCCGTGCCGACCAAGACCAGCAGGATCACCGTGCCCTGATGGCCCTGACGCAGGGCTTCGATCGGATAACGGATCTGGATCTTCTGATTGTAGGCCACGTCCTGGCTCGCCGAAATGCTGACGGGCGGAGCCGGTGGGGACGGCGGGGCCGGCGGCGGGGCCGCCACGGCCATGTTCGAGGTCTCGTTGACCACGGGCGGCTGCGCCGGCGGCGGCGGCACCGGCGGCGGACGCATCTGCTGGATCACTTTCGGCGGCGGCGTCTTCGGCGGCACCGGCGGCGGCGGCGGCGGCGGCGGCGGCGGCGGCGGCGGCTCGATGAACTCCACCTGGACGATCTTGTCCTTGGCCTTTTCCTTGGCCTGGGGCGGCGCCATCGGCGACAGCATCAGCAGCAAGGCGGTGGCGTGGAGCGCGATGGCTCCCGCCAAGGCCACCGTGCGCCTCCAGTTGAACGGCGCGGAGCCGGAAGGTTGTGTGGTCGAGGCCATCAGTCGATCGATTCGAGTCTGCTTGAGTCGGCATTGCGACCGCAGCATACCGCGCGTGGGTTACAGATCACGCGGTTGCGCGAGCACAAGAAAGAGCAAAGTTACACCAGCACCGCGGGCTTGTATAGGGGCGGTTCAGTGAATCGCCCGGCAAGCTTCCCGCCACTTATTTCCTGCCGCCGCGTGACTCGGCCTTGAGCCACTTGTCGGCTGCGGACTTCGTCTCCGGGAACTGCGCCGCCTTGCGGTACGCGGCCACTGCGCCAGCCTTGTCCTTGAGCTTGAGGTCGGCGTTGCCGATCAGGATCCACGCCACGCCGGGCTTGTCCAGACCGCCCTTGGCCAGCGCCTGCTGCAGCGCTGCCTTGCCGTCTTTGTACTGGTCGAGCTGCTGCACCATCAGCTGGCCGCGCTGCATGTCCAGCTTGCCGTCCTTGGCGAAGGGCGCAGCCTTGCCCCAGGCGTCGACAGCACCGTGCAAATCATCCGCGAGGTAGGAGGCATCGCCGAGCAGCTTGTAGCTCTCGAGGCTGGGCGTGACGACGCCCTTGCCGAAGCCTTCTTTCAGCGCGGCAACGGCCTGCTGCGCATCGGGCTTGGGGTCGCTGGAGCTCTGGCCGACGATCAGGTACATCTTGGCCAAGTTGATGTAGTCCGTGTCGGTGGTGATCAGTCCGCGCGCCTTGCCCTCACGCATCGTCGCCAGCGCCTTGGCAGGCTCGTTGGCCTCCAGATAGACCTTGACCAGATTGCTGAAAGCGTTCTTGTCGGTCGGGTCCTTGGCCAGTGCCTGTTTTTCCAGATCGGCCGCCTTGTCGTACTGCTTCAGACCGAAGTAGCTGGCCATCAGCAGCTGGTTCCAGGATTGCGGCGGCTTGTCATTGAGCGCACGCGCTTTCAGCAGCGCGTCGACCGCGTTCTGGTACTGGTTCTGCCGGTAGTAGATGTTGCCCTCCAAGGCATAGGCGCTGGCAGTCTGCTTGCCGCCCTGTTGCATCCAGGCGCTGAGGGTGTCGAGTGCCGGCTGCCACTGCTCGTTCTGCGCATACAGTTGCGCCAGCGTCAGCATGGTGTCGAAGTATTCGTCGTTGGGCAGCGAATTCAGCGCCAGTGCCTGCTTGAGCAAATCGGTGCCGTCTGCATAGTCGTTTGCGTTGACCTTCAGTTGCGCCAATCCGCGCAGGGCCTCGGCCTTGGCGTACTTGCTGTGACTGTCGCTGACGATCTTCTCCAGATCCTTCTGCGCTTCCGCCTGTTGCTTGCTGTCGTTGAGGGCGTTGAAGCCCTTCTGCAGCAGGTCCTGTTCGCGCTGACTGGTGAGGTCGGGCTTGGGCGACTCGCGCTTGGCGTTGGGGTACTCCGGCGGCTTCTTGTCGGCGGCCACGGCGGTGGCGCTCAGCGCGAAAGCAAGCATCGCGGTCGCGAGCGTCTTGACGAACAGGCGTGATTTCATGGAGGCCTCGCTGGGGGTGCCGGGGCACGCGGGGAGATTGCGAAGCGTAGCGGCGATGCGGCGCTACGCTCAAGCTGCGCCGCGACATGCGCGCCGCCGCCCGCGGCCGCGACGCGTTCGCCGCGCCGTATCGATGTCTCAGACGTCGAGGTTGGCGACCTTGAGTGCGTTGGCTTCGATGAAGTCGCGGCGCGGTTCGACCGCCTCACCCATCAGCATCGCGAACATCTGGTCGGCGGCCACGGCGTCCTCGATGCCCACCTGGAGCAGGCGGCGCGTTTCAGGATTGACCGTGGTTTCCCAGAGCTGTTCGGGATTCATCTCGCCCAGCCCCTTGAAGCGCTGGATGGCGCGACCTTTTTTGGCCTCCTCGAACAGGAACGCGCGCGCCTCGGCGAAGCGTTGCAGCGGCAGCGTGACGTTGCCACGACGGATCTCCGCACCCGGCTGCAACAAGCCGGCCAGTGCATGCGCCGCATCGGCAACGGCTCGGAATTCGGGGCCTTCGAAAAACGCACGCGTCAGCACAAAACCATGTCCGAGCCCGTGCTGGGTGCGCTCGATCAGCAGCGCCTCGGCGTCACTGCCGACTCCGCGTACGCTCAGCGTGTAGCGCGGGCGGCCCAAACCGCCGGCGTTGACGCGCGTATCCAGCAGTTGCAGCCAGGCGGCTTGGGCCCGGGGATCCTGCCAGCGCTGCGAATCGGGAACGGCGCCTTCCAGCATGCCTTCGAGCACGATCGCGTCGCACCGATTGCTGAGACGCTCAATCTGATCCAGCGCCGCCTGGTAATCCCGCAGCAGGCGTTCGAGCGCCTCGCCACGAATGGGCGGCAGGCCCTCGCCCGGTACCAGTTCGGCGCCGTCGACCGCGTTGGCAATCAGGTAGGCATTCAGTGCTGCATCGTCCTTGAGATACATCTCCTGCTTGCCCTGCTTGAGCTTGTACAGCGGCGGCAGGCCGATGTAGACGTAGCCGCGCTCGATCAACTCGGGCATCTGCCGATAGAAAAAGGTCAGCAGCAGCGTGCGGATGTGCGAGCCGTCCACATCGGCATCGGTCATGATGATGATGCGGTGGTAGCGCAACTTGTCGGGGTTGTACTCGTCCTTGCCGATACCGCAGCCCAGCGCGGTGATCAGAGTGCCGACCTCGGCCGAGGCCAGCATCTTGTCGAAGCGGGCCTTCTCGACGTTGAGGATCTTGCCCTTCAGCGGCAGCACCGCCTGGGTCTTGCGGTTGCGGCCCTGCTTGGCCGAGCCGCCGGCCGAGTCGCCCTCGACGATGAACAGTTCGGAGAGCGCCGGGTCCTTTTCCTGACAATCGGCCAGCTTGCCCGGCAGCCCGGCGATATCCAGCGCGCCCTTGCGCCGTGTCATCTCGCGCGCCTTGCGCGCGGCTTCGCGCGCACGCGCGGCATCCACCACCTTGCCGGCGATGGCCTTGGCCTCGGCGGGATTTTCCAGCAGGAATTCCTCGAGCTTGTGGTTCATCACCTGCTCGACGATGCCCTTGACCTCGCTGGAGACCAGCTTTTCCTTGGTTTGCGAGGAGAATTTGGGATCCGGAACCTTGACCGAAAGGACCGCGATCAGGCCCTCGCGCATGTCGTCACCCGACAGCTGCACCTTGGCATTCTTGGCCAGCCCGGACTGCTCGACATAGGCGATCAGTGTGCGCGTCAGCGCCGCGCGGAAACCGGTCAGATGGGTGCCGCCGTCCTTCTGCGGAATATTGTTGGTGAAACAGAACATCGTTTCCTGATAGCCGTCGGTCCATTGCATCGCGACCTCGACGGTGACGCCCTCTTGCTCCGCGGCAAAGCTGATCACGTTGGGATGCAGCGCGGTCTTCAGGTGCGCCACATGCTCCACGAACGAGCGGATGCCGCCCTCGAACTGAAACACGTCGTGGCGATCAACGCGCTCATCACTCAGTTCGATGCGCACGCCGGAATTGAGAAAAGCCAATTCGCGCAAGCGCTTGGCGAGGATGTCGTAGTGAAACTCGATGTGGGTGAAAACCGTCGGGCTGGGCACGAAACGCACGCGCGTCCCGCGCAGGCTCGAGGGCCCCACCGTCTTCAGCGGATAAAGCGGTTCACCGAGGTGATATTCCTGGAGGTGCTCGTGGCCATCGCGGTGGATCTGCAGCCACAGGTGGTCGCTCAGCGCATTGACCACCGAGACGCCGACACCATGCAGGCCGCCGGACACCTTGTAGGAATTCGCATCGAACTTGCCGCCGGCATGCAGCACGGTCATCACCACCTCGGCGGTGGAACGGCCCTCTTCGGGATGGAGATCCACGGGAATGCCGCGACCGTTGTCACTGACGCTGACCGAGCCATCCGTGTGCAGGACCACTTCCACGCGGTCGCAATAACCGGCGAGCGCCTCGTCGATCGCGTTGTCCACGACCTCGAAAACCATGTGATGCAGGCCCGTACCATCATCGGTGTCGCCGATGTACATGCCCGGACGTTTGCGGACGGCTTCAAGACCCTTCAGGACCTTGATACTGCTGGAATCGTAGGCTGTGCTCATGCGCTTCCAAGAGAAGATGGGCGCGACCGCCACCGGCAGCGCAAGTCAAGCGTTCTAGTCTAACAGGCGCGCTATCGCGCCGCCGCCTCTTCAGGCCTGCCGAACCGTACCGTGTTCCACGTGGAACCGCGTCGTGCTGCCGGCCAATACGGGGGGCATCGTCGTGCCCGTGATCAGTACTTGTCCTGCGTGGTGCTGCAATCGGTCGACAACTGCTTCCAGATGGGCCGCATCCAGCTCGGCCGCCAGATCGTCCATGCACAGCACGGCCGCATCGCCGCTGCGGCGATCGTGCAGCTCCGCCTGAGACAACAAGCAGGCCAGGGCAGAGAGCTTGGCCTGCCCTCGCGACAACAATGCCCGCGTGGGTGCCGCCGCAAATGCGAGTGACCAGTCCGCGCGATGCGGGCCCGGCCGGGTGTGCCCCAGTGCTTGATCGCGCAGACGTGACCCGCGCAGCGCCGCGGCCAGTGATTCCCCCGCGGGCCAGCCGCGGCGATAGAGCAGGGTCGGCGCGCCCAGTTCGGGAATCAGCGCGGCACTTAAAGTCTCCAGCAGAGGTTCGAGCGCATTCAGGTAACGCCGTCTCAGCGCATCGAGCTGCTCACCTCGCAATGCCAGCTCCTGCTCCCACGGGGTGAGGTCGACATCGGCGGCGGCGCTGCGCAGCAAGGCATTGCGTTGACGCAAGGCACGTCGATAGCGCCGCCAGATGGGCTGGAACTCGTGTTCCACGTGGAACACCCCCCAATCGACGAAGCGCCGTCGTTCTTCGGCAGGGCCGGCGATCAGGGCATGGCTGCCGGGCTCGAAACAAATGACGGCGCAATGCTCGATCAATGCAGCAAGCGTCGCCACGGGCTGGCCATCCACGCGCGCCTGCCAACCATCCGCATTCCGGGTCAGGCCCAGGAATTGCACTTGCCCCGCAGTACGGCGGATTTCTGCATGCACGGTCCAGCTGGCAGCGCCCTGGCGCAGCAGTGCCTCCGCGGCACTGGCTCGAAACGAACGGCCATGCGAGAGCAGATGCGCAGCTTCCAGCAGGGATGTCTTGCCCGTGCCATTGCCACCGACAAAGACATTGATGCCAGGCCGCAGCACCACATCCAGGTGCCGGAAACAGCGCAGATCATCAATAATCAGGCGGGCAAACTGCATGGTGACTCACATGAAAGCGCCGGGGCGCTTGCCGTCGGCCCCGGCGCTGGAGAAACCCAAGCGGCACCGCGTTCAGAGACGCAACGGCATGACCACGTGTCGCGCCTGTTCGTCGGGTACACCCTGGACCAGGCAGCTCGACTGGGCATCACGCAGGTTCAATCGCACCCGCTCACTGCGCAACGCACCCAGCGCATCCAGCAAATAGCCGACGTTGAAACCGACCGCGAGTTCACTGATCACGGTATCGGCCTCGATTTCCTCGACGGCTTCCTCCTGCTCGGGATTGTGGGCCACGATGCGCAGCTTGCCCGGATCGAGCTCGAGCTTGACCCCGCGATATTTCTCGTTCGAAAGGATGGCGGCCCGCTGCAGGGCAGCACGCAGCGCGTCGCGGTTCAACTCGGCGATCTTGTCAGCCCCGATCGGAAGCACGGCTTCGTAATCAGGGAATCGACCATCGATGAGTTTGGACGTGAACACCACGTCGTCGCGGCGCACACGCACGTGATTTCGCGCCACTTCCAGTTCCACGGCGGAATCACCCGACTCCAGCAAGCCACCCAGTTCCATCACGCCCTTGCGCGGCAGGATGATCTGCCTGCGCGTCGTGGCCCCGGCCGCAAGCTCCGTTTCCGCCATGGCCAGGCGATGTCCATCGGTTGCCACGCAGCGCAGACCGCTCTCGCGCAGATCAAGCAACATGCCATTGAGATAAAAGCGGACATCCTGATTGGCCATCGCGAAGGCGGTGCGATCCATCAAGGCCTTCAGAATGGACTCCTGCAGCTGCACGCGTTCGACCACGTCGATGGCGTCCAGGGTCGGAAATTCACCCGCGGGCAAGGTGGCCAGCGTGTAACGACTGCGCCCCGCGGTCAGCGCGGCCCGATCCCCGTTGAGCTTGAGTTCGATGCGGACACCGTCCGGCAACGCACGAACGATATCGAACAGCTTGCGGGCAGGCAGCGTGATTTCACCATCCGCGGCTTGCTGCACTTCGGTGGAAGCAACCATCTCGACTTCCAGATCGGTTGCGGTCAGGGCCAGACGAGTCCCCCGGACCTGAGTCAGCAGATTGGACAGGACCGGCAGAGTCTGTCGCCGCTCGACCACGCCGACCACCTGCTGCAATGGCTTGAGCAAGGCTTCTCGCTGAATACTGAATCGCATGGCGCATCCTGTTCCAGTGCTTTGTTGATAAAGAAGATCTTGTGGTGGTTGCTGGTCCGGTGGACAAGCGGAAAAGAGCTATTTCTTATTTGTTTTCAGATATTTGCGCTGAAATCGCTGGCTTGGAAGCAGTGCTCTTGCCGGTGTGTACATTGGGGATAACTTTGCCGCCCACGCGCTCCGCAAAGTTACCCACAGGGTTTACCCGGTGAGTATACGGATCAACTTGTCCCAATCCTGCCGCATTCGCGCATCGTTGTCGCAGAGGCTGCGGATGGTCTTGCACGCATGCATCACCGTCGTGTGATCACGACCACCGAAGGCCTCGCCGATTTCCGGCAGGCTGTGCTCGGTCAGATCCTTGGCCAGGGTCATTGCCAACTGCCGGGGGCGCGCCAGGGAACGCACGCGGCGCTTGGACAGCAGATCCGACAGTCGCACCTGGTAATAGTCGGCGACGGTCTTCTGGATGTTCGGCACCGTCACCGCGAGTTGGTGCACGGAAAGCAGATCGCGGAGGGTCTCCTGGGCGAACTCGAGGGTAATCGGGCGAGCGAAGAAATTGGCTCGCGCGGACAGCGTGTTCAGTGCGCCTTCGAGGTCGCGCACATTCGAGCGGATGCGGCGCGCCAGCAGCAAGGCGACGTCCTCCGGCAGCGCCATGCCCTTGCCGTGAGCCTTGGCCAGCAGGATCGCGGCGCGGGTCTCGAAGTCCGGCGGCTCGATGGCCACCGACAGGCCCCAGCCCAGACGCGATTTCAGCCGCGGCTCCAGGTTCTCGACTTCCTTCGGATAACGGTCGCAGGTGAGGATGATCTGCTGCTTGCCGTCGAACAGCGTGTTGAAGGTGTGGAAGAACTCTTCCTGGGTGGTGTTCTTGCCTGCAAAGAACTGGATGTCGTCGATCAGCAGCGCGTCGACCGAACGGAAGCGACGCTTGAAATCGTCCATGTTCTTGGTACGCAGCGCCTCGATCATCGAGCCGACGAACTGTTCCGAGCGCAGGTAGAGCACCTTGGTGCCCGGCTTGTGACTGCGGATCAAGTTGCCGGCAGCGTGCATCAGATGCGTCTTGCCGAGGCCGGTGCCGCCATACAGCAACAACGGGTTGTAGGCGTGGCCCGGATTCTGCGCGACCTGCATCGCCGCGGCCTTGCCCAACTGGTTGGATTTGCCCTCGACGAAGGTGTCGAACGTGTAGTTGGGGTCGAGATTGTGTTCGAACTCCGGTTCGAGTACCGCCGCCGCCGTCACCGCGCTGGCTCGCAGCGGCCGCGGCCGCGCGCTGCCGACTTCCAGGTACACGGGTACCGGGTGACCGATCAGATGTTCCAGCACGGCGCCGATCCGCGACAGGTACTGCATGCGCACCATGTCGACGGTGTAGGCGTTGGGTGCATACAGGCGCAGCCCCTGGCCGTCCTCGAGGGCCTGCAGCGGCATCAACCAGGTATGCAGGTCTTCCGCGCTGAACTCGCCATCCAGGCGTTCAAGGCAGCGCTGCCAGAGTGTGCTCATGGCTCGCAGGGTCCGTGGGGCAGTAAAGGCGCGATGCGCCGACAGGACGAACGAGTGTAGCAGCCCCGTCGTACCCGGCCGCCGCGGCTGATTCTTGACAGCGCGGCGGTCGCGCCCCGACAATCCCGAGTCTTTTTCGAGGCAAGACGCCATGAAGCGCACCTTTCAGCCCAGCAACCTCAAGCGCGCCCGCACGCACGGCTTTCGTGCGCGCATGAAGACGGCCGACGGCCGCAAGATCATCTCGGCGCGGCGTGCCAAAGGCCGCAAGCGCCTGATTCCGTAAGCTTGCCGATGAGCGACGTCGGCCTGCCGCGGGCGACGCGGCTACGCCGCGCCGCCGACTTTCTGGCCATGCGCGATGCGCCGGGCCGCCTCGACGGCCGTTATGTGCTGATTCGCTACGCGGTGGCCGCCGGTTCCGAAGCGCGCATGGGGATGGCCGTTTCGCGCCGCGTTTCGAAACGCGCGGTCGAACGCAATCGCATCAAGCGACAGTTGCGCGAATCGTTTCGCCGCATGCGTGCGAAGCTGCCACCGCTCGATCTGCTGGTGATCGCGCGCAGCGAGGCTGCCGCGGCGGACAACGCGACCCTGCGCGCCGAACTGGATCGCTTGTGGCCGCGTTTGCGGCCATTGAAGCCGCTGGCCCCCACCGGCACAATCACGGACTGACCGGCCGCCGGCGTCCCGCGTCCTCACCCCTGCCTCCGGCGCCATTCGGACCCTCCACGCAATGAACCAAACGCGCACGTTCCTCGTCTTTGCGCTGCTGTTTGTGGCCTACCTGCTGTGGACGACGTGGCAGACCGACTATGCAACCGCGCCGGTTCCCGCTGCGGCGACGGCAACGACGCTGCCTGCGTCCGGAAATGCCACGCCGACCGCGACGACCGCAGCGGCAGCCCGGATGGCACCGCGTGCGCCGGAGATTCCGACCGTTGCGACCCGGGAGCAGACACCGGGCGAGCAGATCCATGTGCGCACCGACCTGCTCGATCTGGGCATCGACACGCGCGGCGGCACGCTGGATCGCGCGGAGTTGCTCGACTACGCCGTCGAGCCCGGCCAGCCGGCGCGGGTCGATCTGTTGCATGCGGGTGCGGCCGATTATTTTGTCGCGCAGAGCGGCTTGGTCAGCGCCACTGGCAAGGCACCGGACCACACGGCGGTGTTTCGTGCCGCGCAAGCCGCCTACACCCTGGCGCCCGGGCAGAACACGCTGAATGTCGATCTGACCTGGACCGATGCCGCCAGCGGCGTCAGCGTGCTCAAGCGCTACACCTTCACCCGCGGCAGCTACGTGGTGACCCTGACCCAGCAGGTGATCAACCGCGGCAGGGTGCCCTGGACCGGCAATGCGTATGAACAGCTGACCCGCGTGGCACCGCCCGCGCCCAGCAGCCATCTGTTCGGTCTGTCCGATCCCGCATCGCACAGTTACAACGGCCCGGCCTGGTACGGCCCCACCGACAAGTTCCAGAAGCTGCCCTACGAGAAGGTCGCCAGCGAACCGCTCGACAAGTCCGTCAGCGGCGGCTGGGTGGCGATGGTGCAGCATTACTTCCTCGCAGCATGGATTCCCGGCAATGCCGGCGCCCAGACTTTCCAGAGTGCCGCGGTGAACGCCGCCGGCAGCATCCGCTACGTGATGCGCACGCTGGGGCCGGCATTCACCGTCGCGCCCGGCCAGGCGGCCGGCAGCACGGCAAACCTGTTCGTCGGCCCCAAGCTGCAGAATCTGCTGCAGCAGACCGCGCCCGGACTGGAACTGACCGTGGACTACGGCATGTTCACCGTGCTCGCGCAGCCGCTGCACTGGGTGCTGGTCGAACTGCACCGGCTGACCCGCAACTGGGGACTGGCGATCATCCTGCTGGTGCTGCTGATCAAGGCGGTGTTCTTCAAGCTCAGCGAAAAGCAGTACACCTCGGCGGCGAAGATGCGCAAGCTGGCGCCGCGCATCCAGGCGCTGAAGGAGCGCTACGGCGACGACAAGGTCAAGATGCAGCAGTCCATGATGGAGCTGTATCAGAAAGAGAAAGCCAATCCGCTCGCCGGCTGCTGGCCGATGCTGGTGCAGATCCCGGTGTTCTTCGCCCTGTACTGGGTGCTGCTGGAAAGCGTCGAGTTGCGCCAGGCGCCGTTCTTCGGCTGGCTGCAGAACCTGTCGGCACCAGACCCGTATTTCGTGCTGCCGATCCTCAACGCGGCGGTGATGCTGGCGCAGCAGTTCCTGACACCGATGGTGGGCATGGATCCGACCCAGGCCAAGATCATGAAGGCGATGCCGCTGCTGTTTGCCTTCATGTTCGCGTTCTTCCCCTCCGGTCTGGTGCTGTACTGGGTGACCAACGGCCTCACCGGCCTGCTGCAGCAGTGGTTCATCATGCGTCGCTACAACGCCAGGGACGCCAAGGCCGCGGCCTGAGCCGCGCGGCGCGCCGGCCATGCGCGCAGACCCCGACAGCATCGCCGCCATCGCCACGCCCGCCGGAGCGGGCGGTGTCGGCGTGCTGCGGGTGTCGGGGCCGGCGGCACCGGCGATCGCGCGTACCCTGCTCGGTTTCATGCCGCAGCCGCGGCACGCGCACTACGCGGCATTCCTGGGCGCTGACGGTGCACCGATCGAGCGCGGCCTTGCGCTGTATTTCGCGGCGCCGGCGTCCTACACCGGCGAGGCCGTGCTCGAGTTGCACGCGCATGGCAGTCCGGTCGTGCTCGATCTGCTGCTGCGCCGCGTGCTCGAACTCGGCGCCCGGCACGCCCGTCCCGGCGAGTTCACCGAGCGCGCGTTTCTCAACGGCAAGCTCGACCTGGCCCAGGCCGAGGCGGTCGCCGACCTGATCGCGGCGCGCAGCGAGTCCGCCGCGCGCGCCGCGCAGCGCGCATTGGCCGGCGCATTCTCGCAGCGCGTGCACGGCCTTGTTGCTGCGCTGACCGCGCTGCGGGTACAGGTCGAGGCCGCGATCGACTTTGCCGACGAAGAGCTGGAACTGCTTGGTGATCCCGCGCTGGCCGCAGGGCTCGCGACGGTCCGTGACGCGGTCGCGCTGCTGATCGCCGATGCCCGCCACGGCGTGCGCCTGGCGCGCGGAGCGCGCGCGGTGCTGATCGGCCGGCCCAACACCGGCAAGTCCAGTCTGCTCAATGCGCTCGCCGGCGAGGATCGCGCGATCGTCACCGCCACGCCGGGCACCACGCGCGACGCACTGCACGTCGAACTGGTCATCGATGGCGTCGGCGTCGAACTGATCGATACCGCGGGATTGCGCGACAGCGCCGATGCGATCGAGCAGGAAGGGGTGCGCCGCGCCCGCGCCGCGCTCGCCCGCTGTGACCTGGCGGTGCTGGTCAGCGAGACCGCGCACGTCGAGGCCGATCTCGCCCTGCTCGACGGCCTGCCCGGCGGGGCCGATGCACTGGTGGTCGTCAACAAGTGCGATCTCCTGGCCGATCCCGCGGCGCGCGTCGAAACCCGCGCTGGGCGCACCTGGCTGCATCTGTCCGCGCGCACCGGCGCCGGCCTCGATGAACTGCGCGCGGAGCTGGCGCGCCATGCCGGTGCCGGCAGCGAGGAGCACGCATTCACCGCGCGCCAGCGCCATGTCGAGGCGCTGCAGCAAGCCGCCTCCGCGCTTGCCGCCGCGGCTGCCGCGCTCGCCGCCCAACGCTCACCGGAACTGATCGCCGAGGACCTGCGTCAGGCCGCGCAGACGCTGGGCACGATCACCGGCGCGGTCAGCGCCGACGATCTGCTCGGCGCGATCTTCGCCGGCTTCTGCATCGGCAAATGACCGGGTGCCCATGCCCATAGCCGTGCCGACGCGGCGCGGCATGGAACCGGCCGCTCCGGCAGGCGTCCGCAGGGCTGCCGCAACCGCGGCGGACGGCACGATTGAATTCGTCCTGTTGCACAGCATCTAGAGGCGATCCCCCCGCGCGGAGCGCCGTCATGATCGAGCTCTACTACTGGCCGACCCCCAACGGCCACAAGATCACGTTGTTCCTGGAGGAGGCCGGCCTCGACTACCGGATCCGGCCGGTCAACATCGGCAAGGGCGAACAGTTCGACCCGGCGTTCCTGCGCATCGCGCCCAACAACCGCATGCCGGCGATCACCGACAGCGCGCCGGCCGACGGCGGCGCGCCGGTGAGCGTGTTCGAGTCCGGCGCGATCCTGCTTTATCTCGCCGAGAAAACGCGCCGGTTCCTGCCCGCGGATCCGCGTGGTCGCAGCGAGACGCTGCAATGGCTGTTCTGGCAGATGGCCGGGCTGGGGCCGATGCTGGGCCAGAATCATCACTTCAGCGGCTACGCGCCGGAGAAGATTCCCTACGCGATCGAGCGTTACGTCAACGAGACGCGGCGGCTGTACGGCGTGCTGGACAAGCGCCTGGCCGACCGGCCTTTCGTCGCCGGTGCCGATTACACCATCGCCGACATGGCCTGCTATCCGTGGATCGTGCCGTACGAGCGCCAGGGCATGCGGCTGGAGGATTTCCCGCAGCTCAGGCGCTGGTTCGACGCGATCGCCGCGCGCCCGGCGACGCAGCGGGCCTACGCCCGCGGCGAGCCCTATCGTGTGCACAGCGACACCACCAGCGAGGAGGCGCGGCGCATCCTGTTCGGGCAGGGGCGGCCGGCCTAGCGACCGGGCTGCTTGCCGGAGCGCGCGCGGCGGGCAGCCACCGCGCTGCGTGAATCCTACGACTTCGTAGCCTTTCCGCCGGCAAGCTGCGAGGTACCGGCGGAACTCGCGGCGCCTTCGCCGGTCTCGTCTGGGTTGCCTTGCGACCCGGGTCGCGCGGCGACCGCACACAGGAGGAGGACGCCGCGCAGGGCAGCGTCCTGCCGCGGTCGTCGTTCACCGTGCCCGACGAGGCGCCACCGCGCGGCCGGACCGCGCCGATCTTTGCCGAAGGAGTGGTCATGAAGGTGTCCGTCAAGCTGTGCGCCGCGCTGCTGGCGTGGACGTCTCCCGTTCTTGCGCTGGCGGCGACAGCCCCTGCGCCAGGCCCGGTCCAGGCGCTGATCCGCTACCCGACGATTCACGGCGGCACGGTGGTGTTCGAGGCCGGGGGCGCCTTGTGGAAGGTGGGCACGCAGGGTGGCGAGGCCACGCGCCTGACCTCCGACTCCGGGTACGACGCGCATCCGGTGTTTTCTCCCGACGGCCGCTGGATCGCCTTCACCGGCTGGTATCGCGGCAACACCGACGTCTACGTGATCGCCGCCGCGGGCGGCCCGGTCAGGCAGCTGACCTGGCGCTCGGTCAACGCGGCGATGGGCGGCAAGATCCTCACCGCGCCGGACAACGTGGTGCTGGGCTGGACCCCGGACAGCAAGGACGTGGTGTTCCTCTCGCGCCGCGAGAGCTTCAACCCGCAGATCGAGCGCGCCTTCGAGGTGCCGGTCGACGGCGGCCTGCCGGTGGCGCTGCCGATGCCGTGGACCGGGCCGCTCGCGTTCAACGCCAGCGGCAGCACCGTGGTCTACAACAAGCTGGCGCACATGTTGCGGCCGTTTCACCGCAAGGACTACTACGGCGGCCAGGCCGACAACCTGTTCACCTACGATCTTGCCACCGGCGCCAACGCCCAGCTGACGCACTGGAAGGGCGAGGACACCTGGCCGATGTGGCATGGCGACACGCTCTTCTTCGCATCGGATCGCGGCAGGAACGGCGTGCTCAACCTCTGGCAGCGCAATCTCAAGACCGGTGCCACGGCGCAGCTGACCGATTTCCCCAGCTACGACGTGGATTGGCCGAGCCTGGGCGACAGCGGCATCGCGCTCTCCGATGGCGGACGTCTTTACGTCTATTCGTTTGCTACCGGAAAACTCGCGCAGGTACCCGTGACGGTGCCGCTGGGCGGCTCGCGCACGCTTCCGTATGAATACGCCGCGGACAAGATGATCCGCGGCGCCGACGTCGCGCCCGATGGCAAGCTGGCGGTGTTCAGCGCGCGTGGCGCGTTGTTCACGGTGCCGGCCGAATATGGCCACACCACCGAGATCAGCCAGACCGTGGCCAGCAACGACAAGGATCCGTCGTGGTCTCCGGACGGTC
>JAKAZT010000163.1 GCA_021815695.1 Pseudomonadota bacterium
CCCATTCGCCCACGCTGCGCACCATGCCCAGGCTTTCGGCCAGCGGAATGAACTCGGATGGCGAGATATCGCCGCGCTCCGGGTGGCTCCAGCGCAGCAGCGCCTCCACCGCGATCAAACGGCGCGTACGCAACTCCAGACTGGGCTGATAGACCAGGTGAAACTCGCCGCGCGTGATCGCCTGGCGCAGTTCGCCGGCGAGGCTGAGCCGGGTGCGCGTGGAGGCCTGCATCACCGAGCTGTAGAGGCGGAAGCTGTTGCGCTCGTCTGCCTTCACCGAGTACATGGCGGCATCGGCATTGGCGATCAGCGTGGCGGGGTCGCCGCCGTCCTCTGGAAATCCGGCGACGCCGATGCTGGCCGAAAGAAAGATCTCGTGCTCGAGCACATGGAAGGCCTCGCTGAGCAGCAGCAGCAGCTTGCGCACCGTCGGCAGGGCGCTGTCGCGTGCGTCGAGGTCGCTGAGCAGAATGGTGAACTCGTCGCCGCCGATGCGCCCGGCGCGATCGTGCTCGCCGATCTGGCTGAGCAGGCGTTGTCCGACCTGCTGCAGAAGCTGGTCGCCGAAGGCGTGACCGTAACTGTCGTTGACTGCCTTGAAGCCGTCCAGATCGATGAACAAGATCGCGGCCTGGCGGTTGCTGCGGTGGTTGTCGGCCAGGGCGCGCGCCGCTTCCTGCTCGAACGCGGCGCGGTTGAGCAGGCCGGTAAGCGGGTCGTGCAGGGCCAGGTGCTCGAGCTGGCGCTGGTACGCCTCGGCCTCGGAGATGTCGTCGAACACGGCCACATAGCGCACCGGCAGGCCGTCCTCGCCGCGGATGGCGCTGAGGCTGAGGCGTTCGGGATAGCTGCGCCCGTCTTTGCGGCGGCTGCGCACGCGCCCTTGCCAGTGGCCGAGATATGCCACTTCGCGCCAGGCGATTTCGCCCAGACCCCCACCCTCGCCCTCGGCATCGAACGGACCGGCGCCGGTGCGCAGCGCGTCCAGCGGCGTGCCGACCAGTTCCGCCGCGGTGAAACCGGACAGTGCCTCGGCGGCGGCGTTGCCGCTGATGATGCGGCGCGAGGCGTCGGCGATCAGCACGCCCTCGGCGATGTTGGCCAGCGCCTCGGCGGCTACGCGGCGGTCATCCTCCATGCGCCGTCGCTCGCTCATATCGCGCATGATCGCCAGTTGCACCGGGCGCTCGCCCAGGCTGTGCTGACTGAGACTGACGGCAACATGGCGCACTTGGCCGCTGCCGGCACGCAGCGCCACGTCCTTGCGCATGCCGAGGGCGCTGTCCGAATAAGTATTTGGCGGAAGTCCATCGGGGAACAGGCTGACAAACGGGCTGCCGCAGATCTCATTGCGGCTTTCGCCGACCATGCGCTCCGCCGCCTGGTTGATCTCCAGAATGCGCCCGCTGCCGGCATCGATCACCGCGATGGCGTCGTGCGCGCCTTCCAGCAGCGTGCGGTAACGCGATTCCGAACCGCGCAGCGCCAGCAGCGTGCGCCGCGCGAAGTACAGCCAGATCGACAGCATCAGCAGTGTGGCCAGTACCATCGACCAAAACAGCACGCGCGCCAGCCATGCCGCGCCCAGAGTGATGCTGCGCGAAAAGGTGTTGGCCAGCGGCGCGACCTCGCTGTTGATGGTGAGGATGCGCGCAGCCAGGCGGTTGATCTCCGCGTGTGCCGGGTGCGGCTGTGCATACAAAACCTGCAGTTGCCGCGCGATGCGCGTCAGTTCGTCCATGGCTGGGTCACTGGCTCGCCAGTTGCGCAGTGCGATCCGGATGTAGGGCGCGTCAGCCATGTGCTGCATGGCGAATACCAGCAGCGGAATCGCCTGCGGCAACGCCCCGGTGCTGGCGAATGCGCGGCGCGCGACGCCGGGGTGCGGGTGTGGCCCGGATACTGCATCACGCCCGGTGCGATCAGCCACGACGATCCGCATGCTCTCTTGGTACTGTCGCAGGTGCCGCGCATCGCCGCTGTCGGCGTAGGCGTAGAGTTCGATGATGGCCTGCTTCTGCGCCTTCGACCAGATACTTTCGCCGTTAAGAAAGCCAGCAACCGCGACCTGCAATTGCAAAGCGGACCAGGTCAGCAACAGCACCAACAGCACGATCGCCAGCATGCCGTAGAGAAGGGGCCGCAGATGTCGCTCCAGCGGCAGAGGGAGCGAACGTGATTTGCTCGAGCGCATCGCCGCAGGCCTCATTCGCCGCCGCGCCGGATCGTGAACCGGCGACGGCGGTCATGATGGCAAAGCGGGGTCTCAGGCTGCAACCGCGCGTGCTTCGCGCTGCGGTAGGATAGCTTGCTGCATGCTGTGCTCGAGCGCCAAATACTTGTAGACGTAGGTATTGAGCACACAGCAGCGCAGTCGCTCGACGGTCTGGGGCGTGGGATGCATTCCGACCAACGTGCTGACGATCTCCAGCGCTTCCCACGGGTGAGTATCGTCATACTCGGCGTGTAGCTTGAGCCAGCGCATGGCCTTGGCACGGATGCGGGCTTCGAAACCGTAGGCGTAGATGTCGTCTTGTGTGACCAACAGTGCCCACTCGCCGGTGATGCCCTCGACAGCATAGTTGGTGGTGATCATGCCGGCGGCCAGGGTGTCGCTGTCGCAGACCTGCCAGCACCAGTGGCTGAGAATTCCGGATTCCGGCGTGGTGACATTGGCCAACACGTCGCCGCGCGGCACACCGACGGCTTCGGCCCAGTCCAGCCAGTAGTCGGCATGGTTCTGCTCGACGCGGATGTTGCGCACCAGCCAGCGCCGCGCCAGATGCTCGCCACGCGCGGTGCCGTAGCGGGCCTTGAGCAGGCTCATGGCCATATATTGCGGAAACTGCTCGATCACCTGCCAAGCGCTCATGATAAAGCTGCGCATGGTCGCATCCGGCAGCGTGCCTTCGCGCATCATGGCCCAGATCGGGTGGTCGAGCACGCGGCGCTTGGCGGGCTCGCAGGATTCGATGACTTCCTGCGCCCACTTCGGGTAGCTGCGCAGGTCCTTCAGTTCTCCGGTACGCACAAACATGTCGCTCATCGCTGGTTCCTCAGGGGGTGGGACGCAGACGAGCTATACCATGTTTGTGAACGACTGTGTCAACGCCGATCCTACAATTTCGGCCAGTGTGAACGGAGAGGGTGGCGCTGCGGCAGGGTGGCGGCCGGGAGGCCGAATCGTGGCGCAGCCCCGCGCCCGGTTCCGCGCGGGCCGCCCGATCAGGCCGCCCGCGAGGCGCGCTTGCGGTCGCTTTCGGTGAGGTACTTCTTGCGCAGGCGGATGCCCTTTGGGGTCACCTCGACCAGTTCGTCGTCCTCGATGAACTCCAGCGCCTGCTCCAGCGACATCTTGATCGGCGGCGTGAGCATGACGTTGTCGTCCTTGCCGGCGGCGCGGATGTTGGTGAGCTGCTTCTCGCGCAGGGCGTTGACGGTGAGGTCGTTGTCCTTGGCGTGGATGCCGACCAGCTGGCCTTCGTAGATTT
>JAKAZT010000164.1 GCA_021815695.1 Pseudomonadota bacterium
GTGCATCCGCCGCTGCGCGGCGAACAGGGCGTCGGCGCTGCCGCCACCGAGTTCCGCGCGCCGCCGCGACGACGCGGCGGGCGTTGGGTGCATTGAGGGCGGGAGTCGGGAGTACGGAGCAGGGAGCAAGGAGCAGGAAGCTAAGGAGCAGGAAGCTAAGGAGCAGGAAGCAAGGAGCAGGAAGGAAGAAGCACGGAGCAGGGGCAGGGAGCAGGAAGCAGGTTGTCGCGGAGCGCAACGCAGAGGTGCCCCCCGCCTTGTCATCCTGAGGGCAAAGCCCGAAGGATCTGGTCGCCGACCGACGCCGGATGAACTGGCCATCGGCACCATGCATCCCTGCGTCGACGTCCGCGGCCACGCCATCCCTGGCGTGGCGTTCGTGGGCGCGAGAGCGCCCCTTCACCTTTCGCTGCGCTCAGGATGGCAAGACAGTTGCCGAGCGCAGCGAACGATCTTCCACACCGATACGATCCAGGGATCAGCGCGCTTGCACCGGGATGACGTCTGCTGCGGGCAGGTTCCCTACAGCGCATCCCCGTCCAGTTCGCCGGTGCGGATGCGCACCACCTGTTCCAGCGTGCTGACGAAGATCTTGCCGTCGCCGATCTTGCCGGTGCGCGCCGCCTGCTGGATCGCCTCGACCACGCGCTCCAGCAGGGCGTCGGTCACTGCCACCTCGATCTTCAGCTTGGGCAGGAAATCCACCACGTACTCGGCGCCGCGATACAGCTCGGTATGGCCTTTCTGCCGGCCGAAACCCTTGACCTCGGTCACCGTGATGCCCTGCACGCCGGCTTCGGCCAGCGCCTCGCGCACCTCGTCGAGCTTGAACGGCTTGATGATCGCAGTGACCAGCTTCATCGCGTTGCTCCGGGACAGATGGCTGCATTCTGCCATCCTTGCCGCGGTCGTCGCGCGGCGCGCCGGCAGCGGGGCCGCGGACATAGGAAAATGCCTACGCGGTGCGGTGGCGCGACCCGATGGGCGGCGCCCGCCCGTGCAGCGATACTCAGCCCCCACGCCACGAGGTTCCGCCATGTTTGACGTCCAAGGCATCGATCAGCTCGCCCAGCGCCTTGCCGCGCTGGTGCCGCCGGGACTGGCGCAGGCGCGCGCCGACCTCGAGGCCAACTTCCGCGACGTGCTGAGCGAGGGCCTGCGCCGCCTCGACCTGGTCACCCGCGAGGAGTTCGACGTGCAGCGCCTGCTGCTGCTGCGCACCCGTGCCCTGCTCGAGAAGATGGAACAGCGCGTCACCGCGTTCGAACTGCAGTCGGGCTCGCGCGAGCGCTGAAACCTCTCCGGGGGTCGTCCGCGGTTCCTGCAGTCTCACCCTGGATCGGCCGGGGACGGCCCTGCTTTGCCCACGCCATGAGTCTTGCCGTCACCCTCACCCGCGCCCAGGTCGGCGTCGCCGCACCGCAGGTGCTGGTCGAGGTGCACCTGTCCGGGGGCCTGCCGGGTACCGCGATCGTCGGCCTGCCCGAGGCGGCGGTGCGCGAGGCGCGCGACCGCGTGCGCGTCGCCATCCAGGCCACCCGCTTCGAGTACCCGTCGCGGCGGGTAACGGTCAATCTGGCGCCAGCCGATCTGCCCAAGGACGGCGGCCGCTTCGATCTCGCCATCGCGCTGGGCATCCTCGCCGCCGGCGGCCAGGTGCCGCGCGAGCACCTGGACGACTGCGAATTTCTCGGCGAGCTGGCGCTGTCGGGCGCATTGCGGCCGGTGGTCGGCGTGCTGCCGGCGCTGCTGCGCGCGCGTGCGCAGCAGCGGCGTGTGGTGGTGCCGCGCGGCAATGCCGCCGAGGCCGCGCTGGTCGAGGGCATCGATGTGCGTGTCGCCGACAGCCTCGCCGACGTCTGTGCCTGGCTGCGCGGCGCCGGCGCGCTGGAGACGCCGGTCGCGACCGTGGTCGAAACCGGCGCGGCGACGGGACTCGACCTCGCCGACGTGCGCGGCCAGCTGCAGGCACGGCGCGCGCTGGAGATCGCCGCCGCCGGAGGCCATCATCTGTTGCTGGTCGGGCCGCCGGGAACCGGCAAGACCATGCTCGCCGCGCGCCTGCCCGGCATCCTGCCGCCGCTGGCCGAACACGAGGCGCTGGAATCCTGCGCGGTGCGCTCGGTCGCGGGCCAGACGATCGATCCCGGACATTGGCGGCAACGACCCTTTCGCTCGCCGCACCACACCGCGTCGGCGGTGGCGCTGGTCGGCGGCGGCTCGCTGCCGCGGCCGGGCGAGATCTCGCTGGCCCACCATGGTGTGCTGTTTCTGGACGAGCTGCCGGAGTTCGACCGCCACGTGCTCGAGGTGCTGCGCGAGCCGCTGGAATCGGGCTGCATCGCCATTTCGCGCGCCGCGCGCCAGGCCGAGTTTCCGGCGCAGTTCCAGCTGGTCGCGGCGATGAATCCCTGCCCCTGCGGCTACGCCGGCGATCCGCGCGGAAGCTGCCGCTGCACCCCCGAGCAAATCGCGCGCTACCGCGGGCGCGTGTCCGGTCCGCTGCTCGACCGCATCGACATCAAGGTCGAGGTGCCGCGCGTGGCCCTGGCCGATCTCGGTGCGCCGCGCGGGCCGCATGACGAGGACAGCGCCGGCGTGCGTGCGCGGGTGATCGCCGCGCGCGAACTCGCACGGGCCCGTGGCGGCCGCGCCAATGCCGAACTCGGCGCCCGCGAGATCGAGCGCGACTGCGCGCTGGGCAGCGCCGAACGCGCCCTGCTCGAACGTGCCGCCGAGCGTCTGGACCTGTCCGCGCGCGGCTACCACCGCGTGCTGCGCGTCGCCCGCACCATCGCCGACCTCGACGGCGGCCAGGTCTGCATCGGCCGTGCACATCTGGCCGAGGCACTGCAGTTTCGGGGCTTGGCGCGCCCCGCCCCGACAGCCGTTTGAAACGCGGCAACCGACTTGTTCGCGCACCGATCGTGCGTATCGCAAATGGCTCTGTGGTCCCGGACCGACAGGCCTGGAAGGGGCCGAGCTACGCGACTTTGCGACTTCGCGCATTTGAAATGCATTCGAAAGGAAATACGTTTTCGTGACCGGGGGTGGCACGAGAACGCCATCGTGATCCGAGGTTCGGGGATGAACCGTCCGTTGCCACTGTTTCGGGGCGAAGCACTGCAAGCCAAGCAGCAGCACGGGCTTGGCGCTATCCGTCTGGCCACGCCGTTGGCCGCCCGGATCCTGATCCTTGGCGCGATCGGGTTCGCGCTGACGCTGTCGTCCTTTGCGGCCCTTGGCGAGTACACGCGCCGGGTACGCGTCAGTGGTGTGCTGACGCCGATCATGGGCCTGCAGACGATGACCGCCCCGGCGCCGGGTCGTGTGCAGCGCCTCGATGTGCGGGAGGGGCAAGAAGTGCGTGCGGGTCAGGTGCTGGCTGTCGTGGCCACCGAACGGCAGAGCCTGGCCGGTGATACGGCTGGCGCCGTGATGGCGCAGCTGCGTGCGCAGCAGGCGCGGCT
>JAKAZT010000165.1 GCA_021815695.1 Pseudomonadota bacterium
CCGAACTCCTCGACGATCGCCGCGGCGGCTGCGCGCGCGCCGGTTGCGCGGGGCAGGGTGGCGTTCATGGCGCGGCGACCTTCCAGCGCGTGCCCTGCGGGCCGTCCTCGATGGCCACGCCCAGCGCCGCCAGCTCGGCGCGTACCGCGTCGGCGCGGGCGAAATCCCTGGCGGCGCGCGCGCTGTCGCGTTGCGCGATCAGCGACTCGATGTGCGCCGCGTCCAGTGAGCTGCCCGGCACCGTCTGCTTGAACCAGGCTTCCGGGTCCTGCTGCAGAAAGCCCATCAGACGGCCGGCGGCGAGCAACTGGGCCTTGGCCGCGCGGCGGTGCTCGATGGTGGCCGGGACGGACCAGCGCGCGTGGCCGACGAGGTTCGCCATGGCGACCAGGGCCTCGGGGGTGTTGAGGTCGTCGCAGAGGGCGGCGTAGAGACGTGCAAGCCCTGCGTGATTTCCATCTGTCCACAGAGGGTCGGCATCGGCGATCGCGGGCGCGTCCGTGTCGGCGAGATCGCGCAGCACGCCGTACCAGCCGTCCAGCGTCGCGCGCGCCTGCTGGACGGCGGCTTCGGACCAGTCCAGCGGCTGCCGGTAGTGCGCCTTGAGCAGCAGGAAGCGCAGCACCTCGGGCGGGTGCTTTTCGAGCAGCTCATGCAGCACCAGCGTGTTGCCCAGCGATTTGGACATCTTGCGGCCGTCCAGCGTCAGCATGCCGTTGTGCAGCCAGCAGCGCGCGAAGATCCTGCCGTCGTGCGCGCAGGTGCTCTGCGCGATCTCGTTCTCGTGATGCGGAAACTGCAGGTCGATGCCGCCGGCATGGATGTCGATGGTCTCGCCGAGGTGGGCCTCGGCCATCGCCGAGCATTCGATATGCCAGCCCGGGCGGCCACGGCCCCAGGGGCTGTCCCAGCCGGGGAGTTCCGGTGCGGACGGTTTCCACAGCACGAAGTCGGCGGGATTGCGCTTGTACGGAGCCACCTCGACGCGCGCGCCGGCGATCATCTCGTCGACGCTGCGGCCGGACAGCCTGCCGTAGTCGGGGAAACGGGCCACGTCGAACAGGACGTGACCGGCGGCGGCATAGGCGTGGCCGGAGGCGATCAGCTTCTCGCACATCGCCACGATGGGTTTGATGTGCCCGGTCGCGCAGGGCTCGACGTCCGGAGCGGCCACGCCCAGGCGGGCGATGTCCTCGCGGTAGGCGGCGGCGTAGCGGTCGGTGATGCTGGCGATGGGCACCCCCGCCGCCTGCGCCGCGGCATTGATCTTGTCGTCCACGTCGGTGATGTTGCGGGCATAAACCACCCGCGGGTATTCCCGGCGCAGCAGCCGCACCAGCAGGTCGAACACCACCGCGGGCCGCGCGTTGCCGATGTGGATGTAGTGATAGACCGTCGGCCCGCAGACGTACATCGTCACCCGCTGCGGATCGAGCGGGACGAACGGCTCGATGCGGCGCGTCAGGCTGTTGTGCAGGCGGATCGGCATGGGGCTCGTGGACGGGTTCGTGGCCCCCGATTCTAGCAGTCGGCGCCCGCGGCCCCGGTCCGGCGGCGGGCCCGCCGATGCGATGCGCGGCATGGTTTCGGCTCGTCCGCACCGGTGTCGCCGGCGGCCCTTAGCCAGGATTCAGCGAGGTTTTGCTGGAATACGCGCAGAGAGCACGTCCAGTGCCCGCCGCCCCGATGGAGCCATGCCATGCGCCGCATCCTGTTGTCACTGCTGATCGTCGCCGCGACGGCCGCACCGGCCTTCGCGCAGGACCGTGGTTACGGCGACGGCGGCTCCAGCCAGGACAATGTCCATTACGCATGGGCCGACGTGCTGCGCGTCGATCCGGTCTATGACGTGGTCCAGGTCGATCGCCCGCGCGAGCGCTGCTACAACCGCCAGGTCGTGCGGGACACCGGTGGCAGCACCGCCGGCACCCTGCTCGGCGCGGTGATCGGCGGCGCCCTCGGTCACCAGGTCGGTCACGGTCGCGGCAATACCGCGGCCACCATCGGCGGCGCGGTGATCGGCGGCGCCATCGGCAACAACGCCGGCAGCGGCCAGCAGGTGGAAAACCAGACCCGCTGCGAGCAGGTCGGCCAGGTCGGCGAGCAGCGCCGCATCGCCGGCTACGACGTCGAGTACCGCTATCGCGGTGACGTTTATGTCTCGCGACTCAACTACGATCCCGGCGAGCGCCTGCGCATCCGCATCAGCGTGGTGCCCGCCGACTGAGGTACGGTGCGGCATGCACCCGGAGCATCAGTCCGCCAGGGGCGCGAAGGCCGCGAAGGTCTTTTGAGGACTCACGCCTTTGCGTTCTTTGCGTCATTCGCGGACACCGCTTTGCTTTCAAGGTCGCATCGGACGCCCCGTGTTGCAGGGCAGCACGCGATCGTGTCACCATCGCCACGCCTTTTGCCGAAGCCCCTCCATGGTCTTTCAAGTCGCCCAGCCCGATGTCCTGACCAGCGCCCGCATGGCTGCCGGCATGACCTCGCGCGCGCGTCGACCGGAATCCGACACTCCGGCCGGGTAGGCTGTCGCGCGCTGCTGCAAGCTTCGACACGACCCGGCCTCGCGCCGGGTTTTTGTTTTTTCCGCGGGTGCTTCAATCCCGGACCGGCGACCGATGACCGGACCCAATCCATCAGACAGGTGTTTCCGATGAGCCTTCGCCATTTCCTCGGCACCCAGGACTGGAGCCGCGCCGAGCTCGACGCGCTGCTCGACCAGGCCGCTGCGTTCAAGCGCTCGAGGACCGGACACCAGCTGACGGGCAAGTCGATCGCGCTGCTGTTCTTCAACCCGTCGATGCGCACGCGCACCAGCTTCGAGCTGGGTGCCTTCCAGCTGGGCGGCCACGCCATCGTGCTGGCGCCGGGCAAGGACGCCTGGCCGATCGAGTTCGAGGTCGGAACGGTGATGGACGGCGACACCGAGGAGCACATCGCCGAGGTCGCGCGCGTGCTCAGCCGCTACGTCGACCTGATCGCGGTGCGCGCCTTCCCGAAGTTCCAGGACTGGTCGGTGGACCGCGAGGATCGCGTGATCCGGGCCTTCGCCCGTCACGCCACGGTGCCGGTGATCAACATGGAGACCATCACCCACCCTTGCCAGGAGCTGGCGCACGCGATGGCCATGCGCGAGCACCTCGGCGAGCTGCGCGGGCGCAAGTACGTGCTGACCTGGACCTACCACCCCAAACCGCTCAATACCGCGGTGGCCAATTCGGCGCTGCTGATCGCCACGCGCATGGGCATGGACGTGACCCTGCTGTGCCCGACGCCGGAATACCGGCTGGATCCGCGCTACATGGATGCGGCGCAGCAGAACGCGCACGAAAACGGCGGCTCGCTGCGGGTGTCGCACGACATCGAGTCGGCCTACCGCGGCGCGCACGTGGTCTATGCCAAGAGCTGGGGCGCGCTGCCGTACTTCGGCCGCTGGGAGCAGGAAAAGCCCATCCGCG
>JAKAZT010000166.1 GCA_021815695.1 Pseudomonadota bacterium
GCGAAACCGTGCAGCACCGGGCCGCCGAACAGATACAGCGCGACCATGGCGATGCCGGTGAACAGCGAGGTGATGATGGTGCGCGACAGCGTCGAATTGATCGCGCGGTTGAGGATTTCCTCGGGCTCGGCGCGGCGCGTGTTGCGAAACAGTTCGCGCACGCGGTCGAACACCACCACCTTGTCGTTGATCGAGTAGCCGACCACCGCCATCAGCGAGGCCAGCACGGTGAGGTCGAACTCGCGCTGGGTCAGCGCGAAAAATCCGATGGTGAGCACGGTGTCGTGCACCTCGGTGATCAGCGCGGCGACGGCGAAGCGCTTCTCGAAGCGCAGGCCGAGGTAGAGCATGATCAGGACGATCACGAAGACCACCGCCACCACGCCGTCATTGCGCAGTTCGGCGCCAACCTGCGGGCCGACGAAGCTGGTGCTCTTCATCGTCACGCCGGGGTCCCTGGCGGTCAGGGCCGCCATCACCAGGCGCGCCGTCTGGTCGGTGTTGCTGTCGCCGGGCTTCGGCTGCAGGCGGATGGTGAAATCACGGGTGCCGCCGAAACTCTGCACCAGCGGATGCTGGAAGCCGGCCGACTCCAGCGTCTGGCGTACTGCATTTGTATCCACGCTCTTCGCGTAGCTGACCTCGACCAGCACGCCGCCGGTGAAATCGAGGCCGTAGTTGATGTGGCGCACCGCGATCAGTCCGATCGCGATCACCATCAGCAGTGCCGACACCGCGATGCTGTAGCGACGCAGACTGAGGAAGTGGATGTTGCTGTGCGGATTGAAGATTTCCATGACTAGTCCTCAGACCGACAGCGTCTTGAGCTTGCGTCCGCCGTGCAGCAGCGCGGTGATCGCGTGGGTGACCGTGACCGAGGTGAACATCGAGGTCAGGATGCCGACCGCCAGCGTGATCGCGAAGCCGCGGATCGAGCCCGAACCGAAGGTCATCAGCCCGAAGGCCGCGATCAGGTGGGTGACGTTGGCGTCGAGAATGGTCGCCCACGCCTTCTGGTAGCCGGCGCGGATCGAGGCCAGCGGCGTCGATCCGCCGCGCAGCTCCTCGCGGATGCGTTCGCAGATCAGCACGTTGGCGTCGATCGCCATGCCCAGCGTCAGCACGATGCCGGCGATGCTGGGCATGGTCAGGGTGGCCTGGAAGATCGACAGCACGGCGACCAGCAGCACCAGGTTGAAAACCAGCGCGACGTCGGCGACCAGGCCGAACAGCTTGTAGTAGAACGCCGCCGCCAGCAGCACCAGGCCGAGACCGAGGCCGACCGCGCGCAGGCCCTGGACGATATTCTGCTGACCCAGGCTGGGTCCGATCACGCGCTCCTCGACGATGTCCATCGGCGCCGCCAGCGAGCCGGACTTCAGCAGCAGGGCCAGCTCCTTGGCCTCCTGCAGGCCGAGCCCGGTGGTGGTGAAGCGCTTGCCGAACACGCCATTGACGGTGGCGGCGTTGATCACCTCCTCGCTGGTGCGCGAGGTGTGCACTTCCTTGCCGTCGACCATCCGCGTCTCGGGGATGCGCTCGATGTACACCACCGCCATGCGCTTGCCGACGTTCTGGGTGGTGTAGTCGAGCATCTTCTTGGCACCGGCCGAATTCAGCTCGATGTTGACCGAGGGCGCGCCGCTCTGCGGATCGAAGCCGCTGGAGGCATCGACCAGCTCGTCGCCGGAGACGATCACTTTCTTCTTCAGCACGATCGAGCCGCCGCCGCGCATCTTGTACAGGCGATCCTCGGGCGGCACGTTGCCGCTCTGGGTCGCCTCGGCCGGATTCACGCTCTCGTCGACCGCGTGGTACTCGAGGGTGGCGGTGGCGCCGAGAATCTTCTTCGCCTCGGCGGTGTCCTGCACGCCGGGCAGCTCGACCACGATGCGGCTCGCGCCCTGCTGCTGGATCAGCGGCTCGGCGACGCCGAGCGCGTTGACGCGATTGCGCAGGGTGCTGAGATTCTGGTGGACGATGCTCTGCTCGATCGCGATCAGCTTCTCGGGCTTCAGCGACGCGGTCACGGTGACACCGTCGCTGGCGGTGGTCAGGGTCAGGTCGGGGTCGTTGGCGCTGATCGCCGCCAGCGCCGCGTCGTGATCGGCGGCGGCACGCAGCACCACCCGCACGCCTTCGGGCATGCGCACCACCTCGTCATAGGGGATGTGCTTCTCGCGCAGCGCGTCGCGGATGTCGTCGGTGTAGCGCTGCATCTGCTGGTTCATCACCGCCTTGTTGTCGACTTGCATCAGGAAGTGCACGCCACCCTGCAGGTCGAGCCCCAGCGGCATCGAGTTGGCGCCGATCGCGCGCAGCCACGGCGGCACGGTGGAGGCGAGGTTGAGCGCGACCACGTAGTCCTCGCCCAGCGCGTCGCGCGCGGTGGTGTAGGCCTTGAGCTGCTGATCGGTATTGGGGAAGCGTGCCAGCAGGCGGTCGCCGTCGAGCACCAGGCTGCCGGCCGGCGCGCCGGCCTTGGCAAACAGACCTGTCACGCGCTGCTCGAGCGCGGGGTCGACCTTGCCGCCGCGGTTGGCCTGGATCTGCACGGCCGGCTGCTGCGGGAACAGGTTGGGCAACGCGTAGACGATGCCGATCAGCAGCACCACCGCCACCAGGGCGTACTTCCAGCGGGGAAAATCACTCATGCCTGCACTTCCGGGTGGGCCGCGGCGCTGCCGCGGCGGAACATCAGGAGACCTTCAGGGTGCCTTTCGGCAGCACGGCGGAGATCGCCTGACGCTGCACCTTGACCTTGACCCCGGACGCGATCTCGAGCGTCAGGAAGCCGTCGCCGATATCGTCCACGCGCCCGGCAAGGCCGCCATTGGTGACCACCTCGTCGCCCTTGGCGAGATCGGCGATCATCTTGCGCAATTCCTTCTGCCGCTTCATCTGCGGGCGGATCATCAGGAAGTAGAAGATGCCGAACAGGACGATCAGCGGCAGGAAGGAAATGAAAGGGTTGCCGGGCGCGGCACCCGCGACGCCCTGCGCGTAGGCATTCGGAATCAGGAAATCCATGGTCGATCTCGGCTGTGGCCGGCCCTGCCGGCGTCTAAAAGCGCTGAAGTATGCCATGCGCTCCGGTCGCCTGCAGGTTGCCGGGCCCGGATGCAGCGCGTGGATGGGGCCGCCCGGCGCCGGCGCAAGGGGTCCGGTCCGCTGCAGCCCGCAGCGCAGTCCGCAGCAGTACCGCAGCCCGCCGCAATCCACAGCAGCCCACCGCAGTACCGGGCGCCGCGAGCAGCACGCAGCACCTCGATCGCTGCGCGCAGCCGGCCCTGCGCGACCACCGCGCATGTCCCGGCGTCATCCGCGGACCCTCCGCTGCGCCCGGCGCCTCGCGATGCCAGACCCTTCGCTGCGCTCAGGGTGACAACTTATTTGATTTGTCCCGGCCGTCATCCTGTTTGTTCCCACTGCCATCCTGTTTGGCCCGG
>JAKAZT010000041.1 GCA_021815695.1 Pseudomonadota bacterium
TGAACTCGAGATCGGGCGCTTGCCCGTGCTCCCAGCGAAGGCCGCCCCGGTTGATCCACGCCGAGCGCAGCCCGGCGACCCGGGCGCCGACCACGTCCAGTGCGGGATCATCGCCGATGTGCAACACGGCCTCGGGCGGCACGCCGAGCCGGCGACAGGCGGCATGGAAGATCCGCGTGGCCGGTTTGGCGCAGCCGGCTTCGCGCGCACTGAGACAGAAGCGGAAATGCCGCTCGAGGCCGATGCGGCCCAGGTCCGCGTTGCCGTTGGTCAGCCCGATCAGCGGAAGTCGCCGCGCGAGGCGCTCCAGCGCCTCGGCAGCGTCGGGATACAGTTCGACCTGGTTGCGTGCCTCGAAATACACCTCGAAGGCTTCGTCGACGCCGCGCGTGCTTTCGCCGCAAGCGGCGAATGCGGTGGTCAACGTCAGTCGACGCTGAGCGCTGAAATCGTGCGCCAAATCCGGGCGCTGTTCGGAGATTCTCTCCCGCAAACGGCGCAGCGCGGGGACCGGGAACGCATCAGCGATGCGCGGATGCCGGCGGCGCAACCACTGATCCAGCTGCCGCTCGGCGTGCTCGATGGCCGGTACCACCGGCCACAGCGTGTCATCGAGATCGAGCGACAGTGCGAGGAGTTGCATCAACCGCCGCTGTCGTCATCGGCCGCAGCCTTGTCGCGCGCACGCTGCTTGAGCATGCGTTGCCGCGCCTGTTCGGTCAGCGGCGAGGTCGGCGCGATGCTGGCGCCCTGCGAGTAGGTGGCGCCAGGCGCCGCAACCGGACCATTCATTCCGGCGGCTGCCGATTCGTCATTGATCCGCGCGGCGATCCAGCTGCGGCGCTGGCCCTCGCGCTGGGCGAGCGCGGCCGCGTCGGCGTAGGGGATCAGCATGTGTTCGCGCATGATCGCCTGGGCGCGCGGCGTATTGATGAAGGCCATCAGCCGACTCACCGCGGCCGCGTGCGGATCCTCGGGATTGGTGGCGAAATAGAGCGGCGTGTATAGGGGATAGCTGCCGTCGGCGAGATTGGCGACGCTGGGTCTGACGCCTTCGATATCGAGCATGCGCAGTCTCGGGTTGGCGAACACATTCGACAGCGTGCTGACGCCGAGACCGTCGGGATCGAGCGAAACCGCGACTTCGAGTTGCTGGGTGTTGAGATACAGGCGCGGTGCGGCGACGTTGACGTCGCCATTGCCGTACAGAAGCCGGCGCAGGCTGTATTCGACGCCATCCAGCGGGCTGGCGATCGAGTACAGATTGATCGGCGCATTGCGGCCGCCCAGCTGGCTCCAGTTGGTGATCTTGCCCCAGTAGATGTTGTACAGCTGCCGCAGCGTGATGCTGCGCACCGGATTGTTCGAGTGCTCGATCATCACCAGCGCGTCCCACGCCACCGGAGTGAAGATCAGCTCGCTTTCCTGGGTGCGCTTGGCGAAGGCCGGACGCGCGCTGCCGGCGATGTCGACCTGGCCGCTGATGGCCTCGTCAATGCCGGAAATGGTGTTGAACGGCTGCACCTCCATGCGGCCCTGGCCGCTGCGCTGCCAGGCCTTGGCCAGCGATTCGGCAAGGCTGCGCGCGGTGGTGCTGTCGCCACGCCAGCGCAATGTGGGCTCGCCCTGCGCCGTGGCGGCATAAAACAGCATCGCGAGGAGAACCAGCAACCAGATGCGCGGGTTGTGGGTGTGCATGGCGTCATCTCGAGCGCCGGACCGCGGCGCGTGCCCCGATTATCGCCCCACTGCGCCCCCGGCGCATGCGCACGCGGTCACTATTCGGCCATGATGTTAAGCCCGCGCCCGTCCCTCACCACCGTCAGCAGCATCCGGCGCGGCGGTATGGCAAGCAGGGCGCGCAGATCGGCAATGTCATTCACGCGCCGCTGATTGATGCCGATGATCACATCGCCCGGGCGCAGACCGCTGGCAGCGGCACGGCTGCCGGGAGCCACCCGGGTCAGCGCCACACCCGACAGACCGCCCGGGCGCCGGCCGGAGGCCAGGTCCGAGAGCAGGGAGCCGGCCAGGCGCGGGTCGATGGTGCTACCTGCCGCGGTGGCGAGCGGTACGGGTTCAATCGGTGCCTGCAGGTCGAGCTGGCGCATGCCGCGCAGCACGACCATGTGCGCCGCACGGCCGATCGGCAACAACCCCTCGATGTTGGCCAGATCCGAGGGTGTGCGCAGCGTCTGGCCATTCAAGGCATGCAGCACGTCGCCACGCCGCATTCCGGCATGGGCGGCCGCAGAATCCGGTTGTATCCGCGTCACGACCAGGCCCTCGGCCCCGGGTCGCAGGCCCAGCGCATGCGCCAGTACGGGCGTCAGCGACTGGGTCTCGATACCCAGGCTGCCACGGCGGACGCTGCCGTAACGGATCAGTTGCCGCATGATCTGAAGAGCGAGATCGGATGGAATGGCAAAGCCGATGCCGACATTGCCGCCCGACGGCGAGTAGATCATCGAGTTGATGCCGACCAGTTGCCCGGCAAGATTGACCAGCGCGCCACCGGAATTGCCCGGGTTGATCGATGCATCGGTCTGGATGAAGTCCTGATAGCCGCTGCCCAGCCCGCTGCGACCCAACGCCGAGACGATGCCCGAGGTGACGGTCTGTCCGAGGCCGAATGGGTTCCCCACCGCGACCACGAAGTCGCCGACCTGCAGCCTGGACGAATCCGCGACCGGCAGCGCCGACAGGTGTTGCGCCGGAATGCGCAGCACGGCGATGTCAGTGGCCGGATCGGATCCGATCACGGTCGCGCGCATGCTGCGGCCGTCCTGCAGGGTCACGGTGATCCGGTCGGCGCCGGCGATCACATGGTTATTGGTCAACACATAACCTTTGGACGCATCCACGATGACGCCAGAGCCGAGGCTCTGCTCGACGCGTTCGCGCGGCGCGCTGGACAAGCCGAAGAACTGCCGGAACACCGGGTCGTTGAAGAACGGGTCGCGTTCGCGCACCACCGTCTTCGATGCGATGTTGACCACCGCGGGCATGACGCCCTTGAGCATCGGTGCCAGGGACGGCAACGGCATGCTGCCCACCGCCACCGGCAGCGTGCCGGCGCGCGCAACAGCGGGCCGGTTCGCCGCCGCACAAGACAGCACGCCCAGGACCACGATCAGCAGCGGCAACCGCCACCGTTGCTCCGCATGCAGGCTCGTCGTCATCGTTCAAGGCTCCCGGTGGTCAGGCGAGTTCGACCGTCGCGGCCTGCGGATGGTTGCAACCGGCAGGACGGCGTTGACAGTCCGGGAGCGGAGGGGTACGGTTCGACCTCGCCCGCGATCACAACATGTTGTGTCCGGGACGCCCCCTTTCACCAAGCGCTGGGGCGCGATGGCCCGCCAGCCCTGGGGAAGGTTGCAGGCTCCGAGATGACTTATGCCGCGTTCCAAATCGCCGTCGTCGTCCCGTCGCCCGCGCGGCGGTGCGCCGCGCGACGGGGCGTCCGCCGATGCCGGAGCGGGCGTTCCTGAGACGCTGAAACCGCAGACAAGGGAGACAACAACAATCATGAGCACGGTGCGTGCGGAAGCGGCGATCCGGAGTGCAGCGGAGATTCCCCTGCAGGCGGCGTCCCAGGACATCTGGGACAAGAAATACCGCCTCAAGACCAAGCTGGGCACACCCGTCGACACCAGCGTCGACGACACCTACAAGCGTGTGGCGCGCGCGCTGTCCGACGTCGAAGCCACGCCGGAAAAGCGCGAGTACTGGTACGAGCGCTTCCTGTGGGCGCTGCGCCGCGGTGCGATTCCCGCCGGTCGCATCACCTCCAACGCCGGTGCGCTGGAGCACAAGCCGGCCACCTCGACGATCAATTGCACGGTCTCGGGCACCATCCGCGACTCCATGGACGACATCCTCGAGAAGGTGCACGAGGCCGGGCTGACGCTGAAGGCCGGCTGCGGCATCGGCTACGAGTTCTCGACCCTGCGCCCGCGTGGCGCCTATGTGTCGGGTGCCGGCGCCCATACCTCCGGCCCGCTGTCGTTCATGGATATCTACGACAAGATGTGCTTCACCGTCAGCTCCGCCGGTGGTCGCCGCGGCGCGCAGATGGGCACTTTCGACATCTCGCATCCCGATGCCAAGGAGTTCATCCGTGCCAAGCGCGAGGATGGCCGCCTGCGTCAGTTCAATCTCAGTCTGCTGATCACCGACGAGTTCATGGCCGCGGTCGCCGAGGACCGCGACTGGCCGCTGGTGTTTCCCGTGCATGTCAAGGAAGAGAACGAGGTTGATCTCGGCGACGCCGCGCGGGTGATCTGGCGCGAATGGCCCACGCACGAGAACTATGTCGTGCGCGATGACGGCCTGGTGGCCTGCAAGATCTATGGCCACATCCGCGCGCGGCACCTGTGGGACATGATCATGGTCTCGACGTACGACTACGCCGAGCCGGGTTTCATCCTGATCGATCGCGTCAACGAGATGAACAACAACTGGTGGTGCGAGCACATCCGCGCGACCAATCCCTGCGGCGAACAACCCTTGCCGCCGTACGGTTCGTGCCTGCTGGGTTCGGTCAATCTCACCACCTTCGTGCGCGATCCGTTCGGTCCCAAGGCGCGTTTCGACTGGGACGAATACAAGGAAGTCGTGCGCGTGTTCACGCGCATGCTCGACGACGTGGTCGAGATCAACGGCCTGCCGCTCGCGCAGCAGCGCCGGGAGATCGAGTCCAAGCGTCGCCACGGCATGGGCTTTCTCGGTCTCGGCTCGACCCTGGCGATGCTCAAGCTGCGTTATGGCGCGCCGGAAGCCTGTGCATTCACCGAGGACGTCGCCCGCGAGATGGCCATCGCCGGCTGGGAAGTCGCGCTCAGCCTGGCCCGCGAGAAAGGCCCGGCGCCGATCCTGGCGCAGGACTTCGAAGTCACCGGCGACATGCTGCGCAAGCGCCCCGAGATGGCGCGCGACGGCTATGCCGTCGGCGACCGCGTTCCCGGGCGCGTCCTGCACGCGAAATACAGTCGCTACATGCAGCGCGTCGCCGACGTGGCACCGGAACTGGTCGCCGAACTGGCCGAGGTCGGTGCCCGCTTCACCCACCACAGCTCGATCGCGCCGACCGGCACCATCTCGCTCAGTCTGGCCAACAACGCCTCCAACGGCATCGAGCCGAGTTTTGCCCATCACTATTCGCGCAACGTGATCCGCGAGGGCAAGAAGAGCAAGGAAAAGGTCGAGGTCTACAGCTTCGAACTGCTGGCCTACCGCGCGCTGATCAGCGCCGAGGCGATGCCCTGCTCCGACGATCCGAGGGCGCGCCTGCCCGAATACTTCGTCGCCGCCGACGACATCTCGCCGAAGGAGCACGTCGACATCCAGGCCGCTGCGCAGAAGTGGGTCGACTCGTCGATCTCCAAGACCGCCAACGTGCCGACCGACTATCCCTACGAGGAGTTCAAGAACATCTACGTCTACGCCCACCAGCAAGGGCTCAAGGGCTGCACCACCTTCCGCTTCAATCCGGCCGCGTTCCAGGGCGTGCTGGTCAAGGAGACCGATCTCGAAAGCACCCACTACCGCTTCGAGCTGGAAGACGGTAGCGTGGTCGAGGTCAAGGGGAATGACGAAGTGGAGTACGACGGCGAGACACACACCGCCGCCAATCTGTTCGATGCATTGAAGGAAGGCTATTACGGCAAGTTCTGAGTGCCGAGGGAATGCGATCGCGTCCTGCAGGGCTCACGTCCCAACTGACTCGTCGGAGAGGCATCATGCACAGCGAAACCAGCACCATCGAAAGCACCGCCAGCGCGGTGAAGGACAGCGCCGCCGAATTCGGCACCACGGTTACCGTCAAGACGGCAGATGCCGTTGCGGCGGCGGCCGGCGGCGTGGCAGCGGCCGGCCAGGCCGTCGCCAAACAGGCGCGCACGGTTGCGCGCAAAGCCAAGGCCGTCGCCAAGAAAGCGGCCAGCAAGCCCACTGCCAAGAAGTCCGTTGCGAAAAAGCCGGCCGGGAAGGCCGCGAAGAAAGTGGCCAAGGCGGTCAAGAAGGCGCGCAAGGTGGTCAAGAAGGTTGCCCGCAAGGTTGCCCGGAAGATGGCGGCGACGAAGAAGCCGGCCGGGCGCAAGGTCGCGGCAAAGAAGACCGCGCGCAAGGTAGCCAAACCGGCCAAAAAGGCCGTGCGCAAGGCGGTCAAGAAGGCCAAGGCCAGCGTCAGGACCGCGCGCAAGCCGGCGGCCAGGAAGGCTGCCAGGAAAACCGTTCGCGGCAAGAAGTAGACGTGCGGCCCCCGGCCCGGCTGCGGCCGGGCCGGCTTTGCGGCCGTCGGCCGCGGTATCCGTTGCTGAGCATTCCATGACGATCAAGATCGACAAGAAGATCAAGGGTTACAGCGTGGTCCGACCCGAGGGCAAGAGCGCGGCACCGGCCGCGGCGAGCGTGTCCGTGCCTGCCGGCGCCGAAGTCATCCAGATGCACGAAAAGGTCGAGCGGCCCGATGTGCTGATCGGCTCCACCTACAAGATCAAGTCACCGCTGTTCGAGCACGCGCTGTACGTCACTCTCAACGACATCGTGCTCAACGCCGGCACCGTGCATGAGCTGCGGCGGCCCTTCGAGATCTTCGTCAATTCGAAGAACATGGACCACTTCCAGTGGATCGTGGCGCTGACCCGGATCATGTCCGCGGTGTTCCGCAAGGGCGGCGACGTCACCTTTCTGGTCGAGGAATTGAAAGCCGTGTTCGACCCGCGCGGCGGCTATTTCAAGCCGGGCGGCGTCTATATGCCCTCGATCGTCGCCGAGCTGGGCGCGGTGATCGAGCAGCACATGAAGATGATCGGTCTGATCCGTGATCCCGACATCAGCGAAGCGCAGCGCGCGTTGATCAGCGAAAAGCGCGCCGCCTACGAGGCTGGCGCAAAAAAAAACGCTGAAATAAGCGGTGACCTTGCCGGTGCGGGGGCCGGTGCCGCGCGCAAGTCCGAATCCGCCGGATCGTTTCCTCCGGGTGCGACGATGTGCGGAAAATGCAACACCAGCGCAGTGGTGCTGATGGACGGCTGCGCGACCTGCCTCAACTGCGGCTACAGCAAGTGCGGCTGATGCGCCGGCGCTACTCGTCGGCGAAGCGGTAGCCGACGCCGATCTCGGTCAGCAGCCAGCGTGGCTGCGCCGGATCGTCCTCGATCTTGGTGCGCAGTGCGCGCATGTAGATGCGCAGGTAGTGTGGCGATTCCACGTGTGCAGGACCCCATACCTCGCGCAGCAGCTGGCGGTGGGTGAGCACCTTGCCGCGCTGACCGGCCAGCACCAGCAGCAGCTGGTACTCGCGCGGCGTGAGATGCACATCGGCACCGCGCACCTGCACGCGGCGCGCGGTGATGTCGATCAGCAGCGCGCCCGCCTCGATGCGTCCGCTGGCGTCACCGGTGCGCTGGCCGGCGAGATGTCGCGCGGCCACCCGCAGCCGCGCCAGCAGTTCCTCGATGCCGAAGGGCTTGGTCAGGTAATCATCCGCGCCGCTGTCCAGCGCGGCCACCTTGTCCTGCTCCCGGGTGCGCGCCGAAAGCACCAGGATCGGCCGCGGGTACCACTCGCGCAAGCGCCGGATAAGGTCCAGCCCCGACAGATCAGGCAGGCCGAGATCGACAATCACCATGTCCGGCTGGCGCGCGGTCACCAGACGCAGGCCCTCGGCGGCCGTTGCCGCCTCGTGTGGCTCGTATCCGTGGATTTCCAGCGCGGCGACCAGGAAACGGCGGATCTGCGGATCGTCCTCGATCAGCACGATGCGGATGCGCGGCTCATTCATCGGCGGGACGCTCCGCACGATGCAGCGGCAGGGTGAATTCGAACTCGGCACCACCGCCCTCGCGCTGGCGCGCGGCGATCTGTCCGCCATGCGCGCCGACGATGGCGCGGGCGATGGTCAGGCCGAGGCCGAAGCCGCTCTGTGCGCCCTCGGCATGGCCGCGCTGGAACTTCTCGAAGATGTGTTGCTCTTCGCCGACCGGCAGACCGGGGCCGCGATCGCGCACCGTCACGTGCAGCCAGTCGGCGTCGGCGTGCGCGGCGACCTCGATCGGGGAGCCCGAAGGCGTGTGCTTCGCGGCGTTCTCGATCAGGTTGATCAGCAGCTGGCCGATCAGGATTTCGTCGCCCGGGAACAGCGGCAATTCCGGAGCCAGCTCGACCCGCGCGACGCGCACGCCGAGTACGCCGCGAAGCTGCGCCAGGGCCGCGCCGATCAGCTCGTCGATCGCCAGCCAGTCGCGCTTCAGAGCCGGCCGCTCGGCGTCGAGACGGCTGAGGTCGAGCAGGTTGCCGGCGAGTCGATGCAGGCGTTCGGCCTCGCCCAGCAGACTCTGCAGCAGGGTGCGTCGGTGTTTCTCGTCGATGTCGCCCGGTGGACCGGACAGCAGCGTGGTGGCGGCGCCGATGATGGTTGCCAGCGGTGTGCGGAAATCGTGCGAGATCGCGCTCAGCAAGGCGTTGCGCAGGCGCTCGGACTCGATCTCGATGCTGGCGCTGCGCGCGGCTTCGGCCAATTCGACACGCTCGATGGCGACGGCGGCCTGATTGACCATCGCATCGAGGAGGTGCATCTGTTCGGGCACTTCCAGCTGGCGCGGCTCGCGCGGACGCAGTGCCAGCACGCCGATGCAGCGCTGCAGCGCCTTCAGGGGCAGGTACACGGCGTCGGCGCTGGCCAGGGTGTCGGTGCCGAGGCCGGCGCGTCGCTGGTGATCGTAGGCCCACTGCGCGATGCCGAGATCGTTGCCGGGCACCGGAAACCGCGTCTGTCCGGGCGGCGGCACGCGACCGCGGGTGCAAAACAGCGACGGATCGAGCAGGTGGCCCCCTGTGTCCGGCAGCAGCACGGTGGCACGGCCGCCGACCGCTTCGAGGATGTGCTGGCACAGCACCCGGACCAGCTGTTCGCGCGAACGCTCGCGCGACAGCTCGCTGGAAAGCGCATTGAGTTCGCGCATGCGGCGTTCGCGATGCCGCGCGACGGATGCGCCGCGGCGCCCCTGTGCGGTCAGGTTGCTGATCAGCAGTCCCACCGTCAGCATCACCGCGAAGGTCAGCAGGTACTGAGTGTCGGACACGGCGAACGAGAAATAGGGCTCGACGAACAGGAAGTCGAACAGCCCGACGCCGACGACCGCAGCCAGCACCGACGGGCCGCGGCCATAGCGGGCGGCGACCCAGACCACGGCGAGCAGGTAAATCATCACCAGATTGGTGAGGCCGAGGATGCGGAACAGCCCGGCACAGATCAGGGTTGCCAGCGCAACGGCGGCCAGTCCCTTGAGGTAGGCGGGATGCCGACTGGAGCGTTTCGGCAGCCGCGGCAGTGCCGTCACCGGAGCACCCGGTTCGCTGGTGACGACCAGGATGTCGATGTCGCCGCTGTCGCGGATCAGCGCATCGACCAGGCTCGGGCGCAGACGATCGAACAGGTGTGAGCGCACCGGCTTGCCGACGATGATCTTGCTGACATTGCGTTGCCGTGCCAAGTACAGAAGTTCGTCTGCGACCGTTTCCCCGCTGAGGTTGGAGGTCTGCGCACCCAGGCTCTCGGCCAGCTTGAGCGTCCGCAGGACGCGGTCGCGCGCCGCCTGCGGAAGTCGCTGCAGACCCGGAGTCTCGACGTAGGCGGCCAGCCATTCGGCGTGCAGCGCCGAGGCCAGCCGTCGTGCGCGGCGCACCAGGCGCTCCGACAGCGCATCGGGGCCGATGCACACCAGCACCCGTTCGCCGGCAGCCCAGGTTTCGGCGATGGCGTGGCGCTCGCGGTATTCGCGCATCGCCGCATCGACGCGATCGGCGGTGGCACGCAGTGCCAGCTGGCGCAGTGCGATCAGGTTGCCCTTGCGGAAGAACGCGGCCTGCGCGCGATCGGCCTGATCGGGCAGATAGATCTTGCCCTCGCGCAGCCGCTCGAGCAGGTCGTCGGGCGGCAGATCGATCAGCTCGACCTCGTCGGCGTCCTCGAGCAGGCTGTCGGGAACCGTTTCGCGCACCTGGGTACCGGTGATCCGGGCGACGATGTCGTTGGCACTCTCGAGATGCTGGACGTTGACCGTGGTGAAGACGTCGATGCCCGCCTCGAGCAGCTCGCGCACGTCCTGCCAGCGCTTGGCGTGGCGTGTCCCGGGCGGATTGCTGTGCGCGAGCTCGTCGACCAGCAGCAGCCGCGGTTTGCGCCGCAGCGCGGCGTCGAGGTCGAACTCGGCGAGGGTGATGCCGCGATGCACGAGCTGCTGCGTCGGCAGTCGCTCCAGACCTGTCAGCAGCACCTCGGTCTCGATGCGCCCGTGCGGCTCGACATAGCCGATGACGACATCCGTGCCCGCCGCGCGCTGCTTGCGCGCCGCTTCGAGCATGGCGTAGGTCTTGCCGACACCGGCGCAGGCGCCGAAAAAGACTTTCAGCCGCCCGCGCGCAGCCGCCCGCGCTTCGCGCTGGACGCGCTGCAACAACTCATCGGGGTCGGGGCGCGCGGGTGTGCGCTCGACGGCCATGCGGATCCTTCGGCGTTCACGTGGCGTTGCGATGGTGACTGCGCGGCGGCGTCAGCGCCAGAGCCGGGTGCGCAAGGCATCAAGGTGACGTGTGCCAACGTCCATCGAGGCGCAGATTGAGCTCCAGCACGTTGACGCGCGGTTCGCCCAGTACGCCCAGTTGCCGGCTGCGCGTCGAGGCAGCGATCAGCGCCTGCACGCGGCCCAGCGGCAGGCCGCGGGCGCGAGCGACCCGGGCGGCCTGGTAGGCGGCGCCAGCAGGTGAGATGTCGGGGTCGAGCCCACTGGCCGATGCGGTCACCAGATCCACCGGCACCGGTGCGGTATTGCCGGGATCGGCGGCACGCAATGCGGCGATGCGGCGGGCCGCCGCGGCGCGCAACGCGGGATTGGTCGGCCCCAGGTTCGACCCTCCGGAGGCCAGTCCGTTGTCGGGTGCGTTCGCGGTGGCCGAGGGCCGGCTCCAGAAATAGCGCGGGTCGCGGAACGGCTGGCCAATCAGGCGCGAACCCAGAATCGTGTCGCCATGCACGATCAGGCTGCCGTTGGCCTGGCGCGGAAACAGCACTTGCGCCAGTCCCGTCACCGCGAGCGGATAGACCAGCCCGGTCAGCAGCGTCAGCACCAGCAGCAGACGCAGGGCGGGGGCGAGTTCGGTGCGCAGCGGGGAAGGCATCATGGCGGCAGATCTCAGAAATGCAGGATCACGTCCATCAGCGCGGTCATCTGGCTCCAGCGGCGGCCGTTGTCATAGGCTGGCACGTCGTAGGAGCGCTCGTAGCGGAACTCGGGACGAACTTCGAGATCCGGCGACACCCAGTGGGTCAGGCCGATGGTGTGGCTGGAATAGCGAGTGGCGTAGCCGGTGCGCTGACCGACGACATCGTCGTAGAACTCGTTGCGGATCGAGATCATGTCGTCCGCATCGAGCTCGAAATTCAGATAATTCACGATGCCCCACGCCGGCGCTTCGCCGGGCGGCAGCCCGGGCGGATTGCGCACGTAAAGGCGATAGGCCTCGGTCAGCGTGTGCACGCGGCGACTGAAGCGATGGCCCCAGGTCAGCACGAATTCCTGCAGATTGTTGTAGGTCTGGCTGGAGTGGTTGTAGGACTCGATGCAGGGATACAACATGTCGTCATCGGAGTCCGACACCCAGCGCACGCAGGCCTGCAGGCTCAGTCGCGAGGCGGAATTCCACACCGCGGTATCGTCGCCGCCGTGCAGGCCGGCCTGCACGGTCCAGTTCTTGTCGAGCCGCGTGGTGGTGATCACGCCCATGTTGGTATAGGCGTCCACGGTATACAGGATCGAATGTGTCACCAGATAGTTGTTGGGCGAGAACTGCGCCTCGATGTCGGGCAGCGACAGGTAGCGTCCGGCGGTGATCTGCATGCCTTGCGCGATCCAGGGGATGTAGAGGTCGGCGTAGAAGATCATCGGATCGACGCCATAGACCTTGCCGGCCAGCGGCTGGTTGGGATCGGGGTGGTTCAGCAGCTGGTTGCTGAAGACGCCCTTCATGGCGGTGAAGTGGTAGTCGTAGCCGTACAGCAGATCGACGTGGAAGCCCCAGTCGAGATGGTCGGTCTGCACGGTGTTCGGCAGGCGCTCGATGCGCAGCAGCGCCTGGTCGAATTCGATGCGGTTGGGCCGCACCGCGTAGGACAGCGGGTAGTTGGTCGTGTGCGAAGTACTGAGGTTGAGCGACGGATTCAGCCAGCCGTAGATCTCGATGCGGTGGCGCTGCATCCACCGGCCGAAGCGGTTGCAGGCCAGTGCGTCCTCCAGCGGGTAGCGCGCATTCTCGTCGGGTACGCCGATGGGGTAGTCGACACCGCCCAGTTGCCATTCGGCGGACGGGAACGGCGGCGAATCGAAAGGCGAGGGAAGGGCACGCCGCGCCGGTGCCGGTGCCGGTGCGGCACCGTTCGCTGGCTGCGCGTCGGCGCGATAGGCCGCGGCCAGGCGCGTGACGAAGTCCTGCGAGCAGTCCGTGACGGTGGAAGCCGCGTCGGCGCGGGCCTCGCGCAGCGCGATCAGGGCCAGCAGCGCGAACGTGACGCGGGGCAAGGTCGGACTGTGCATGAAGATCTGTGTCCGCGTCAGGCCAGATGCAGCGCGACCAGCAGCAGGTCGATCAGCTTGATGCCGATGAAGGGCACGATCAGCCCGCCCAGCCCGTAGATCAGCAGATTTCGCCGCAGCAGCGCGGCGGCGCCCAGCGCGCGTGCGCGCACACCGCGCAGCGCCAGCGGGATCAGCACGATGATGATCAGCGCGTTGAAGATCACGGCCGACAAAATCGCGCTCTGCGGCGTCGCCAGGTGCATCACGTTCAGAGCCGCCAGCGCCGGGTAGGTGCTGGCGAACGCGGCCGGGATGATCGCGAAATACTTGGCGACGTCGTTGGCGATCGAGAACGTGGTCAGCGCGCCGCGCGTGATCAGCATCTGCTTGCCGATGCCGACGACCTCGATCAGCTTGGTCGGGTTGGAATCGAGATCGACCATGTTGCCGGCTTCCTTCGCCGCCTGGGTGCCGGTGTTCATGGCCACCGCGACGTCGGCCTGCGCCAGCGCCGGCGCGTCGTTGGTGCCGTCGCCGCACATCGCCACCAGGCGGCCCTCGGCCTGGATGTCGCGGATCAGTTTGAGTTTGGCCTCGGGCGTGGCTTCGGCGAGGAAATCGTCGACACCGGCCTCGGCGGCAATCGCTGCCGCGGTCAGCGGGTTGTCGCCGGTGATCATGATGGTGCGGATGCCCATGCGGCGCAGTTCGGCGAAACGCTCGCGGATGCCGCCCTTGACGATGTCCTTGAGTTCGATCACGCCCAGTGCGTGCGCACCTTCGCAGACGACCAGCGGCGTACCGCCGTTGCGCGCGATGGTTTCGGCGCCGCGCCGCACGGATGCCGGCAACGTGCCGCCCAGTGCGACGAGATGGCGCTCGACGGCATCCAGCGCGCCCTTGCGGATGCTGCGGCCGGCAAGGTCGATGCCGCTCATGCGCGTGGTCGCACTGAATGGCACGAAGTGCGCGTCGCTGCCATCGAGGCTGCGTTCGCGCAGGGCGTACCGGTCCTTCGCCAGCACCACGATGCTGCGTCCCTCGGGGGTCTCGTCCGCCAGCGAGGCGAGCTGTGCGGCATCGGCCAGCTGTTGCGGCTGCACGCCTTCGGCGGCGTGCAGGGCCACGGCCTGGCGGTTGCCCAGGGTGATCGTGCCGGTCTTGTCCAGCAGCAGCACGTCGACGTCGCCGGCGGCCTCGACCGCGCGTCCCGAAGTGGCGATCACGTTGGCCCGGATCATGCGATCCATACCGGCGATGCCGATCGCCGAAAGCAGGCCGCCGATGGTGGTCGGGATCAGGCACACCAGCAGCGCGATGATCACCGTCAGCGTGATCGGCTGGCCGTGGCCGCTGGCGTGCACGGCGAAGATCGAGAACGGCAGCAGGGTGGCGCAGGCAAGCAGGAAGATCAGGCTGAACTTGGCCAGCAGGATGGTCAACGCGATCTCGTTGGGTGTCTTGCGCCGCGCCGCGCCCTCGACCATCGCGATCATGCGGTCGAGGAAGCTCTCGCCGGGGTTGGCGGTGATGCGCACCACCAGCCAGTCGGACAGCACGCGGGTGCCGCCGGTCACCGCGCTGCGGTCGCCGCCGGATTCGCGGATCACCGGCGCCGACTCGCCGGTGATCGCGCTTTCGTCGACGCTGGCGGCGCCGGCGACCGCCTCGCCGTCGCCGGGCACGCTGTCGCCGGCTTCGACCAGCACCAGGGCGCCGGTGCGCAGTTCGGTCGCGCGCACGAATTCGACGTGCACGCGATCGTTCGCGTCGCGCAGACGCTTCGCCAGCACATCGAGCCGGGCCCCGCGCAGCGCGCGTGCCTGTGCCTTGCCGCGGCCTTCGGCCAGTGCTTCGGCGAAGTTGGCAAACAGCAGGGTGAACCACAGCCAGAGGCTGACACCAAGGATGAAGCCGGCCGGCGTGTTGCCGTGACCGGCCAGCGCGCGCAGGCCGAGCAGAGTGGTCAGCACGCTGCAGACGAACACCACGAACATCACCGGATTGCGCACCTGCGTTCGCGGTGACAGCTTGCGAAATGCGTCGGCGACGGCGCCGCCGAGGATGGCGCGATCGAGGCCGCGCGCCGGAGTCTGCGAGCCGGACATGGTCAGTGCACCACGCTGGAGAGGGATTCGGCGATCGGCCCCAGAGCCAGCGCCGGCAGGAAGGTCAGTGCGCCCACCACCAGTACGGTGCTGACCAGCAGCACCACGAACAGCGGCGTGTGGGTCGGCAGGGTGCCGGCGGACTCAGGCACGTGCTTCTTGGCGGCCAGCGCGCCGGCGATCGCCAGCATGCCCACGATCAGCAGATAGCGTGCCAGATACATCACCGCACCCAGGGTGAAGTTGTAGAACGGCGTGTTGACCGACAGTCCCGCGAAGGCGCTGCCGTTGTTGTTGGCGGTGGACGAGAAGGCGTAGAGGATCTCGCTGAAGCCGTGCGCACCGGGGTTGCCGAGTCCGGCCCGGCCTGCGGGCAGCAGCACCGCCACCGCAGTGCCGACGATCACCAGCGCGCAGGGAATCAGGACCACGAGGCTGGCCATCTTCATCTCGTAGGCTTCGATCTTCTTGCCGAGGTATTCCGGCGTGCGTCCGACCATCAGTCCGGCGATGAACACCGCGACCACGGCGAAGGCGAGCATGCCGTAGAGTCCCGAGCCGACACCGCCGAAGATCACCTCGCCGAGCTGCATCAGCACCAGCGGCACCAGCCCGCCAAGCGGCGTGAACGAGTCGTGCATCGCATTGACCGAGCCGTTGGAAGCCGCGGTGGTCGCGGTAGCCCACAGCGCCGAGTTGACGATGCCGAAGCGCGTCTCCTTGCCTTCCATGTTGCCGCCGGCCTGCAGGGCTGACGCGTGCTGGTCGATGCCCAGCCCGTGCAGCGCCGGATTGCCGGCCTGTTCGGCGGCGATGCAGCCCACGGCCAGCGGCACGAAGATCACCAGCATCGCCGCCAGCAGGGCCCAGCCCTGACGGCGATCGCCGACCATCTCGCCGAAGGTCCAGCACAGCGCGGCGGGGATCAGCAGGATCGCCAGCATTTCCAGAAAATTGCTGAGCGGTGTCGGGTTCTCGAACGGATGCGCCGAGTTGGCGTTGAAGAAGCCGCCGCCATTGGTTCCCAGCTGCTTGATCGCCTCCTGCGAGGCCACCGGACCCATCGGCAGCACCTGCGTCGCCGCTGCGGAGACCGTGGCGGGCGCCTGCAGCAGCGGGATGCGCAGGTTGGCATGCAGGTTCTGGATCACGCCCTGACTCGTCAGTGCCAGTGCCAGCAGCAGCGACAGCGGCAGCAGCACGTACAGGGTGGCGCGGGTCAGATCCGCCCAGACGTTGCCGATCGTGGCTGCGTTGCGGCGGCGGAAGCCGCGGATGACCGCCAGCAAGACCGCGATGCCGGTGGCCGCGGACAGAAAGTTCTGCACCGTCAACCCGAGCAGGTCGGTGAGGTAACTCATCGTCGTTTCGCCGGCGTAGCTCTGCCAGTTGGTGTTGCTGGCAAAGCTGACCGCGGTGTTGAAGGCGGTGTCGGCGCGCACGCCGGGCAGATGTGCCGGATCGAGCGGCAGAACGCCCTGCGCACGCTGCAGCAGGTACAGCAGCACCAGCCCGGCGAGATTGAACGCCAGCAGCGCGACGGTGTAGCGGCGCCAGTCCATCTCCTCGTCGACGTGCACGCCGGCGAGGCGATAGAGCGCGCGCTCGATCGGCGCGCCGAAGCGGGTCAGCGCATTGGGCTGCTCCGCAAATGCCAGGCTCATGTAGGCGCCCAGCGGCTTGACCAGCGCCAGCAGCACCGCCAGGTACAGCACCAGCTGCAAGGTGTCGTTGGCGGTCATTCGAACCACTCCGGTTTCAGCAGCGCGGTGGCGAGATAGGCCGCCAGTGCCGTGGCGATCACGATGGCGAGCAGATCGATCGCGTTCACGGGCGGTCCCGCAGCGCGGCGCACAGATGCACGAAGCCGGCAGTGAGTGCGGCCAGCGCGGCGATCAGCAGCAGGGACAACGCGTCCATGGCGGGCTCCTCGACAGTGCCGGCACTGTCGGGGGCGACGCATAAGGACGGGATATAAAGCGCGGTTCCGCGCGTAAAAAAGCCGTAAAGAGTGCAGGCTCGGGCCCAACGGATGGCCCGGATCGCTCCGATCGCTGACGGTGACTTCTCCGGCTTCGCCTGCGCTGTTCAGCCCGGGGTCGGCCCGGCCCGGCCCGGTGCCGACAGGCCGGGCAGCCCTCAGCCCATCTCCAGGCGTCGAGTGCGAATCAGGGTCCCCAAGTGTGACTTTCATTACATTTTGCGTGCTATTTTGATACCTGAAAGGGGGTCGATCATGGATCTTCGTTCGACGGCGCCTACCCGTCGGTCCGATGCATGGGGAGCCTCCGGCGCGGGTTTGCGCGATCTCACGCTGGAGTGCGGGGCGTCATGACGCCGGCCGCAGCAGTGCCGGCCTTCCGGTACCGCGCCTTCATCAGCTACAGCCACCGGGACAAGTCCTGGGCGGACTGGCTGCACCGGACGCTGGAGGCCTATGTCGTGCCGCGGCGGCTGGTCGGGCAGA
>JAKAZT010000167.1 GCA_021815695.1 Pseudomonadota bacterium
CCGGACTCGCGCGAGGCGATGCTGCAGCACGCCGGCGAGTTCGCCGAGCGCGGCGTGCCTTTCATCTTCGATCCCGGCCAGGCGATGCCGCTGTTCAACGGCGAGGAGTTCCGCGCGCTGATCGAGCAGGCGCAGTACGTCACCGTCAACGACTACGAGTCGCAGCTGCTGCAGCAGCGCACCGGCTGGAGCGAGAAGCAGATCGCCGAGCGCGTCGAGGCCTACATCGTCACCCGCGGCCCCAACGGTTCGCTGATCCACACCGCGCGGCAGACGGTCGAGATTCCGCCCGCGCACGAGCGCCGCGTTTCCGATCCCACCGGCTGCGGCGATGCGTATCGCGCCGGGCTGATCTTCGGCATCATGAAGGGCATGGACTGGGCGACCAGCGGCCGCATCGCCTCGCTGATGGGCGCGCTCAAGATCGAGCACCCCGGCACCCAGAACCAGCGCTTCAGCCACGACGAGTTCGCCGAGCAGTTCCGCCAGCAGTTCGGCTACGCGCTCGGCTGAAAGGGACCGGACACCGGCGGATGGCCTGATCGGTCAGACCACCCGCGACAACTTCAGCGCAGGGTGGCGCGCACCGTGTCGATCACGTGTTCGACGCTGAAACCGAAGTGCGCAAACAGCACCTCGGCCGGCGCCGAGGCGCCGAACGTGGTCATGCCGACCACCGCGCCGTCGAGGCCGACGTACTTGCGCCAGTAGTCGCTGCTCGCGGCCTCGACGGCCACCCGCGCGCGGCACCAGCCGGGCAGCACGCCCTCGCGGTACTCCGGCGGCTGCGCGTCGAACACCTCGGCGCAGGGCATCGACACCACGCGCACGCCGATGTCCTGCTGCGCCAGCGCGCGCATCGCCTGCATCGCCAGCTCGACCTCGGAGCCGGTGGCGATCAGGATCGCGCGGAACGCCGCATCGGGCGGATCGGACAGCACGTAACCGCCGCGCGCGATCCGCGCCAGCTGCTCGTCGCTGCGCTGCTGATGGGCCAGTGTCTGGCGCGAGAACACCAGACAGGCGGGCCCGTCGCGACGCTCGAGCGCCTGGCGCCAGGCGACCGCCGATTCGACCGCGTCGCAGGGCCGCCAGACGCGGTTGTTGGGGATCAGGCGCAGGCTGGCCAGATGCTCGACCGGCTGGTGCGTCGGGCCGTCCTCGCCCAGTCCGATCGAATCGTGGGTATAGACGTGGATCGCGTGCGCCGGAATCAGCGCCGACATGCGCACGGCGTTGCGCGCGTAGTCGGAGAACACCAGGAAGGTGGCGTCGTAGGGAATGAAGCCGCCGTGCAGGGCCAGACCATTGCTGATCGCGCTCATGCCGAACTCGCGCACGCCGTAGTAGATGTAATTGCCCGCGGCGTCCGGCACGTTGACGTCGCGTGCGCCCTTCCACAGCGTCAGGTTGGAACCGGCCAGATCGGCCGAGCCGCCGATCAGCTCGGGCAGCAGCGGCGCGAAAGCGTCGATCGCCATCTGCGAGGCCTTGCGCGAAGCCACCGCCGGGCCTTCGGCCTGCAGTTTGCGGATCGTGGCCTCGGCGTGCGCCGCCCAGGCCGCGGGCAGCTCGCCGGCCATGCGCCGCTCGAACTCGGCGGCCGGCTCCGGGTGCGCCTGCGCGTAGCGCGCGAACAGCGCGTTCCATGTCGTCTCGCGCTCGGCGCCGCGTGCCTCGGCGTTCCATGCATCGTAGATCGCATCGGGGATCACGAACGGCGCGTGCGTCCAGCCGAGCTGCAAGCGCGCGGCGGCGACCTCGTCCCTGCCCAGCGCCGAACCGTGCGCGCTTTCCTTGCCCTGCTTGCGAGGCGCGCCGAAGCCGATGATCGTCTTGCAGCAGATCAGCGTGGGGCGTTCCGGATCGAGGCCGGCCGAGACGATGGCGGCCTTGATCGCCTCGGGATTGTGGCCATCGACGTCGCGCAGCACCTCCCAGCCGTAGGCCTCGAAACGCCTGGGCGTGTCGTCGGTGAACCAGCCGCGGACCTCGCCGTCGATCGAGATGCCGTTGTCGTCGTAGAAGGCGATCAGCTTGCCCAGCTTGAGCGTGCCGGCCAGCGAGGCCGCCTCGTGCGAGATGCCTTCCATCAGGCAGCCGTCGCCGACGAAGACGTAGGTGCAGTGATCGACGATGGTGAAACCGTCGCGGTTGTAGCGGCGTGCCAGCAGCTTTTCCGCCAGCGCCATGCCGACCGCATTGGCCAGCCCCTGACCCAGCGGCCCCGTGGTGGTCTCCACGCCGGGCGTCTCGCCGGCCTCGGGGTGACCGGCGGTCTTGGAGTGCAGTTGACGAAAGCGCTTGATCTGCCCGATCGACAGGTCGTAGCCGCTCAGATGCAGCAGCGCGTACTGCAGCATCGAGCCATGGCCGTTGGAGAGCACGAAGCGGTCGCGATTGGGCCACTTCGGGTTGCGCGGGTTGTGGCTGAGGAAGTCGTTCCACAGCACCTCGGCGATGTCGGCCATGCCCATCGGCATGCCCGGATGGCCGGAATTCGCCGCCTCCACGGCGTCCATGGCCAGGGCGCGGATGGCGTTGGCGAGTTCACGACGGCTGGGCATGCGGGGCTCCGGCGAGGACAAGGCGCGCATTGTCGCCGATCGTTCCCGGTGCCGCGCGGCTGACTATTTGCTGAACCATGCGGTATTGAAAATGAACAGCATGAACTCCAGCTGATGCAGCGCGACACGGATTCAGCTGTTGCTGGGGTAGCGCCCCCAAGAATCCGCCCGCCTGCGCCTCCCCCAGGGCGCCGGTCCTTCCCTGATGAAGATGGAGAACGAGATCATGAACAAGACGTTTGCTGCCCTTGCCCTCGCAGGTCTGTTTGCCCTTCCGGCCGTGTCCCGCGCGGACGACGCCAGTGGCTATTTCATCAACGGCAGCGTCGGCCAGTCCGACCTGCGCAGCCACACCTACAACAAGGCCCACGACATCGGCTACCAGCTCGACGGCGGCTACCGCTGGGCGGTCGCGCCGAGCGTGCTGCTCGGCGTCGAAGGCGGCTACAGCTACCTCGGCAGCTTCAGCGTACGCAGCCCCTACGCCGGCGTGCTGCCCGACGCCAGCCTGCACGGCTGGACCCTGGGCGGCGACGCCCACGTCAACCTGACCAGCAACTGGTACGTCAGCGGCCGCGCGGGCCTGTTCCACTGGAACGGCCGCAACACCGCGCCGTCGGCGACGCCGGTGGCCTTCAACGGTCACGGCAACGACTGGTACGCCGGCGCCGGCTTCGGCTACGACTTCAGCAACAACACCAGCGTCGGTCTGAACTACGACTACTACGACGCCAAGAAGAACGGCACCGATCTGAGCACCGGCCTGTGGTCGGTCTCGGCCGAGTACCGCTTCTGAGGACCGGATGATCCGGCGTCCGGCTGCACGCGTTGACGCCCGACCGATCCACCCGACGGGCGCCGCAAGGCGCCCGTTT
>JAKAZT010000042.1 GCA_021815695.1 Pseudomonadota bacterium
TGCTGGCGCTCGCCGGCGACAGCACGACGACCGCGATCCTGCCGCTGGGCCTGCCGTGGCTGCCGTGGCATGTGCGCCTGGATCCGCTGAGCGGCGTGTTCCTGCTGATCCTCGGCGCGGTGCTGGTGCCGGTGGCGATCTACGGTCCGGGCTACACCCGCGTGTTTCGCAACGGCCGCGACTCGCTGGCGGCGCTGGGCGTGTTCAGCGGCCTGTTCGTGACCGGCATGCTGGGCGTGCTGCTGGCCGACGACGCGTTCCTGTTCATGGTGGCGTGGGAGCTGATGTCGCTGGCGTCGTATTTTCTGGTGACGTTCCAGCATGAGGTCGCCGAGCATCGTCGCGCCGCCTTTCTGTATCTGCTGATGGCGCATATCGCCGGGCTGGCGATCCTGCTCGCCTTCGGCGTGCTGGCTGCCAGCGGCGGCAGTTTCGCGTTTGCGGCCATGCGCGCGCATCCGCCCGATGCGCTCTGGGCCTCGGTGGCGTTCGCGCTGGCGTTGCTGGGTTTCGGCACCAAGGCCGGGCTGCTGCCGCTGCATCTGTGGTTGCCGGAAGCGCACCCGGCCGCGCCCTCGCACATCTCGGCGCTGATGTCGGCGGTGATGCTCAAGGTCGCGGTCTACGGTTTCATGCGCGTGGTGTTCGAACTGCTCGGGCCGCCGCAGTGGGGCTGGGGCGTGACCCTGGTGCTGGTCGGGGCCGTGACGGCGGTGGCCGGCGTGCTGTTCGCGCTGCAGCAGACCGACCTCAAGCGTCTGCTGGCTTACTCCTCGATCGAGAATCTCGGCATCGTGTTCCTGGCGCTGGGTCTGGCGCTGATCTTCCTCGGCAGCGGCCATCCCGCGCTGGCTGCGCTGGCGCTGATGGCGGCGCTGTATCAGTCGCTCAATCACGCGCTGCTCAAAGGCCTGCTGTTTCTCGGCGCCGGCGCCGTTCTGCACGGCGCGCACGAGCGCGACCTCGATCGTCTGGGCGGCCTGCAGCGCCGCATGCCGCGCACCGGGCTGTTTTTCCTGATCGGCTGCATGGGCATGGCGGCGCTGCCGCCGCTGAACGGCTTCGTCTCGGAATGGCTGACCTTCCAGGCGGCGCTGCAGGCATGGCAGCTGGGCAGCGGCCTGCTGCGCATCCTGGTGCCGGTGGCCGCGGCGGCGCTGGCGCTGACCGCGGCGCTGGGCGCGGCCGTCTTCGTGCGCGCCTACGGCAGCGCGTTTCTGGGTCGCGCGCGCACGCGCCATGTGCGTCGTGCCCACGAGGTCGGCGTCGGGATGCGACTGGCGCAGGCGCTGCTGGTGGCGGCCTGCGCCGCGGCCGCCCTGCTGCCGGCCACGGTGGTCGGCCTGTTCGCATCGGCGGCCCGGCAGCTGACCGGCGCCGGCCTGGATCAGGCCGGCAGCCGCGGCTGGCTGTGGCTGACGCCGATCGCGCCGGACGTGGCCAGCTACGCGCCGGTTCCGATCCTGCTGGTGCTGGCGCTGCTCGGCGGGTCGCTGGTGTGGGCGTTGCGACCGTCGCGCCAGGCGCCGGTGCGACGGGCCGATCCCTGGGACTGCGGCTACGCGCCGCCGACGCCGCGCATGCAGTACTCCGCGGCGGGTTTCGCGCAGCCGATCCGGCGCGTGTTCGCGATGGTCTACGCGCTCGACGAGGACACCGACGCGGCGACCGCGTCGTACCGGCTGGCGGTGCGCGATCGCCTCTGGGGCTGGCTGTATGCGCCGCTCGGAGCCGGACTGGACCGCGTCGCCGATTTCGCCCGCCGCGCCCAGACCGGGCATGTGCGGCGCTATCTCGCCTGGTCGCTGATCACCCTGCTGGTGCTGCTGTGGATCATTTCCTGAGCCCGTTCGCGCATGTGCTGTCGGCGCTGCTGCAGCCGCTGCTGCTGCTGGCGGCCGCGCCGCTGCTGGTGGCGTGGATCCGCCGCGTCAAGGCGCGCCTGCAGAACCGTCGCGGTGCGCCGCTGCTGCAGCCCTACCGCGATCTGCGCAAGCTGTTTGCCAAGGAAGCGGTGGTGGCGCGCACGGCGTCGCCGCTGTTTCGCGCCGCGCCCTATCTGGTGTTTGCCGCGACGCTGGTGGCCGCCGGCGCGCTGCCGCTGCTGTCGCTGCGCCTGCCCAGCGCTGCGGTGGCCGACGCGATCGCGGTGATCGGTCTGCTCGGGCTCGCGCGTTTCCTGCTGGTGCTCGCCGGCCTCGATGCCGGGACGCCGTTCGGCGGCATGGGTTCCTCGCGCGAGATGCTGGTGAGCACCTTCGCCGAACCGGCCCTGCTGCTGGTGGTGTTCACCCTGGCGATGACCGCGCACAGCACCAACCTCGCCAGCATGGCGCAGATGACGCTGAACGCCGGCCTCGTGCTGCGACCCTCGTACCTGTTCGCGCTGGCGGCGCTGCTGCTGGTGGCGATCGCCGAATGCGGGCGCATTCCGGTGGACAACCCCGCCACCCATCTCGAACTGACCATGATCCACGAGGGCATGCTGCTCGAATACAGCGGTCGCCACCTGGCGCTGATGGAGTGGGCGGCGCAGCTGAAGCTGGCGCTGTTCGCGACGCTGATCGTGGACCTGTTCCTGCCGTGGGGCATCGCCGCCGGCTTCGCGCCGGGTGCGCTGGCCCGGGCGGCGCTGGCGCTGACGCTGAAACTGGGCGCGCTCGGCGCGCTGCTGGCGCTGGCCGAGACGGTGCTGGCCAAGATGCGCCTGTTCCGCGTGCCGGGGTTCCTCAACCTGGCCCTCCTGCTCGCCCTGCTCGGCCTGCTCAGCCACGTGATCCTGGAGGCCGCGACGTGAATCCCGCCGCGATGCCGCTGCTCGATCAGGCGGTGCTGGTGCTGGCCGCGATGGCGCTGTTCACCGCCTTCGCACTGCTGGCGCAGACGCGATTGACGGCGGCGATCCACACCTTCGCCTGGCAGGGCGCGCTGGTGGCGGCGGTGGCGGCGCTGACCGGTCGCGCCAGCGGCGATGCGCATCTGTACGTGTCGGCGCTGATCACGCTGGCGCTGAAGGTGGTGCTGATTCCGTGGATGCTGCACCGGCTGGTGCGGCGGCTGGCGCTGGAGCGCCAGGCCGATCCGCTGCAGCATCCGGCGCTGACCCTGCTGGCCGGCGCCGGCATCGTGGTGTTCAGCGACTGGGTGGCCGAACCGGTGGCGCACTTCGATCTCAGCGCCACGCGCAACGTCATCGCCATCAGCCTGGCGATCGTGCTGCTCGGCATGCTGATGATGGTGGTGCGGCGCCAGGCGGTGGCGCAGGTGCTGGGCTTCATGGCGATGGAGAACGGCCTGTTCCTCGCCGCGGTCGCCAGCACCCACGGCATGCCGCTGGTGGTCGAGCTGGGCGTGGCCTTCGACGTGCTGGTGGCGATGGTGCTGTTCGGCGTGTTCTTCCTGCAGATCAAGAACAGCATCGACTCCCTGGACATCGACCGCCTCAGCCAGCTCGCCGAACCGGTCGAGGATGACGCGCGCGGAGACGCGCCGTGATCGCGCTGCTGCTGACGGTGTTCACGCCGCTGGCCGGCATGCTGCTGCTCGGCGCCCTGCGCAGCGCGCGCGTCGCCGGCTGGCTGAATCTGGCACTGTGCGCGCTGAGTCTCGCCGGCGCGCTGGGGCTGGCCGCGGATGTGCTGGCACACGGTGCGGTCGCCGGCGATTCCTTTCGCGTCGATGCGCTGAGCGTCTATCTGGTGGTGCTGACGGCTTTCGTCGGCCTGACCACGGCCATCTTCTCGCGCCCCTACATGCGCTACGTGCATGAGGAAAAGCGCGTCAGCCGCGGCGGCCTGCGCCTGTACCACAGCATGTACCAGGGCTTCCTGTTCACCATGCTGCTGGCGCTGACCACCGACAATCTCGGCATCCTCTGGGTGGCGGTGGAAGGCGCCACGCTGGCGACCGTGCTGCTGGTGTCGCTGTACCGCACGCCGGCGGCGATCGAGGCGGCGTGGAAGTACTTCATCCTCTGCGGCGTCGGCATCGCGCAGGCGCTGTTTGGCACCGTGGCGCTGTACTTCGCCGCCCAGCACGCGCTGCCGGACGCCGCCGCCGACGGCCTGAGCTGGAGCGCGCTGTATGCGGTCGCGCCGCAACTGGAGCCGCGGGTGATGAGCGTGGCCTTCGTGTTCCTGCTGGTCGGCTACGGCACCAAGGTCGGCCTGGTGCCGCTGCACAGCTGGTTGCCGGATGCGCATTCGGAAGGCCCGACGCCGATGTCGGCGGTGCTCTCGGGCCTGCTGCTCAACGTCGCCCTGTACGCGGTGGTGCGCATGAAAATGCTGACCGACGCCGCGCTGGCCCACAGCGCCGCGCCCGCGCTGGCCGGGCACCTGCTGATGGGCTTCGGTCTGGTCAGCTTTCTGGTGGCGGCGGTTTCGCTGCAGCGCCGGCGTGACATCAAGCGACTCTTCAGTTACTCGTCGATCGAGCACATGGGCCTGATGACGTTCGGCTTCGGCGTCGGCGGCCCGCTGGCCACCTTCGCCGCGCTGCTGCACATGCTGGTGCATGCGCTGACCAAGTCGGCGATCTTCATCACCGTCGGCCACGCCACCCACATCAGCCGCAGCCAGCGCATCGACCGCATCCGCGGCCTGATCCGCACCCAGCCCGCGGTCGGCTGGGGCCTGCTGATCGGCGTCGCCGCGATCGCCGGCTTCCCGCCGTTCGGCATCTTCACCAGCGAGTTCCTGCTGCTGTCGGCAACCATGCGCGCGTGGCCGTGGCTGACGATTCCGCTGATGGTCGGCCTGGTGGTGGCCTTCGCCGGATTGTTCCGGTCGGTGCAGCCGATGGTGTTCGGCGCGGCGCCGCCGGGCCAGTACCCGGTGCGCGCCAACATGCTGCCGGTGATCCTGCAACTGGCGCTGGTGCTGCTGCTCGGCATCGCCCTGCCGGGGCTGCTGGCGCACTGGCTGGACCAGGCCACGCAGCTGATCACCGGGAGGCACCTGCTGTGATGGCGCAGGCCTTCGCCGAGCGTCTGCGCACGGCCCTGCCGGCGGTGGCGCTGACGCCGCGCACCGAGTCCGGACTGATGCCGGCGATGGTGATCACGGTGGCTGCCGACGACTGGGCCGCGCTGGGCGCGGCCGCGCACGGTCTCGGCGCACGCTGGTCGGCGTGCTGGGTCGATCCCGAGCCGGACCACTGGCGCGCGTGGGTCCTGTACGAGCAGGGCGGAGCCTATGTGCTGGCGCAGACGGTGCTCGATCCGCGCGCGCCGCGGCTGCCGAGCCTGACGCCGGTGTTCGCCGCCGCCGACCGCCCCGAGCGCGCCATCCACGATCTGCTCGGCGTTGTCTTCGAGGGCCATCCCGACACGCGCCGCTGGTTGCGCCATCAGGCCTGGCGCGCGGAGACGCATCCGCTGCAGCCGGAGCAGCCGCTGGCCGGCGCGCCGCCGGCGCGAACGCCCGCCGACGTCGGCTACCCGTTTCGCAGGATGGCCGGCGACGCCGTGCACGAGGTCGCCGTCGGGCCGATCCATGCCGGCACCATCGAGCCGGGGCATTTCCGCTTTGCCACCGTCGGCGAGCAGGCGCTGACCCTGGAAACGCGGCTGGGCTACACCCATCGCGGCGTCGAAAAGCTCGCCGTCGGCCGCGACGCCGCCGGCCTGCTGCGACTGGCCGCGCGGGTGTCCGGCGATTCGACCGTGGCGCATGCCTGGGCCGCCTGCATGGCGATCGAGCGCGCCGCCGGCTGCGCGGTGCCGCCGCGCGCGCTGGCGCTGCGCGGCCTGCTGGCCGAGCGCGAGCGCGTGGCCAATCACCTGGGCGATGTCGGCGCGATCGCCGGCGACGTCGGCTTCAGCTTCGCGCAGATGCAGTTCGGCGCCCTGCGCGAACGCTGGCAGCGGCGCAGCGCCGAGCGCTTCGGCCATCGCCTGCTGATGGATACGCTGTGCGCGGGCGGCGTGCGCACGGACATCGACCTCGAAGGCACCCGGGCGCTGCTGCAGGATCACGCGCGACTGCGCGCCGAACTGGCGCCGCTGACTGCCATCCTGCTCGATCATCCCTCGCTCGAGGATCGTCTGGTCGGAACCGGCGTGCTCAGCGCCGCCGACGCACAGGTGCTGGGTTGTCTGGGTTATCTGGGGCGCGCGTCGGGACTGACCTTCGACCTGCGCCGCGACGCGCCGTATCCGCCTTACGACCGCTTGCCGGTGCGCGTGCCGCGTTACGACAGCGGCGACGTGGCGGCGCGGATGCGCGTGCGGCTGGACGAGATCGGCGTCGCGCTGGAACTGATGGACACGCTGCTGGCGGCGCTGCCGCCGGGACCGGTGTCCACGCACTGGGAGGCGCCGCCGGCCGGCGCGCGCGGTCTGGGTCTGGTCGAAGGCTGGCGCGGCGAGACCCTGGCGTTCGTGCGCTTCGGCGCCGACGGCCGCGTCGCGCGCTATGCCCCGCGCGATCCCGGCGTGTTCGCCTGGCCGGCGCTGGAGCGCCTGCTGCCGGGCAACATCATTCCCGACTTTCCGGTGTGCAACAAATCCGTCAACGGCGCCTACGCCGGCTGCGATCTCTGAGGCCGCCATGCTGCGCATCCTGCATCGCGTGATCACCACCGGCACCCTGACCGAGCCGCTCGACACGTCGGCCGCGCTCGAATCGCTGGGCATCGAAGTACGGCGCACGCTGGGCGCGCGCTTCGCCGGCAGCTTCGCCATCCGCCACGTCGATGCCGGTTCCTGCAACGGCTGCGAGCTGGAGATCCACGCGCTCGGCAATCCGTATCACGATCTCGAACGCTTCGGCATCCGCTTCGTCGCCTCGCCGCGCCATGCCGACGCGCTGCTGGTCACCGGCGTGGTCAGCCGGCACATGCAGGAGGCGCTGCTGCGCGCGCACGCGGCGATGGCCCGGCCCGGACTGGTGATCGCCGCCGGCGCCTGCGCCTGCGACGGCGGCGAGTTCGGCGCGTCCTACGCCAGCCTCGGCGCGGTGGACAGCGTGCTGCCGGTGGACGTGCGCATTCCCGGTTGTCCGCCGGCGCCCGCGCTGCTGCTGCGCGGGCTGCTGGCGGCGCTGGGCCGCGAGACGGGCTGAGCGGCTACTTCGCCGCAGCCGGCTCGCGGTCGCTGGCGCGAATGAAGGACGCGATGTTGGCGTGCAGCGTGGCGAGGTCCGCGGGCCGCACGTAGATCATGTGCCCGGTGTGATAGAACCGGTACTCGATGTTCTTCTGCAGCCGGGCCTGCATCGGCAACTGCTGCATCTGGTACACCGCGGCGTAGTACGGGGTGGCCAGATCGTAGTAGCCGGCGTTGACCATCACCTTCAGGTCGGGGTTGTAGCTCATCGCCGCGGCCAGGTCGGGCAGCACGTTGGTGCCGACGAACGCGACGGGTGTCGTCTGCCCCGGCAGGGTGTGGCTGAAGACCCAGTCGTTGCCCACGCTGTCGGCGACCGTCTTGTAGTTGTGGTCGCCGCCGAACTTCAGCGTCTTGCGCACGTAGTCGTTGAACGCCGCGGTGTAGGCGGAGCTGATCGCCGCGCTCTGAGGATCGTAGGCCGCTGCCTCCGCCAGCGGATCCATGGTCGGGCCGGAGAAGCGCGCGTCCAGGCGCCCGCCGGTCTCGCCGCGCGGCAGCAGCAGGGTCTGCTCGAATTCCGGGCCGGTCACGCGCAGGTCGGCCTTGAGCAGGTAGCTCTCGGGCAGGCCGGTGTACTGCGCCATCTGCGCGGCGATCTGCTGCTCCTGCGCCGGCGGCAGCGCGCTGCCCTGATCGAGGGCCTGCAGATACGGTCCCATCGCCCAGCTCTGCACCTGGTCCAGCCACGGGTGCAGGGTGGCCGGCGCGTGGCTCAGCGCCTTGTGGTACCAGGCGGTGGCGGCGTAGGTGGGCAGGCCCAGCGCGTAGGTCAGATTGATGCCGGGATTGAGGTTGGGCGTGTCGATCGCGGTATCGAAGTTGAGAATGGTCGACAGCAGCACGACGCCGTTGAGGTCGATGTTGTCCTGCTGCTCGAGGATGTTGGCCAGCACCGCCGAGCGGGTGGTGCCGTAGCTTTCGCCGATCAGGTACTTGGGCGAGTTCCAGCGGCCGTAATGGGACAGGAACGTGGTGATGAACTGGGCGTAGGCCTGGCCATCGGGATCGACGCCGTAGAACATCTTGGGCGTGCCGACGCCACCCTGCTGCTTGTCGAGGATGCGGCTGAAGCCGGTGCCCATGGCATCGACGAACACCAGATCGCTGGCATCGAGCAGGCTGTCGGCGTTGTTGACCAGCGTGTACGGCGCCGGCGGCGTGTGGCTGTGGCTGTCGGTGACCACGCGCACCGGACCGAAGCCGCCCATGTGCAGCCAGACCGAGGACGAACCCGGGCCGCCGTTGTAGAGGAACGCGATCGGGCGCCGCGCCGGGTCCGCGCCGCGCTTGAAGTAGGCGACGTAGAACATCTCGCCGGTGGGCCTGCCCTGCTTGTCGTGCAGGATCAGCGTGCCGGCGTCGGCGGTATAGGCGATGTGCCGGCCGCCGATCGTCACCCCGCCTTCGGTCGTGACCGTGTGCGCGGTGCGCCAGTAAGCGTCGGCCCGGGCCGTGGCGGCCGGTTTCGCGCTGGCGGGTTCGGCGGCGACGGCGGCCAGCGGCAGCAGCGCGGTGGCGAGGGCGAGCGGAAGCAGACGGATGCGCATGGGATGGACTCGGCGTGCGGGGATGGAGCACAGATCACGCCGGGGCGGTGAAGTTCCGCGATTCGCTCGGCGCCCGCGTCGCGCGCTCGTCGCGCGGACGCGCCTACTCGCCCTGGGTGATGTCCGGCAGTCCCGATTCCAGCCACCATTTCTGCGCCTTGGCGTCGTAGCGCCAGGTCTGGTGGTCGATGATGCCGCGCTCGACCTGCGTGTTGCGGTTGATCAGGCCGATGGCGACGATCTGGCGGAATTCCCCCGGCGGCGACGGCAGCACGCCCTGGGTGTCGTAGGTGCTGACGCGCACCTGCGCGTAGCGGGCCATGTCGAACCGGGTCATCGGGTGCTTCGCGAGCACCTTGGGATCGACGAAGGCCAGCGCGGACTCGAAATCACCCCAGCGCAGGGTGGCGCCGTAGGCGCTGACGGTCGATTCCAGCTGGCTGGCCTGGCGATTGCTGGCGCAGCCGCCGAGCAGCAGCACGGCGGCAAGCAGGCCGAGCACGACCGCAGGACGCCGAGGCCGCGGCTCGTGGCGGATCATGCGGCGGAAGCCGACGTGGTATCCGCGGCGACACGGCGCTTGGCGACGAAGCGCGCGCTCATGCTGCAGGCGGCGGTGCCGGCCCCGTCGTGCACCTCGATCAGTGTCGTCAGCCGACCCCGGCCGCGCGCGGCCAGCTGGGCGAAAAACGTCTGCCAGTCCTCGCCGTCGCCCAGGCGCGACGCGGCGCGCAGGTCGCCCCAGACCGGGGCCAGATAGCGCAGGGTGGAATCCTGGACGTAGACGTCGCAATCCTCGCCCTGCGCCTGCAGCGCCAGCTCGATCAGACCCCAGCCGGCCAGCGTCATCAGCGAGGCCAGGCTGCCGCCGAAGGCGCAGCCCTTGTCGTTGACATTCGGCGCCAGCGGCGCGGCCAGCACCAGCGACTGCTGCGGCGTGTGCGCGTCCACGCGCACCTGCATGGTGGCGGCGAGCGGGATGTGGCTGTGCAGGTAGGTTTGCAGGCGGGCGGTCGGACTGGCGAAGGTGTGCATGGCCGCGAGTCTGCACGGCTGCCGTGGTGACCACAAGCTCGGCGCTGGCGCGCCGGACGGTTAGCATGAGCCGATGAGCGCTGCTCTCCAGCGTCCGCTCGCGGGCGCCCATGTCGTGATCACCCGCCCCGCGGGTGACGGCGCCGCGCTGGCGCGCCGTGTCCGCGGGCTCGGCGGCGTGCCGTTGCGGCTGCCGGGCAGCAGCCTGCGCGCCATCGCGGATGCCGCGTCCGCGGGTGCGGCGCTGGCCGCGGCGCTGCGCGGCGCGGCGCTGGTGTTCGTCAGCCCGGCGTCGGTGCGCTTCGCCGCGCGCCTGGGTCCGCTGCGGCCCGCGCCGGCGACGCGCGTGCTGGCGGTCGGTCAGGCCACCGCGCGGGCGCTGCTGCGTCACGGTGTCGCCGATGTCGGCGTGCCGCGACGCCAGGACAGCGAAGGCCTGCTGGAACTGGCGCCGCTGGATGCGCCGCGCGGTCGCATGATCGCTGTCGTCGGCGCCGGCGGCGGGCGCGGCCTGCTGCAGCGGCAGCTGCTCGCGCGCGGCGCCCTGCTGCGCGAGGTCGCGGTGTATCAGCGCCTGCCGGCACGGCTCGATGCGCGCCATCTGGCCGCGCTCGCCGCCGCGCGCGATCCGCTGTACCTGCTGCTGTCCAGCAGCGAGGCGCTGAACCATCTGCGCGCCGCACTGCCGGCGCCGGCGTGGGCGCGCCTGCTGCGCGCCACCGCGATCGTCAGCAGCGAGCGTCTGGCGGCGGCGGCGCGCGCGGCCGGCTGCATGCGCGTGCGCGTGGCGACTTCCGCGCTGGCGCCCGATCTGCTGGCCGCCGCCGCCGCCGCGCATGCGCGGCACTGAGCCGCGACCATGCCCGCTGCACGTGGCTATTTGCGGGATGGGACACTAGCATTCGCGCATGAACGATCCCGATCCCGATGTCGCCGAGGGCAAGGCGCCGCTTGTCCGCGGCGGCGTGCGCAGCCGGCTGCTGCTGTTCGTCTGCGCGCTGCTGGCCGCACTGCTTGCCGTGCTGGTCTGGCGCGTCTGGCAGGACCACCGCGCCGGCGCCGTGACGCAGGCCGGGGTGAGCGCGCTGTCCGGTCGTGTCGCGACGCTCGAAGATGCTCTCGCCAGCCTGCAGCAGGAGCGTGCCGGCCTGCGTCAGCGTCTGCAGGATGCCGACGCCACCAATCGCGCGCTGCGCGAGCAGCAGCTCGGCCTGGACCTGCGCACGCGCAGCCTCGAGGATGCCGTCGCCAGCCTGTCCGAGCAGCGCTTCGCCGCCGCCGATGCGTTGCGTCTCGATCAGGTCGGGATGCTGCTGGGCATGGCCCGGGAGCGCTACCTGCTGTTTCATGACGCGGCCGGCGCGCTGCAGGCGACCACGCTGGCGGGGCAGGTGCTGGCGACGGTCAGCGATCCCGCCTATGCCGATCTCGCGCAGACCGTCGAGGCGCAACAGCAGGCGCTGCTGGCGCTCCGGCTGCCGGCACGCGCGGCGGATCTGGCGACGCTCGGCCGTCTGCGCGCGCAGGCGCCGATGCTGCCGATCCGTCGCGATGATGACGCGCCGACCGCAGCGCCGCAGGGCGTGCTGGCGCGCATCGCTGCCGCGCTGTCGGGTCTGGTGCGCATCCGGCGCAGCGCGCATGCGCCGCTCGCCGCCGCCAGCGCCGGCCTGGCGCGCGAGCTGCTGATGCTGGATCTGGCGCAGGCGCAGTCGGCGCTGCTGGCCTGGGACAACGACGGCTACCGCGCCGCGCTGCTGGACGCGCGCACGCTGTTGACGCTGCGCTTCGATCCCGGCGCCAGCGAAGTGCGGGCCGCGGCGGCGGATCTGACGCGACTGCTCGCGCAATCGCAGCCCGTCGCCGCGCCCGATCTCGACGCCGCGCTGGTGCAGCTGCGCAGCCTGCGCGCGACCCACGCGCTCAAGCCCGCCGTGCCGGCGACGCTACCGGCCAAACGGCGCGCGCGATGAGCGCCTGGCGCTGGCTGCTGCTGCTGTTGCTGCTGGCGCTGGCGGCGGCGCTCGGCTGGCACTGGCTGGCCAGCGATCCGGGCTACGTGCTGCTGCGCTGGCGCGGCTGGCAGCTCGAGACCACGGTGATCGCCGGCGCCGCGCTGGTGCTGCTGGGCTGGGCGCTGCTGACCGTGCTCTGGCGCGCGCTGCGCTGGCCGTTCGGCGCGCTGTCGCGGCGCCATCGGCGGATCAGCCGCAAGCGTTTCTCCGAGGGCCTGATCGCCCTGATCGAGGGTCGCCACGGCGAGGCCGAGCGCGCGCTGGCACGTGCCGCGCGCTACCCGCCGCTGCGCGCGGTCGCGTTGCTGGTCGAGGCCGAGGCCGCCTGGCGACGCGGCGAGCCCGAGCGCGCGCTGGAGGCGCTGGACGAGGCCACCCAGCATGCGCCGCGCGCGGCGCGCGTGCTGCGCGCCCGCGTGCTGCGGCGCGAGGGTCGTGCCCAGGAGGCGCTGGCGTTGCTGGTGCCGGAAGCCGAGACCCAGCGTCTGGCGCCGGCCGGCTGGATGGAACTGGCCGAGGCCGCACTCGCCGCCGGTCGCATCGATCGGGCCCGTGCCGCACTGGATCCGCTGCGCGCCAGCGGCGCGCTCAGTCCGCGCGCCTACGCCGCATTCGAGGCGCGGGTGCTGGCGGCTGCGCTGGAGGATGCCTCGGGCGCGGCGGCGCTGAATGCGTTGTGGGCCGGTCTCGCGCGCGGCCAGCGCTACGCACCCGGCGTGGTGGCGGCCTATGCGCGCCGGGCCGCCGTCTGCGGCGCCGGTCTTGCGGCGCAGGACGAGATCGAGACGGCGCTGGCCAGCGACTGGTCGCCGGCGCTGGTTCTGGCCTATGCCGACCTCGATGACGGCACGCTCGACGCGCGCCGCCGTCGCGCCGAGCAATGGCTGGAGACGCATCCCAACGACGCCGCGCTGCTGATCGCGCTGGGGCGCATGGCGGTACGCCAGCAGCAGTGGTCGCGTGCGCGCGACTGGCTGGAGCGTGCGGTGGCGCTGGAGCCCTCGAGCCTGGCGTGGGAGTCGCTCGGCGATGCGCACGGCGGACAGGGCGACGTGGCGCGCGCCGCCACCTGTTACCGCAACGCCTTGCGCCTGGCGCGCGGCGAGAGCACCGATGCCCTGGCGGGCCGCGGCGGGCGCATGGACACGCGGCCGATCGCGGTCGAGGAACGCAGCGAACTGGGCGTGCCGCGCCTGCCCGGAGGATCGCCCGCGCCACGTTGAGCGCCGCCGCCGGCGGCCGCCGCGGCGTGACATTCGTTGACACTGCGGGCCTGCCCGCGTGAGACCGCTCACGGTTGAGCCGGCGCGCCTTGCGCAGACTGATGCTGCCTCGGAGGCGGCGCCGCGCCGCCCGCGACGGCAACGCGCAACCGATGCGGCCGTGACCCGCATGGCACGGCGACGAGGGCAGTCATGCATACCGACGTGGTCGAACAATTCTTTGACGAGGGCCTGGTGGCCCTGTTGCCGAGCGTGCCGGCGGCTCCCGCGATCGCGGTGGCGCCGGCCCGAACCGTCGCGTTCGTGTCCGCCGATGCCGCGCTCGGCGCGCGGCTGGATGCCGCACTGCGCGCTCACGGCATCACCCTGGCGCACCGCGATGACGATCTCGCCGCGCTCGGTCGCGAGCCGGGAACACTGGATGGCGCCCTGCTCGATTGCCGCAGCGAGTCCGGGCTGACGCCGCTCGCCTCGCGCTGGCGCGACCTCTGTCGCGCGCGGTCGGCACCGCTGTTCGCGCTGACCGCGCATGCCGACCGCGAGCGGCGCGTCGACGTGCTGGCCCTCGGCATGGCGTTCGTCGACGATCACGCCGGCGACGTCGCGGCGGTCGCCGCCGATCTCGCCGCCGGCAGCGCCCTGCTCGGTGCCGAGCCGGTCCGGGTGATGATCGTCGATGACGACTTCGGCACGTCGTTCTGCGTCAAGAAGATCCTCGAATCCGCGGGCATCGACTGCCACGCCTTCATCGACGCCGACATGGCGATTGCCCAGCTCGACAAGCTGCGCCCGGATGTCGTGGTCCTCGATTTCATGATGCCGGGATGCGACGGCGTGGACGTCTGCGACCGCATCCGCGCGCGGCCCGACGGCGGCGGCACGCAGATCCTGTTTTTCTCCGGCAACGTCGATGAATCCGCGCGCGGCGGACTGCTGAGCGTGCTCGGCGACGACTATCTCAGCAAGGGTGCGCGCCCGCGCGACCTGGTCGCCGCGGTGTTCGCGCGTGGTTTGCGCGCGAGGTCCTGGCGCCGCAGCGTTCGCGCGGCCGCGGGGCTGGCGTAGGGATGTCCCGGCAGCACGCGGTGGCGTGGCCGCGCCGCGGCGTTCACCGCGTTGCGGCATTCACAGCGCCGCGAGATTGGCGTAAGCCAGCACCAGCCACTTGGCGCCGGCTTCGGCGAAGTTGACTTGCACGCGTGGGCGTGACCGCGCCGCGGTGTTCACCGCGTTGCGGTATTCACAGCGCCGCGAGATTGGCGTAGGCCAGCACCAGCCACTTGGCGCCGGCGTCGGCGAAGTTGACCTGCACGCGGGTGTGCGCGCCGGAACCCTCGGCACTGACCACCACGCCCTCGCCGAAGCTGGGGTGGCGCACACGCTGGCCCAGCCGCAGCGGGTGCTCCTCCTCGAGCATCGCCGATGCACCGGTCGGCCGGCCCGCGTACACGGGGCGGCTGACCTGCACTCGCGGCCGTACCTCGTCGATCAGCGCGGCGGGGATCTCGCCCAGAAAGCGCGACGGCCGCGCCAGCATTTCCGCACCGTGCAGTCGCCGCGATTCGGCGCAGGTCAGCACCAGCCGGCGCTCGGCGCGGGTGATGCCGACGTAGGCCAGCCGGCGCTCTTCCTCGAGCCGGCCTTCCTCCTCGGTGGAACGCTGGCTGGGGAACAGGCCTTCCTCGAGGCCGACCAGGAACACCACCGGAAACTCCAGGCCCTTGGCCGAGTGCAGGGTCATCAGCTGCACGCAGTCGTCCCCGCGCTCGCCCTGCGCCTCGCCGGCCTCCAGCGCGGCGTGGGCGAGAAAGGCCGCGAGTTCGCCGAGCCCGGCCTCGAGATCGTCCGGCGTCCGCTCGAAGCGCGCGGCGACGTTGACCAGTTCGTCGAGATTTTCCACGCGCGACTCGGCGTTGCCGCGACTGTCCTTCTCGTAGAACGCGCGCAGGCCGCTGACCGCGAGCGCGTGCTCGACCTGTTCGGACAGCGAAAGGCCGGGATCTGAAGAGCCGGGACCCGAAAAGCCGGGCCCCGACTCTTCGAGCCCCAGCTCTTGGTTGTTCCCGGGTCCCGGGTCCCGGGTCCCCGGTCCCGATTCTTCGAGCCCCAGCTCTTGATTATTCCCCGGTCCCGACTCTCCAGTCCCCGGCTCTCCATCACTCCGCCCGGCGAAATCCCGCGCCATGCCATCGATCAGCAGCAGAAACGCCTTCAGCGCATTCTTCGCGCGCCCGGCCAGTTCGGCCGCCGTCAGCTCGCCCAGCGTTGCTTCCCACAGCGACACGTCGCCGGCGCGCGCGCGCCGGCGCAGCGTGTCCAGCGTGCGGTCGCCGATGCCGCGCGGCGGCGTGTTGACCGCGCGTTCGAAGGCGGCGTCGTCGTGGCGGTTGGCGGCCAGGCGCAGGTAGGCCAGCGCGTCCTTGATCTCGGCGCGCTCGAAGAAACGCTGGCCGCCGTACACGCGATAGGGCATGCCGCGCTGGACCAGTTGCTCCTCGAAGGTGCGCGACTGCGCGTTGGAGCGGTACAGGATCGCGTGATCGCTCAGCCGGGCGCCGGCGTCCGCCGACTCGCGGATGCGCTCGATCACGAAGCGCGCCTCGTCCTGCTCGTTGTAGGCGGTGTACAGGGCGATGCGTTCGCCGGGCGCGCCGGCGGTCCACAACTGCTTGCCCAGGCGGCCGCCGTTGCGCGCGATGACCGCGTTGGCGGCTTCGAGGATGATCGCGCTGGAGCGGTAGTTCTGCTCCAGCTTGAGCGTGCGCGCGCCGGGATAGTCGCGCAGGAAGTGCTGCACGTTCTCGACCCGCGCGCCGCGCCAGCCGTAGATCGCCTGATCGTCGTCGCCGACCACGAACACGCTGCCGGTCTGGCCGGCGAGCACGCGCACCCAGGCGTACTGCAGCGCGTTGGTGTCCTGAAACTCGTCGATCAGCAGGTGCCGCCAGCGTTCGCGGTAGTGCGCCAGCAGCGCGGCGTCGCCCAGCATCAGTTCGTGCGCGCGCAGCAGCAGCTCGGCGAAATCGACCAGCCCGGCGCGCCGGCAGGCATCCTCGTAGGCGCCGTAGATGTCCACCAGCGTGCGCGTGGCCGGATGGTCGCGGTGCTCGATCGTCGCCGGGCGCCGGCCCTCGTCCTTCCAGCCGTTGATGGTCCACGCCGCCTGGCGCGGCGGGAAGCGCGCCTCGTCGAGGCCGAGCCCGGCGATCACGCGCTTGACCAGCCGTTGCTGGTCGTCGGCGTCGAGAATCTGGAACGTCTCCGGCAGCCGCGCCTCGCGCCAGTGCCGGCGCAGCAGACGATGGGCGATGCCGTGGAAGGTGCCGACCGTCAGGCCCGACAGCCCGCGCGGCAGCAGGCCGTCGAGGCGGCCGCGCATCTCGCCGGCGGCCTTGTTGGTGAACGTCACCGCGAGGATCGCCCACGGCGGCACGCGCTCGACCTCGGTCAGCCAGGCGATGCGGTGGGTGAGCACGCGGGTCTTGCCGGAACCGGCGCCGGCCAGCACCAGCAACGGGCCGGGCGGCGCGCTGACCGCCTCGCGCTGGGCCGGATTGAGCGCGTCGAGCAAATGCGAGACATCCATCCCGCGATTGTAGTCGTCGGACCCCGCTCGCCGTCCCCTTGCCGCCCCTGTCGTCCCCTCGTCGCCCCCTCGTCGTCCCCTGTCGTTCCGTTGTCGTGCTCCCTTGCCGTGCCCCCTTGCCGTCCCTTTGCCGTGCCCCCTTTGCCGTGCCCTTGTCGTCCTCTGGCGGTCCCTTTGCCATCCTCTTGCCGGCACCACTTCCGGTGTCATCCTGAGCAACGCGAAGGATCTTCCCGGCGATGAGGCGCGGATGCCCGCACGGTAGAGGGCGACGCGCACCCCCGCTGCATGGTCGGCCGGGATGGCGCGATGGCCGGCCAGGATGCCCCCGCAGGCCAGATCCTTCGCTGCGCTCAGGATGACAAGACTTTTGGCATGACGAGGCCTTCGGCACGACAGGCTTTCGGCATAACAAGGCCTTCGGCATGCCAAGGCGCTCGGCACGCCCCCCGGTGTCATCCTGAGGGCGGAGCCCGAAGGATCCTTCGGGCGATGAGGCGCGGATGCC